>DKFH01000173.1:4269-10453 GCA_002452315.1 Anaerolineaceae bacterium UBA6801 | reverse complement strand
GTTATTTGCCAGGCTGCAGTTGATTACTGAATTACAAAGAGATCAGGAGATTTGATGGATAAAGCAAAATTTGCGATGGTTGGTTTGGGTGTGATGGGGCAGAATCTGGCATTAAATGTTGCCAATAAGGGTTACCCGGTGGCTGTTTACAACCGAACGGAGTCGGTCACCAGGGAGTTTGTGGCTGGTTTGACGGATGATCAGGCCATCTTCGGGGCCTATAGCTATTCTGAATTAGCAGCTAAGGTGGAACAACCGCGGCGGATTATGATCATGGTCAAGGCTGGGCCGGCTGTGGATGCAGTGATCAATGATATCAAACCTTTTCTCGATCCCGGGGATATCTTAATCGACGGCGGTAATTCATTTTTTGAGGATACGGAGCGGCGCACAACCGCTTTGGAGAAGGAAGGATTGTTGTTCATTGGAGCGGGCGTATCTGGCGGCGAGGAAGGTGCCTTACATGGCCCCAGCATCATGCCGGGTGGCAGCCAGGAGGCCTGGGCGGCTTTGGCGGAGATCTTCACCGCTGCGGCTGCGAAGGCTTATGATGGAGAACCGTGCGTTGATTACGTCGGGCCAGGGGGTGCCGGGCATTATGTGAAAATGGTGCATAACGGCATCGAATACGCGCTCATGCAGTTGATTGCCGAAGTATATGACTTACTCAGCAGGGGCTTGGGCTTGGGGGCGGACGAATTGGGGGACCTGTTTGAGGCGTGGAACGATGGCGAATTGTCATCCTATCTGATCGAGATCACCCACAAGATCTTCAGAAAGATGGATGAAGAAACAGGCAAGCCGCTTTTGGACGTAATCCTGGATGAAGCACAGCAAAAGGGCACCGGCAAATGGACCAGCCAGAACGCCTTTGATTTAGGCGCACCCACACACACCATCAACGCGGCGGTGGCCAGCCGGATTATCTCGGGGATGAAAGGTCAGCGCACAGCGGCTTATGAGCTCATTCAAGGACCTGCCCCAGTTTTTTCGGGCGACCGCGAGGAATTGCTTTCAGCGGTACGGGCAGCCTTGTATGCTAGCATGATCCTGGCCTACGCGCAGGGTTTTGGGTTGATGCAGGCAGCTTCTGATGAATATGGCTATGCCCTGGATATGAAAAAGATCGCTAAAATCTGGCGGGCTGGCTGCATCATCCGGGCAGACCTGCTGGATGATATCATGCAGGCCTATGACCGGAATGCGGTGCTGGATAACCTGCTGATGGATGACCATTTTCGGGGTGAAGTGGTCAAACGCCAGGGTGCATTGCGGTATGTGCTGACGATGGCCATCCCGATGGGCATCCCGGTGTATGCTCTCAGCTCAGCCTTGGCCTACTTTGATGCCTACAGGACAGAACGACTTCCGGCCAACCTGACCCAGGCCCAGCGTGACTTTTTTGGGGCGCATACTTACCGCCGCCTGGATAAAGAAGGCACCTTCCATACGGATTGGTAGCCTGACCATGTGTTAGATAGCAACTTCTGATTGATCCCGCAGGATGAAATATGCTTGCGGGATTTTTTGTTTAACGCAAGCTGGTGCGGACGGGGTCGTAATTATTGGGTTGTTCATGACACATTCATAGCCGATACGGGCCTGATTGGTGCTGAATAATCAAATTTTAAAGAAAATCGGCCTTTAAATTATAAGCGTTAACAAATGTTCACCAAGCTTTAATTGGGGGTTGCGGTGTTGTTAAATACCATCTGATATGCTTATCTTGTCGGACAAATTCTATGTTTATTCTCAAAAAGGAGAAAAAATGCGTCGTAAAATGATTGTTTTGTTCGGTCTCGTGATGGTGATGTCCATGCTGGTAGCAGCATGTGCACCGCAATCGAACGTGGCCACCAATGAAGTAGAAGATGTAGTTAAAGAACCTGTAGTCGAAGAATCCGAAGTTGAAGAACTTGTAGTTGAAGACCCCGAAGTTGAAGAACCTCAATCTGGACCCGTGCTTCCCGAGGTCAATCCCCTGGAGCTCAGCGGAAACATTATCACCGCTGGGAGTTCCACCGTGTTCCCGCTGGCTGAGCGCATGGCCGAACGATTTGAAGACGAAGGCTTTGCCGGTAATGTAACGATTGACAGCATTGGCTCTGGTGCCGGCTATGAACGCTTCTGTGTAGCGGGAGAGACGGATATTTCCAACGCCAGCCGCCAGATCAAGGACTCAGAAATTGCCAGCTGTGAAGCCATTGGCCGCACACCAATTGAATTTCGGATCGGCACCGATGCACTGGCGGTGGTCGTCAGCCAGGAGAATGACTTTCTGACCGAAGTGACCATGGAAGAACTGGCGATGATCTTCGGGGAAGGCTTTGAGACCTGGGCTGATGTCAATCCTGCATGGCCGAATGAAAAGATCCTGCGCTACATTCCCGGCACAGACAGCGGTACCTTTGATTTCTTTGTCGAAGAGGTATTCGATAAGAACAACGAGCCGCACCTGCTGGCCAGCAACACGCAATTGAGCGAAGATGACAATGTGCTGGTGCAGGGCATCCTGGGCAGCCCCTATGCCGTTGGTTATTTTGGGTACGCCTACTATGCCGAAAACCAGGACACCTTGAGAATTTTGGTGATTGATGGTGTGACAGCTGAACAGGAAAACGTGGATAACAATACCTACCCGTTATCCCGCCCGCTGTTCATGTACTCCGATGCGAGTATCATGCGTGAAAAACCGCAGGTAGCTGGCTACCTGAATTTTGTGCTGACCTTTGTCAATGAGGAAATTGTGGATGTTGGTTACTTCCCTGCCAATGAAGAAGCACTGAATAAAGCCCGCCAGGCCTGGCTGGATGCGATGAAGTAGCTCGGTATTGGGCTAAAACAAGACGTAATAAAGAAGCAAGATTTACCCTGAAGAAAAGTGGTGGCCAGCAAGTTTCGACTTGCTGGTCACCCTGTAACGGTTCGATGAGAATATAGAAGCAATTATCAAAACTAGAATTCTAAAACAAAAATTGGTCTGCGAGTTTGCTGATGAATCTAAAGAAGAAAAGACGTGTTGGGGAATCAATCATCCACGGTTTTTTGCTCCTCTCAAGTGTATTATCCATTTTTATTACCGTCGGAATTATTATCGAGCTTGGCACTGAATCCATGCTTTTTTTCACTCGTAAACAGTGGGAAAGCACAAATAAAGCAATTATTCAGGATATTGAAATTGGCTCTACGGAGTTTTTTGTGAGTGAATCCGGGGCGACCATCAAAGAAGGTGATTTGATCCGCCTCAGCGATGAAGAAATGCGAGTAGTAGAAGTTCGGAACGGGCTGTTGATCGTCAAACGAGGTGCAAGGGACACGAAACCGGTTTTTCATGCAAACGGATCGGCGATTGAAAAGGCTAATCAGGTAACTTTGCTGGAATTTTTTGGAAAGACAGATTGGAACCCCCAAATTGGCAGGTTCGGGATTTGGGCTTTGGTAAATGCGACGTTGATGACGAGCTTGATTGCCCTGGTCGTTGCCCTTCCCATTGGTCTGAGTGTGGCCATCTTCTTGAGTGAATACGCGAGCCACCGGTTTCGGAGCGTTTTAAAACCCATTTTGGAAGTATTGGCAGGGATTCCGACCGTTGTTTACGGATATTTTGCCCTGACTTTTATGACGCCTTTGTTGCAATCAATCCTGGGGAAAAATGTGGTGGCAATCTATAATACTGCTTCTGCGGGAATCGTGATCGGCATTTTGATCATTCCGCTGGTCAGTTCGATGAGTGAGGATGCCCTCAGCGCAGTCCCTAATTCTTTGCGGGAAGCAGCGTATGGATTGGGCGCAACGAAGTTTGAAACGGCATTGCAAGTGGTGGTGCCTGCGGCTTTTTCGGGCATTGCAGCCGCTTTTATTGTCGCCACGTCACGTGCCATTGGCGAAACGATGATTGTGGCCATTGCGGCTGGTGCGGGGCCCAATTTTACATTTAACCCTTTCGAAGCAGCGGAGACCATGACCGGCCATATTGTTCGCATCAGCGGTGGTGACCTGAGTTATAACTCGCTTGATTACAACAGCATTTTTGCGATTGGTTTGCTGCTTTTCATCATGACCCTTTCGCTCAACGTGATCAGCCAGAAGATTGTGAAAAAATTCCGGGAGGTTTATCAATGAGTGTAACGCCGGGTAAAGCTATTTCCGTTTCTGCAGCAGAAAAGCATGAATATTCTGCTGAAGCGGAAAAATTATCCAGGAGACATTTCGTTGGAAAAATTTGGCAGGTAATATTTGCCACTTCTACACTGGTGGGGATTGTTGCCCTGGCGACGCTGCTGTTGAACATCATCAACAGCGCCTTTGGGTATGTAGCAATAGAAAATAAAATTCAACCGGAACAATTAGCGATCAATGGCGTGCCAATAGAACGGATGCCCAAAGAAGACCTGGTGATTGTGCTTGGTAACCATGTATCAGCCGGGCTGATGCGCCGCCTCGAGAGTGAAATGCCCTGGGAAGACCGTTCCAAAGAGGATGTTTACAGTCTTGTTTTAGAGCGAGTCGTCGAACCCAAACCGGTGGCACAGTGGTCTTTATATGAATCTCTGTTCAAAGTAGATGAGATTCGGCAGGAGATGCTGGAAAGATACACAGAAGCCGACTTGATCTTCAAAAGCTGGATCAGCCCCAGATTCATCACTTCCCCCCAATCCTCCAATGCGTTCAATGCGGGCGTGAGAACAGCTATTTTGGGCTCTCTGTGGACCATTTCGATTGCGATCATTTTTGCGTTCCCGATCGGTGTAGGCTCAGCTATTTATTTGCAGGAATATGCCAAGGATAATTTCATCAACCGTATTATTCAAACCAATATCAATAATCTCGCCGGTGTTCCATCCATCATTTATGGCATTCTTGGGTTGGCTCTGTTTGTGCGTCTGCTGGGTCCGGTCACCAGTGGTGCGGTTTTTGGATATGGAGATCCAACAGTCGCCAACGGCCGCACAATATTATCAGCAGGGCTGACCCTGGGACTGCTGATCCTGCCCCTCATTATCATCAATGCCCAGGAAGCGATTAAAGCTGTGCCAGATTCCTTACGCCAGGCCAGCTATGGTATCGGTGCTACTCGCTGGCAGACGGTTTGGAACCACGTCTTGCCAAGCGCGCTGCCAGGGATCCTGACGGGGACAATTTTGGCAATTTCCCGCGCTATCGGGGAAACGGCACCATTGGTGGTGGTGGGGGCATCTACCTTTATCACTTTTGACCCCGATGGGCCTTTTTCCAAATTTACCACCCTGCCGATTCAAATCTATCAATGGACCGCACGCCCACAAGATGTATTTCGGAATATTGCGGCAGGGGCAATTATTGTCCTTTTATTGATGTTACTTTCTATGAATGCCATCGCAGTCTTATTGCGCAACAGATACTCACGGAGGATATAGATGGCCAGTTTTAACTTAGAATCCAGCAATGGCCGCTACGCGATTGAAGCCAGAGACCTGAACTTATATTACGGTGATTTCCGGGCGGTTAAGGATGCCAACTTGAAACTCGAACGTAACAAAATAACGGCAATCATCGGGCCATCTGGTTGCGGTAAAAGCACCGTTTTGCGTGCGTTTAATCGCATGAATGAACTCATCCCGATCTATCACGCCACCGGGGAAGTGATCTTTAATGGCATCAACATTTACGAGGATGGTGTCGACCCGGTTGAGGTCAGACGGTATATCGGCATGGTTTTCCAAAAGCCGAACCCGTTCCCGAAAAGTATTTATGAGAATGTTGCCTGGGGTGTGCGAAAGGTGACAAACTATAAAGGCAATATGGATGAGATTGTAGAACAATCCCTGCGCCAGGCGGCTCTATGGGATGAAGTGAAAGATATTTTGGATCAAAGCGGGTTGGCTCTGTCAGGCGGGCAGCAGCAGCGCCTGTGCATCGCCCGCACACTGGCGGTCAAACCCAACGTAATTTTGATGGATGAACCGGCCTCTGCACTGGACCCAATTGCCACGCTTCGTATTGAAGAATTGATCCAGGAATTAAAGAAGGATTATACAATTATCATCGTGACTCATAACATGCAGCAAGCTGCGCGGGCTTCAGATTACACCGCGTTTTTCAACATGGATGAAGATCGGGCTGGCTATTTGGTTGAATATGATTTAACCGAAAAGGTTTTTACCAACCCCGAGAAGCGGCTGACGGAAGATTACATCTCCGGGCG
>DKFH01000173.1:0-4240 GCA_002452315.1 Anaerolineaceae bacterium UBA6801 | reverse complement strand
TGCCAGGGCTGTGTTTTATGCCTCGTTTTATGATGGGGGGAAACAATTACGGCAAGATTAGAGTTATTTTGGGGGCAATGCACCAATCAAATAGGCGGAACGCACCCGTTAACAGCCAAAAAAGTGCGTCCCCTGGCCGATGGTATCTGTTTGGAGCACAAACACATCACCGGCATAGGGCTGATGGGCCAGGTCAGCCGCGGACAGGCCGGTGCGCGCGGTGGTGATGAACAGGAGGTCGCCGTGTTGGCCGCCAAAACAGCACGAGGTCACCCGTTGGGCGGGCACTTCAACCTTAAGGAGGGGATTGCCCTGGGGATCATAGCGGACGACCCCCCAGCCATTCCATTGGGCGCTCCACAGGCAGCCCTCGGCATCCACACATAAGCCGTCCGGGACAATTTCCGCTTGAGTTTTCGGCAGCTGCACAAAGGGTCGCTGGTTTCGGATGGCACCGGTTTCCTGGTCGTAGTCGAAGGCGAAAATGGTGTATTGATACGAATCGGTGAAATACATGGTCTGCCGGTCGGGGCTCCAATCCAGGCCGTTGGCGATGCCGAGCCCGTGCAGGAGGGTGTGCTGGCCGCCATCTGGGTCCAGGCGGAATAACTCGGCCTGGGCCTGCTCGATGTCGATGCTGCCGGCCCAAAAGCGCCCACATGGGTCGACTTTGCCATCGTTCAGGCGCACACCAGCCCGGCCGGGCAGTGGGTTCCACATGCAATTGGATGCGGCCTGCCCCGGGGACCAGGCCAGGAAGCCCTCCCCGGTGGCGAGGACAAATCCGCCCGTTTTGGTAAAGCAGAACGCGCCCAAAGCTGTGTCAAAATGGGTACGGGTGAAGGCACACAGGGCCGGATCGCTCTGGTAAAGGTCGCCGGCTTCAATATCCACCCAGTACAGACAGCCCTGATCGGGATGCCACAGGGGGCCTTCACCGAGGGGGTTATGGGCTTTAAATAATAGATCGGCCGGGATGGTTTGCATGATTAGGCCGCATCGCGAGGGATCACGCACAGGAAGCCCAGTGGCGTGTCGCCGATGTTGACGAGCTGGTGGACGTCCTCCCCGGCGATGAAGATGGCATCCAGCGGTCCCAGCTCGTGAAATTCCGCATTGAGCTGCACTCTGGCTTTGCCGTGCAGGATGACGATGCCGTGTTCGTGGGGGTGCTGGTCATAAAACGTGTTGTCGCCAACCGGTACATAAAAATAACGGATGACGAAGGTTGGCGCACCTTCTTCGGGGCCGACCAGCACATGCTTGAAGATGCCCTGGATCTCTTCCGTGTGGATTAGTTGTGGCGCGACTCCCTCCCAGGCGAATTGGCCTTGAGCGGGATCTCCGGTGAAGCGATGGATGACAGACATATTTTCCTCCTGATGGGTGGTTTGAATGAGCGTATTATAATGTGCTTTGACCCTGGGATGCAGCCTGATCCGGTTTTGATTTATAATTTCTGTAACATCACACGATACTGAAACGGAGAGGACAACATGATCCACGGTGATTTGCCCCTGATCGACCTCCACCGTCACCTGGATGGGAATGTACGCCTGTCCACAATCCTCGACCTGGCCAGGCAGCATAACCTGCCCCTGCCGGCGGACAACCTGGACGATCTGCGTCCCCACATCCAGGTGAGCGAACCGCAGACGGACATCATGGCGTATTTTCAGAAGTTCACCTGGATGGTGTCGATCTTTGCGGATGAGGATGCCTGCCACCGGGTGGCCTATGAGAATGTTGTGGATGCCCGCACTGAGGGCATTGATTATATTGAATTACGCTTCAGCCCCTGGTTCATGGCCGAGCCGCACGGGCTGGACCCGGCAGCGGTGGTGGGTGCAGTGGTGGAGGGCGTCAGGGCTGCGGTGCGTCATCTGGGTGATATCCAGGTCAACTTGCTCGGCATCATCAGCCGCACCTACGGTGTGGAAATCGGCTATCAGGAGCTGGATGCTTTGCTGGCCTATCAGGATGACATCGTTGGGCTGGATTTGGCGGGGGATGAGGTCAATTTCCCAGCAGAATGGTTCATCCCGCATTTCAAGAAGGCACGTAACGCAGGCTGGGGGATCACCGTGCATGCAGGTGAATCGGCGGGGACTGAAAGCATCTGGCGGTCGATCCGTGACCTGGGGGCGGCGCGCATCGGGCATGCGGTGTGCCTTTTGGAGGACCCGGCACTGGTGGATCATATGCTGGCTGAGCGCATTGGCATTGAGGCCAACCTGACCAGCAACTGGCACACGAACACCGTGGCCAGTTATGCCGAGCACCCGTTAAAGGCCTGGCTGGATTTGGGGCTGCTGGCGACGATCAACACTGATGACCCGGGCATCAGCCCGGTTACGCTACGGGAGGAGTTCGAGGTGGCTGCCCCTGCCGCCGGGCTGACCGCAGAGGACACCCGCAAGGCGCAGGCCAATGCGCTTGAGGTGGCGTTTTTATCGGACGCTGAAAAGCAGGCGCTATTGGCCAAGAAAAGCCGTACGGACTGATCTTGATTAAGTATTGGATGAGGTGTGCAACATGACAATTTTGCTGTGGATAACAATGATTTTCCTCCTGATCCTGATCGCATACCTGGCTGTTGGCGCGGTGGCGGCCTTCACCCTCACCAGAGTGGGCGCGCATCCCCAGTATACGGATGACCCAGGTATTTTCGGGGTGAAATACGAAGCGGTGAACTTCCCCTCCCGGGTTGACCGGCTCAACATCGCCGGGTGGTACCTGCCCAAGCCTGGCGCAACCCGGGCGATCATCCTGGTGCACGGCCGGGATGCCAGCAAACAAAACGCCATTTCGGGAAAGCTGCCTCAACTTGCAGCGGAACTGCATGGGGCGGGATTAGCCGTGTTGATGATTGATTTACGCGGGCATGGGGAGAGCGCGGGCAAACGCTATACCTTTGGCGTTCACGAACGGCGGGACGTGCTGGGGGCGGTGGATTTCCTGTTGGAAAACGGCTTTGAGGCCGGGCAGATCGCAGCCCTGGGCATATCCTTGGGCGGCGCGGCGGTGATTGGCGCGGCGGCAGAAGACACAGCCATCGGCGCGTTGATTGCTGAGAGCACTTTTGCCGATATCTACACGCTGATCCAACCGAGATGGAAAGCGGAAAGCGGCCTGCCTTTTTTGTTTTTGCCCGGTGTGTTTTGGATGTGGCGGGTCTTGATGGGCTTTGATTTGAGGACCGTCAAGCCGGTAGAGGAACTGGTCAGGGTGCCGCCCCGGCCGGTGTTGATTTTGCATGCCTGGACGGATGAGACCGTGGACGTGCAGCATGCCTATGCACTCAAGAATGCCGTACCTGAGGCTGAGCTGGTGATATTTGACCATTGCGAACACGCGGAATTGTATCGGGACCAACCTGAGGCTTACCTTAAAGCATTGATCCCGTTTATTCGGGATCAATGGCCGGGTTGAGCGCATCTAAGTTAAAAGGATTGATTTCAACACATGTTTAGGAGGGAATCCGATGGGTGATTATGCGCGTAGATTTCGTGAGTTATGGTTGGTTTACGCGGTAACGGACGAAACGGGGGTCACCTCAGCGATGTCAGTCAAATTGGAAGATGCCACAGTTGAGGATTATGCCTTATCGCCTTATTATGCCAAAATGACGGATAAAGGTTTTCATGTCAGGGGCAACTTTACAGGGCAGGTGGGTATGCACGGTCATCAGCAGGTTTCGATTTTCATCGAGTTAAGTGAGGAGCGGGTTGCGACGGCCTTTGACGAGGCGCTGAGAGACGCAATCGCGAACACGGTCCGATATAAACGGTCGGGTGGAGGATAACTTTTATGCCTGGCGTGAAGCGCTTTTTTGATGCCGGATAGCCCACAGGGCGGCCAGCAGGATGGGCACCCCGGCGCCATCAAAGATGATGAAGCGCACGATGCTGCCCCGTAAAAGCGGGTACTCGGGCGGGATGGTGGTCAGCAGGATCGACTCACCAATTACGCCGATGATCTGCATGATCAGCGCCTGCCACAAGGATACCTGGAACCTGACCGGGTGCAGCAGGGCAAAGATATAGGGCACCTGCCACATGAGGAACAGGATGCCGTAGCCGGCCACGGCCGTGCGGCCCGGAACGCCCTGCAACTGGAAGGCCGGTGTGAAGGCGGCGGGGTTGAACATGAACAGCACGGCAGCCTGCAGGTTCCAGAACAGGACGATGGCGATCAGCAGCCGGGCGACCCACACGGGCAGGGGGTTGGATTGACGGGA
>DKFH01000033.1 GCA_002452315.1 Anaerolineaceae bacterium UBA6801 | reverse complement strand
CTTACTTCAACTTGAATCAACTTGGCATTCAGGGATTGGATCAAGGTTTTGAGCAGATCATGGGTTTGCGGCCTGGCAACTTGGATTTCCTGCAGGGCAATGGTGATGGCTTCGGCCTCATAAAGACCGATCCATATGGGCAGGTAGTGTTCTTTGTTGACTTGTTTTAAGATGACAATGCGTTGTTGATTGGTCAGGCTGACCCGCACACTGTCGATCTCAACCTCTATCATTTTAGGCATGGGATTCTCCGGCAGTTTCCAAGGTAAGATTGATTCTAACACGGGCGTTGATAAGACGCAACCAAATTTGTCATAATTGTAGGGCAATTGCAAAGTGTCATTAAACTTTGAAATATCGTAATTCGTGAGTTTTCTGACCCCATCCCCTGCCTTGAACGAAGTAAAACCCCTGAAGCGAAGCGGAAGTGGGCTCCCCTCATGTATACACCTCATCGAGGGGAAGGGTGCCCGGAGGCCGGGAAGGAGTGTATTCATTGTAAAAATAGTGGATTTTGGAAAATGATTGACTTTGCGTTTGCTCTGGTCATAATCGCACTCGATTCTTTAAGGTTTTCGAGTATAATCGAAAATAAGAAAACAGCCAACATGGTAAGAAATTATTCTTTAGAAATTTCTTAGACCCATTGGCAGAGGTGTTCCAATGCCGACTCAAAATCCCCTTGGAACCCAAATTTATAACCTGTATGATCAGGGAGTTTTCGTTCATTGTTATAATCTATATTATTGGCGAAGGATACGGCGGTGTCGAATTTTGTGGGTAACAGGCCGTCATGGGAAGGACAATCTTTTGCAGGAAAGCAATGCGGTTGTTATTTTGATCATAGAAGGTAGGCGAGGCGATTACGCTTCCTTCGGTGAGGAATTGCGTGGCAAGGGTTACCAGGTCACAAAAGCACCGAGTGGCAGCGCTGGCCTTGATTTGCTCGATGTGGTCAATCCTCATGTGGTCATCATTGATGCCGCCTCCCTGCGAACGAGCGGTGTACGCATCTGCCAATCGTTTAGAATTTCAGACAATGGGTTGCCGATCATCCTGATTGTGGAAGAAGAGACCACACTCCCTGAAAACATTGATGCCAACCTGGTGCTCAGACTGCCTTTTACCGTTCAAAAACTAATTAATCGCCTGCAAGCATATCACCCGACGGATGAGAAATATATCCTGGAAGTCGGCCCCATTGAATTGAACATTCATACCCAGCTGGTCACTTGCAATGGGCGGCAAACTAAACTGACACCTAGACTGGTTGAAATCCTGAAGGTACTGATGGAAAATAACGGGGAAGTGGTCAGACGTGATCCCCTTTTTACCCAAATTTGGGATACAGAATATACCGGCGATACCCGCACACTGGATGTACATATCAGCTGGCTGCGGCAGGCTATTGAAGAGGACCCGCGCAACCCAAAATTGATCTGTACTGAACGGGGCGTTGGTTACATTCTTAAAGCATAAATTTTTCAAAGCCGCAAAGCGCGATTAAATAACCCCCTGAGGGGGTTTTCTTTTAACATCAAGGCGTGTGATAATAATGTGGTTAGGTTTAAAACGGTTGTGCGAAAAATTGGCCAGAAGGATGCCCCATTTTTCGTCATAACCAAACAGTGGATAAGGTGATCATGAATTCAAATAAGACAAAAAATATCCTTCTCAGCTGCGGAGTCATCCTGTTTATAACCTGTGTGTGCCTGGGTGTGATCGTGGTGAGCGGTGTGGGGGTCTTAGCATTCTGGCCGCTTGACTTTAACCCGCATGGCGCTGCTGTGCTGCCCGGTGAGACAGTTACCCTTGCGCCAAGTGAGTCACCCGAACAACCTACACCACCCAGCATAACTCAGCCTGCTCCCACGGGTGATGTTGATCAGCTGCCGGATGAGGTTGTAGAAATCCTGCTTGACATTGAAGCGCAGGTCAGTGAATTGCGCGGGCTTACCCTGGAAGAGGACGTGCCTAAAATTGTGATGTCGCCTGAAGCGCTTGAGGATATGGTTGTCAACGAGTTTTTCGCCGAATATACCGATGAAGATGCACGCCAGGATGTGTTGATTTTGTCTTTGCTGGGCTTATTGCCAGCCGATTTTGACTTAAAAAACTTCTATAATGAGCTTTACAGTGAACAAATCTCGGGTTTTTACGATAGCGAGACGGAAGAGATCTATGTGGTGAGCGGGGTGACTTTTGGCATCCAGGAAAAAATGACCTATGCTCATGAGTTTGTCCACGTTTTACAGGATCAGGCCTTTGGGCTTGATGAGGGTCTTAATTACAATGAGGAAGCCTGTGAGGTTGATTCGGAGCGCTGTGCAGCCATCCAGGCGCTGGTAGAGGGAGACGCCTCGTGGACGGAACTGCTTTGGTTCCAGACCTATGCCACCAGAAACGATTACCTGGATTTATTGGACTCTTTTGAGGATTTTGACAGCCCAGTTTTTGACAACGCACCCCCTTACATCCAGCTGGACATCTTGTTTCCCTATGAAAAAGGATATTCATTTGTGGAATATTTTTACAACCAGGGGGGATATCCAGCCGTGGATGCTGCCTATCTTGACCCGCCCCTGTCTACCGAGCAGATCCTTCATCCCGATCGGTATCCTGATGATGTGCCCCAAACTGTCGTGCTTCCAGATATGACGGATTTACTCGGGGAGGATTGGGCTTTGTATGATCAAAACGTGATGGGCGAATGGTTTATTTACCTGATTCTTGGCCACGCGTATGACGAGGCTTACCAACTTGATGACGGCCAGGCGAGCGCTGCGGCTGAAGGGTGGGGCGGTGATGCCTATGCCTTTTATCTCCAAGAAGACACAGACGAGCTCATATTTATCCTGGATATCGTGTGGGATACCCGCCTGGATGCGGATGAATTCATACTAGCCATGGCGAGTTATGCTAATTTGCGTTGGGATACGGCCCCACAACCCATCGCTGGGCAGCCGACCTGGATTGGCCCGGATGGATCCGTGGTATTGATGCAGGACAGTGACCGCACCGTGTGGTTTATCGCACCTACCGCCAGCCTGGCTGAAACCCTGGTTGAAGCGCTGCAATGACCCACGACAACCCTATCATTTCCGGGATGATCGACATCTCGAAAGTACGCGGCCTTTTGTTTGATGTGGATGGCACCCTTAGCGATACGGATGACCACCTGGTTGAGCGAATTGCCAAACGCATTAAACCCATTTCCTGGCTGCATAAGGAGGGTGACACTCACCACATCGCCCGGTCATTTGTGATGGCAATTGAGACGCCGGCCAATTTCTTTTATGGATTAGCGGACCGCATGCACCTGGATCGACCTTTTTCACTAATTTATGACCGGATGACCCGCAAGCGCCACGAAAGAACCCCTGCGCATGAGCGGTTCTGGATCGTGCCAGGTGTAGACACGATGCTGGCAAATTTGTGGGGAAAGCTTCCCATGTCTGTGGTCAGCGCAAGGGATGAACGCACCACGCTGCATTTCCTGGAGCATTTTGACCTGTTGAAGTATTTTGAGACGGTGGTTACCGCCCAGACCTGTATGCATACCAAACCCTTTCCTGACCCGGTGATCTATGCCGCACGCCAAATGGGGCTGGAACCAGAGCATTGTGTAATGATTGGCGATACGACCGTGGATGTGCGCGCTGGCAGGTCAGCCGGCGCTCAGACGATTGGCGTATTATGCGGTTTTGGCAGCCAGGATGAGCTGGAGGGAGCTGGTGCGGACCTGATCGTTGACTCCACGGGGGACATTCAGCTGCTGTTTGAGTTTAAAGGAGGATAGCCGCTGTGGGTTGTTTGTAACCCGGGCAGGCGTGGATTAAGGTAAACAACAACGTGGAATGCGTTTGAGCTCAAGGCTCGATGCTTGTTTTTGGCGGCGTGTGTATTTGTTATTATTTGTTGGTTATAATTAGGTACATTGGTGTTGCGTCGCTGCTGAAGCAGAAGCGTAGAAGACGCCAACAGCACTTTTATTTTAGGAGTAAAACATTGGTGAGCGAACAAAACGATCAAGTTATGGAGAGCATGATTCAAAAGTATCCTTGGCCCCGGCGGCGCTTGGTCCGAGGCGTGTTAAAGGCCGGGATTGATATTGTTAGCACGATTCTGACCCGTTGGGAGATCAAAGGGCGGGAAAACATCCCAGCCCAGGGGCCATTATTGGTGGTTGGTAACCATTTCCATTTTCTTGATTCTGTAGCACCCATACGCAGTACACGGTGGCCTATAGAGTTCATCGGGGATTTTGTGATGCCAAATGCGCCCCCCATCATGCGGGTGTTTCCCAACGCCTGGCAGACGTTAAAGATCCAGCAGGGCACCCCAAATTTTGAAGCCTTGAGGGCGTCACAGGCGATCCTCTCGCAGAACGGCGTTTTGGTGATCTACCCCGAGGGGCATGTCCATTCCGGCCTATTAAAGGCTGCGCTGCCTGGTGCTGCTTATATGGCTTTGCGCACAGGCGTGCCGATTCTGCCGATGGGCACGATCAGCGATAATGACTTTAAGCTATTCAAAACTCTTTCTGATAAGAAACGCCGGTTGCGAATTTTCACGCAGATTGGTGAAGTGTTTGGCCCCTTAACCAGCGATAACCCAGAGCGGCCGTCCCGTGCGGAGATCAAGTCTGCGGGACACCTGATCATGACCAAAATCGCTGGGCTTTTGCCCAGGGAATACCGGGGTGAATTTGACCCGGAGATTGCTTAAGGCCCAGAACAGCAGACTGAACAGGGGGTTGCGAACGCATGGCAACCCCTTTTCAATACCCTGGTTAGGCCATTAGCATAAATGGCTTGATGAGGGGTGAATCTAATGATTTTTAAATATTAAACACCTAAAATTAGGCCATAACAGGCATCAGAAGGACTGTTTTATGGAATTTCGAGATTATTATCAAATATTAAACGTCAGTAAAAATGCCAGTCAGGACGAGATCAAAAAAGCCTACCGGAAACTGGCCCGTGAGTATCACCCGGATGTGAACCCGGATGATCCTAATGCGGAAGAAAAATTTAAAGACATCAACGAAGCTTACCAGGTGCTTTCAGATGCTGAAAAGCGAGAAAAGTACGACCGATTTGGCTCGCAATGGAAGCAATATCAGCAAACCGGCGGGCGTGCAGAGGACTTTGACTGGTCACAATGGGCTGCCCAAGGCCAACCTGGTGGGGCTCAGTATCGCACCGTCACGCAGGAAGAGTTTGAGCAAATGTTTGGCGGTGGATTGGGCGGTTTTTCCGATTTTTTCGAGACGTTATTTGGCGGTATGGCTGGCACAAGATCAACCCGGCGAGGGGCCAGGCAGCCTTCCTATCAACAAAAGCAACGGGGGCAGGATCTTGAACACACCGTTGAAATCACCCTGGAAGAAGCCTTCCACGGCACGACGCGCCTGCTCACCTTTGAGGATGGACGGCGTATCGAGGCTTCGATCCCACCCGGGGTGAAGACAGGCTCTAAGATCCGCCTGAGCGGACAGGGCGGGGGCGGCCCGGCGGGTTCTGGTGATTTGTTTTTGAAAATCAAAGTGCAGCCGCATCCGAAATACAAGCGGGAGGGTGATCATTTGCGCATTATCCAGCCGGTTGATTTCTTTACTGCTTTGCTGGGCGGGGAAGTCACGGTCAGCACGATTGATAAAGCGGTTAAACTGACCATTCCACCGGAGACGGACTCGGGAAAGACGTTTCGGTTAAAGGGGCTGGGTATGCCCCGGCTGGGTCAGCCCGGTGCACGCGGGGACCTTTACGCTGAAGTTGAGGTGTTGGTACCCAAGAACCTCACCGATGAGCAAAAAGAACAATTCAAGGCCTTGCAGCGATCGATGCAATAGCCGAAAGTAGACGATCACGATGGCAAATATCCAGGTATACGCCGATCAAACAGCGTTGGCCGAGGCAGCGGTTGACCTGTTCATTGAAACAGTGCAAAAAAGCATCCAGGCCAGGGGGACGTTTTCCGTTGCGCTTTCGGGCGGCAGCACGCCAAAACAGATGTATACCGGACTGGCGGCGCCCGAACTGCAGGAACAGCTCCCCTGGCAGCAGATTCATCTATTCTTTGGCGATGAGCGCCATGTTCTTCCGGACCATCCGGAGTCGAACTACCGCATGGTTGCAGAGGCGTTAATTTCGAAGGTGCCGCTGCCCGCAGAGAATATCCATCGGGTGAAAACAGAATCTGATGCCCGGCTGGCAGCCTTTGATTACGAAGAGGAATTACGAGGATTTTTTGATGGCCCCTGGCCGAGATTTGACCTGCTCTTGCTGGGGATGGGCGCAGATGGGCATACGGCCTCGTTATTCCCGGAGACCGCCGGTCTGAACGAAGAACACCGCTGGTTTATCGCCAACCCGGTACCCTCAAAGGATGCCTGGCGTCTGACCCTGACGAAAAATGCCATCAACGCAGCCAGGAAGATCCTGGTGCTGGTGAGTGGCAAGTCAAAGGCGGACATGCTGGCCAAGGTGTTGACTGGTCCTGCTGACCCGTGGCAGCGGCCGATTCAATTGATCTCGCCGGTGGATGGGGAGATGCTCTGGTTGCTCGATCGGGACGCCGCCAAAGGCTTACCCGATGCAGATCAGGGGTCTTTAGCTCTGAAATACTTATGAACCAGATCTCAACTGTTATGATTTAAAGTATTAATCGCACCCCGGCAGGTTAAGTTTTAGGTTTGAAAACCTTAAAACCTGCTAAGATTTAACCTGCTTGACGGACTGCAGCCGTGGGTGCTATGATTCTTGATATGTATCTTCGAGGCAGTAAGTGGTCAATGAATAAGCGCAGAAGGCGATCTAGCCCCTGGTTGATCGGCTTTCTGCTGGTGGCGATTGGGGCTATTGTGTATGTGAACACCAATGTCATCCCGGCCATGCCGCCGCCCTTTGTGCCCACACCCACGCCCACGCGCGACCCGGTCTCCTTTGTAGAGGAGGCGGAAAGTTACCTGGCTGAGGGCAGAATTGGGATGGCCAAAGCGTCCTATGAGGCGGCCATCAAAGCCAACCCACAGGAGGTATCCAACTACATTAACCTGGCGAAATTGCAGCTGTATAGCGCCGAGTACGAGGCTGCCAGAGTCAATGCAGAAAACGCCTTGATGCTGGATAATACCCGGCCTTATGCTTTTGCCCTGCTGGCATGGGCAAAGGGCTATATGGGCGAATTTTTAGAGGCAGAGGCTGACATACGCTCGGCTTTGGACCTTGACCCCAACAATGCCTTTACCCATGCAATTTACGCGAATATCCTTGCACGGCGGGTGGCGAATGACCTGGGTGAAATCAACACACTTGAGAAAGCCATTGAACACTCACAGATCGCCATGGCGATTGACCCGAACTTGCTGGAGTCGCGCTGGGCACGTGGATATGTGCTGGAGATTACTGGCAATTATGAAGAGGCCATCGAGCAATTGCTGTTTGCTATTGAGCTCAACGACACCATCCCTGAGATCCA
>DKFH01000087.1 GCA_002452315.1 Anaerolineaceae bacterium UBA6801 | reverse complement strand
CCTATACCGGTGAGGTCGCCCCGGCTATGGTGGCGGAAGTATGCGATTTTGTGATCGTGGGGCACTCCGAACGGCGCAAGTTCTTTGGCGAAACGGATCAGACGGTTAACAAACGCCTCAAAGCTGCCCTGGGGGCCGGACTGGAGGTGATCGTGTGCATCGGTGAGACACTGGAAGAAAATGAGGCCGGGCAAACTGCCGAGGTGGTCACCCGGCAGCTGGTCGAAGGGCTGGAAGGCATCACTGAGACACAGGCGGCCGCCATCACGATTGCTTATGAACCGGTGTGGGCGATCGGCACCGGACGGGCAGCCACACCGGAGGATGCCAACCATGTTCACAAGGATGTGATCCGTCCACTGCTCAGGCAGCAATTTGGCTCGGCGCGGGCTGAATTGATGCGCATCCAGTACGGCGGCTCGATCACCCCGGATAACGCCGCGGAGCTGTTCGCTATGTCGGATATCGATGGCGGTCTGGTGGGCGGCGCGAGCCTTAAGCCTGATTCATTTGTGGCCATTGTCAAAGCAGCCTCAATGGTGGCGATTGTGGAGCAGGAATCGAAAAAATAGAGGGGCTGTTTTAACCGATAAGCGGGGCTGAATCAAATGGTTCAGCCCCGCTTTTGTTGTTTTGCTTGGCGACTTACGTCCCAAACAGGCGGTCGCCGGCATCGCCCAGGCCGGGGATGATGTAGCCGTGCTCATTGAGATGGTCATCGATGGCTGCGATGTGGATGGGGACGTCCGGGTGGGCACCGTGCAGGCGCTGGATGCCCTCCGGGGCGGCGATCAGGCCGACAAACTTGATCTTTGTCACGCCCCATTGCTTGAGGATATCCACACACGCCACAGCAGAGCCGCCCGTGGCCAGCATCGGGTCGAGGATCAGGCATACAGCCACAGTGGGTTGAACGGGCAGCTTGTTATAGTAGGCGACCGGTTTAAGGGTGCGCTCATCGCGGTACATGCCGATGTGCCACACTTCGGCGGAGGGCATTAACTCCCATACGCCCTCAACCATACCCAGACCCGCGCGTAAAATTGGGATCAGGCCGATTTTTTCCTCCAGATAGTCACCTTGTGTACCTGCCATGGGCGTTTGGACCTGCACCCGGCGGGTGGCCAGGTCGATGGTCGCTTCGTAGGTCAGCAGGGCGGCCAATTCGCGCACCAGCTCTCTGAATTTCTTTGGTTCGGTGTGTTCGTCGCGCAGTTTGGTCAATTTATGCCTGACCAGGGGGTGTGTGGATGGATAGACGTTAATCATGGTCCCTCGATTTCACGGCTTGCTATTCTTATTAGCAGGGTTGAACAAAAGCAGCCTAATGTAGTATACACGATCATTGTGGAAAATATTCTGATGATCAAATGGCCCGGATTATATGTGATCACCTAGTTTGACCTGGCATGGCGGCTGAAGATGAAGACCAGCAGCCACACTGCCCACAGCAGTGTGGTCACGATGATCCAGGTGTGAAAGGGGGGCAGGTTCCGGCCCAGGCGCAGGAACATCGCCCGAGTGAAGCTGAGCCAGGAGGCGCCTTGCAGCAGCATGGCCGCCCAGTAGCCAACCCGGGAACCCTGCCTTTCCATGCGCAGCCAGCGGACCCCTGCCAGGGGCAGCAAGGTAGTGGCGGCAGTCAGCACGATCGCAAAGGTCATTAGCCACAGGGACAGCTCCGACCCGTGCTCGAGGTGGGTGAGGGAACTGCCTAACAGAAACAGGATAAAAGACAGGCTGTACATCCATTCGGCGATATGGAGTGATGGGCGTTTCATGACTGGCTTTCCTCCTTGCGGTTGAGGATTAACACGTGCTGGGGGTATGGGGTTTTCATCAAGATCAGGGCCTTTTAACAATGTGCGGGTTGGTCTGTGCCCGGTTCCACTGGCCGGGCCAGATGGCAATGATGATAGCCAGGATGGCCGCTGCAATACCCAAAAAGCCCACCAGCCCACCGATCAACGCCGCAGGCGGGAAGACGGCCGTCAGCAGCAGCCCAATCAGGGCCAGCAGGAACAGGCCGCCTGCCACGGCAGCGGTGATCCTGGCGATTTTGTTGCCGCGCTGGCGTGATGCCAGGCGCGGGCCCTGGATGGCACCGCTGATCCCATTAACGATCACCACCTGCGGTTGGCCTTCATCATCAGTGTAGTGGGTGGCATACATGGGCAGGAAGAATTCCGTCCAGTTCTGGTTTGCAAATTGGGCCTGGCTGATAAATTCGCGGATATGCTGCGCGCCGGCAGCCTGCTGGCAGATCTTTGCCACGGCTTTGTCAAAATCTGGTTGGGCCAGCGGCCAGGCGGCTTCAGGGGGCAGGTCGGGCAGTTCGAGGTACGCGCCGCCTAGCAGCGCGGGGTCAAAGTCGAGGCCACATTCGAGCGGATAGGTACCGATCATTTGCATGCGGTTGTTGTGCTCTTCAAGCGCAGGGGTGACCACATTATCTACCCGGGTAACTATGTGGCCGACGCGCGGCTCCCAGCGCACACGGGTTTCGATCTGTTTATGGGATTGCCACCCCCCGCCAGAATAGACCTCTTTGGCGGATTCAACCTGGTAGTCGAACCCGGCTTCCATCTGCCAGCCACCGGTGACGTCGCTATCCACCAGCCACAGTGGCCAAAACACGGCGCGGGTGTTCCTGAGCAGCGCTTCGGGGTTGAACTCTGGCGGTTTGATCCACACCCCGGCGACAAAACGCTGGAAAATTGACCCCAGGTCCCCCCTGGTGATCTTAAAGGGCAGCACCCGTTCAGGGTCAGCGCGGCGTACAACGGCGGGCTGGGCTTCCAGTGTGCCTAAGCGGCACAGCGGGCAGGTCCCGCCGCGGTAATCGGTCGGCACCAGGTAAACGCGGTGACAATGGGGACAGCCAGCCGGCTGGCGGTTGGTATGCCACAGGGTCTGATCTTCAGAGATGATCTCAGCGGTGGGGATGGGGTCGGCCATTATTGCGCCTCCGATTTGCGGGCATGCTGATAGAGGGAGAAGCTGATGATCACCCCGATCACAAACAGGATGATCCCGAAAGTGATGGCGATGATGCCCACGCCGCCCAGCAGCGTGAGCAGTAAACCGATCAGGACCAGCAGTGCGCCCGGGGCAAGAATGGCTGCGATGGCCAGCCAGATTTTCCACCAGGCTACCGGTTTGTTTCCCGCCACGGCGCCCGTCTGCCCGTTGATCATCACCTGATAGACCTGGCCCTCATAGCGATAGGCGGCCAGGTAAACCGGCAGCAGGATATAGCACCAGGTTTCATCGTTGAAATCGGCGCTCATGCTGAAATTTCTGACCTGATTGGATTGAATCCGCTCGTAGCAGGCTTTTTTGGCCTTTTCACGGATGGTCCGCTTGCCGATTTCCCAGGCATCGGTCAGGGTGGTCTCGTAGGCCTGGGCCTGCCAGCCGGCCAAAAAATCGGGCGTATAGGTCACCAGGTCGCCGAGGTGAAAGGGATGCAGTTGATTCAGGATGCGGTGGCTGAGGTGTTTGGGTGCACTGCCAGAAACGAGCAAATCCTCAATATTCAGGTGCACACGGCCGTTTTCCCACTTCCACACCGTGCGGGTGCGCGTTTCCCAGCGCTTTTGGTGGGCGTTATAGTGCCTTTCGGTCTTCTGGTAGCCCACTTCGGCCTGCCATTTGGCTTCCACCCGGGTGTTGAAGGTCCAGAACGGCAGGTAAATCCCATAGAAGCGGCGAAGGATCGTGTTGCCAGCCAGGGCATCGGGATGGTACCAGCCTTTACCCAGCCACGCCTTGGCCCGTGGGACGGTCGCTTCGGGCGGGATTTTAAAGGGGACCAGAAAGCGCGGGCGCAGGGTCTCTTGCGGGATGGAGATGATATTCACCTGGTTTGAGGCGCAAAAGGCACAGGCAGTGGTCAGCGCACCGGCGGGCATGGATAGATCGGCGCCGCAGGAGTCGCAATGCAGGACCTGGCGCTGGGTACCCCAGCCCTGGCGTGCCTGCGCAAGGGTCTCCAGGGTGAACTCGAAATCCTGAGCAGATCGCCCGACGCGTTCGGCGTTTACAGGGGCCACATATCCGCAGTACTCACAGGCCACCCCACCAGCTGCAACATTGTAACCGGTGTTGGCACCGCAATTGGGGCAGGCATAGCTGACCGCCCGGTCAATGTCCGTCTGCTCTGGCATGGGGGCATAAACAATCACCCCGGGCACCTGGGAATCAACCGGGTGGAAACCCTCCGGAGGCGCCCAGTGTGTGTGTTGGTTTAGATCTCGGTCCATAGTGCCTGCTCCTGAGGGTGAATACTGCCTACGTCTTCTATTTTATCGCAAAGCTGGGCTGGTCTTCAACCTGCCAGGGCTTTACTCATGCGATAGAATTAGGTTATGGTGTTAATTATTGATGGGCATAACCTGATTCCGCGCATACCGGGCATGAGCCTGGCCGATCCCGAAGATGAAGCGCAGTTGATCCAGCTCTTGCAGGACTATTGCCGGGTACGGCGCAAGCAAGCCGAGGTGTTCTTTGATGGTGCGCCTGCGGGGCAAGCGGGCGTCAGGGGACATGGGCTGGTCAGGGCGCATTTTGTGCGTGAGGGCATGACAGCGGATGACGCCATCATGGTTTACCTCAAGAAGCTGAAAAAACGCGCCAGAAATGTGACCGTGGTCAGTTCTGACCGGCAGGTGGCTGCGGCGGCACGCGCTGTTCACGCCCAGGTGATGACGTCAGAGGCCTTTGCGGCGGCCTGGGCGGACCTGACCCAAGAAGCGCCCGGGCTGGACCCCCGAGAGCGGCCGCTCAGCGAAGACGAGGTGGCCCAGTGGGAGCGCCTGTTCAAAGACAGCCATCCGCCGGAGAATCCCAAATCTTACAAATAAGATAAAATTTGTAATCTCTAATTCACGATTAATGCACCCGGCGTGCAAATCCAGTATAGTCTTATCTAAAGACACACCCTTTTACTCGTATTTCATGTGTCTTCCACCAGGAAGTTGACAGAACGCATTCCGTTCTGGACGATGGACATGGTGGTTTCCTCCCTGAGATTGCCTGGCATGTCCCCCCCATGCCAGGCATCTGTCTTAAAACCGATCAATTGTCACCCGGACACAACCAGGAGGTGTTGTTCATGAGAATTTTTCGCATTTGGGTTTGGCTGCTTTTGTTGAGTTTACTTGCCGCATGTTCAGCGCCAACCCCGACCCGGATGAATCAGCCTAATGTCGAGGGCGATCCGCTGATTGCCACTGTGTTTAACATCGAGATTGACCGGCGTGTCAATGGGGTCATCGGCCGATAGAACTGGTTTTGTCCTTGGACAGTCCTCCCTCTACGGGCTGAAGTGGTAGTAAGATTATGGCTATCAGTAAAGTGAATTAATTAAAGAAACGAACATGAACCAAATACCTGAATCACACAACAAGACCTTGCTCTGCGTCCTGGCGCACCCCGATGACGAGACCTTTGGCATGGGCGGGACGCTGGCGCTCTACGCCCGCCGGGATGTGGACGTGCACCTGATCTGCGCCACCCGCGGGGAGCTGGGTGATATCGACCCCGAATATATGGAACGCATCCGCAGCGCAGCCTGCTTGCGCACCCAGGAACTGCACTGTGCAGCTGAGATTTTAGGCATTAACCAGTTACACTTCCTGAACTACCGCGATTCCGGCATGCCCGGTGCTGAGGCCAATCAGCACCCCAAAGCCCTGGCCGCCCAGCCGGTCGAGCAGGTCGCTGAGGAGGTGGCGCACCTGATCCGGGTGATCAAACCGGAGGTGGTGATCACCTTCGACCCAATTGGCGGATACCGCCACCCGGACCACATTGCCATCCACGAAGCGACGGTGAAAGCCTTTAGCCTGGCCGGAGAGACTGATTTTTCCGACCCGCAGGGCTTGCCGCCATTTCAACCTGGAAAGCTATACTATCACACCATCTCCAAGGCATTTTTACGAGCGGTTGTGTGGGTACTGCGCCTGATCGGGCAGGACTCCCATCGCTTCGGACGAAACAAAGATATTGACCTGGTTTCGATTGCCGAGGTGGAGTTTCCCACCCATGTGAAGATCGATTACCGCCCGGTCAGGGACGTCCGCAAAGCGGCCACAGCCTGCCATGCCAGCCAGGGCGGCGCCGACATGGATAAGGGCTTCAGAGGGCTGATCACAAAGTTGTTTGGCGGGCACCATGACACCTTCATGCAGGCCTACCCCGAGCCGAGGGAGGGTCAGAAGGTCAGGCGGGATTTGTTTGATTGATGAGTTTCTTTGGCGGTCAATCTTACATATCATTATTTGCTAATTTATAACCATGACATCAAGCTCCATTTGAAAAGACCTAGGATTCGTAGAGGGCGTTGCATGCAACGCCTTTGCACTGATGGTTTGAATATGTCACCGGGTGGTTGAAGATTGCGTTCTGGAACCAATGCTATTATGATGTATGAGGATGATTTTATACACTTACCCATGAAAGGAAAAGACCATGAATTTTGAGGCGGCATTCCAGGACTGGTTGGCATCATTGGTCTTATTCTTACCCAAACTGATCGCGGGGATTGTGATCTTTATCCTCTCGCTGGTCGCTGCAGGCTATGTGGCTAAAGCCGTTAAGCGGGCGGCTGCCAAGCGGATTGAGGCCGAGGAAGTGGTTACGCTGATTGGGCAGATTTCTCGCTGGGCGGTGATCATCATTGGTACGACCATCGCACTGGATCAGGTGGATTTTAATGTGACCGGATTCATCGCCGGCTTGGGCATCGCCGGGTTCACCATCGGCTTTGCGCTGCAGGATATCGCTAAAAACCTGATTTCCGGGTTGATCCTGCTGCACCGGCAGCCGTTTAAGATCGGTGATTTTGTGCAGGTCTCCGGGCACAGTGGGACGGTAAAGATGATCAATATCCGTGATACGGAGATCCAAACGCTGGATGGAGATGTGGTTATCATCCCCAACAACCAGGTCTTTGAGAACCCGATCATCAACCTGACGACCTCACGCCTGCGGCGGCGCTCGATAGGGATCGGATTGGGCTATGAAGAGGATGTGGACCGCGCCATTGAGGTCTTTTTGGCGGCGATCAAAGCCGTGGAGGGGGTGGAAGCTGAACCCGAACCGATGATCCAGGTGATGAACCTGGGCGATACAGCCCTTTCGCTGACGGCTTTCTACTGGGTGGATCAGCAGCAGAACAGTCCCTTGCGGGTGCACACTGCGGTGTTGAAGGCGGTCAACAGCGCCGCCGTTGCTCACGATATCAACCTGCCTTACCCGACCCAAACGGTGCTAGTGAGACAGGCAGGGGGCCCCAGGCAGGGGTGAGGTTTGGCGGCTGAAGCACAATAGAAGTCAACAAATGCTTAAAATGATCACACAGAGACGCCCGGGTTGGGCTCAGGTTGATCAATTATTACAGGCTTTAATAAACAGAACGAAATCTCGAATAAGGAGGGCTTTTGGATACGTTATACACATTGAAAAAACACGACGTCAGCCAGGCTGGTAAGATGCTGACGGATGCTTTTCAGGAGGACCCTGTTTTCAACGCCGCCTTCGCAAATGCCACGCTTGAACAGCGGCATACGTTCTTTGCCATCCCGGTTCAGTACAGCCTGAAATACGGCCAGGTAGTGGCGCCATCACTGCAACTGGAAGGGGTGGCGGCCTGGGTGCCGGGAAAATATGCCGATATGACGCTGCCCCGGCTGATTTTAAGCGGTGCGTTCTTCACGGGCTTGCAGATGAGGATGGAGGTCTCCAAAAGGATGGCTTTGTCCTTCAGGCCCACGGACCAGGACCGCAGGGCGCACATGCGCGGGCGTGATTATCTCTATCTGGTGATCATCGGGGTGGTGCCGCAGTACCAGGGGCAGGGCTTCGGCGGACAATTGCTGTCCGCGTTGATCGCCGAGGGCGAACAGGCCGGCGTGCCGATCTACCTGGAGACCGAAACCGAGGAAAACGTCAGCATTTATGAGCATTTTGGCTTCGAGGTGATTCAGGAGATTACCCTGCCTGTGGTCCATCTGCCGATGTGGGAGATGGTGCGCGAGCCCGCGGTCTGAACCTGCAGTGGTGCTTTTTTTACTTTGACGTGTAGCAAACCCCGGGGGTCTTGGTCGCTGGGTTAATTAGAATACAGCCGCACAGCCAAAATTCACATGTGTCCTCAGACCCCCGGGGTTTTAAGCGGGTTAGTGTGAGAATGAGCGCCTGATAAAGCCAGCCCATCCATTGTAAAGCAAACCCCGGGGGTCTTGGTCGCTGGGTTGATGAGGAATACAGCCGCACAGCCAAAATTCACATGTGTCCTCAGACCCCCGGGGTTTTAAGCGGGTTAGTGTGTGGTTGAATGACTGTAAACCCAGCTTATCCGTTGTAAAGCAAACCCCGGGGGTCTTGGTCGCTGGGTTAATGAGAAATCATCAGCACAGCCGATATTTGCAATTGTCCATTTTAATAGCAAACCCCGGGGGTCTTGGTCGCTGGGTTAATGAGAAATCAGCAGCACAGCCGATATTTGTAATTGTCCATTTTAATAGCAAACCCCGGGGGTCTTGGTCGCTGGGTTAATTAGAATACAGGCGCACAGCCGATATTCGTATTTGTCCTCAGACCCCCGGGGTTTTAAGCAGTCTGGCGTGTGGTTGAATGACTGTAAACCCAGCTTATCCGTTGTAAAGCAAACCCCGGGGGTCTTGGTCGCTGGGTTAATGAGAATACAGGCGCACAGCCAAAATTCACATGTGTCCTCAGACCCCCGGGGTTTTAAGCGGGTTAGTGTGATCGGGCGACTTCGAAGACCAGCCCGTCCTTGCCGCGAGAGACCTGCACGGTATTCCCCTCGCTGACCTCGCCGCCGACGACCATCAGCGCCAGCGGGTCCTGCAGCTCGCGCTGGATAGCGCGCTTGAGCGGCCGGGCGCCAAAGTCCGGGTCGTAGCCGACCTCAGCCAGGTAAGCACGCGCTTCGGGTGCCACTTGCAGGGTCAGGCCGCGCTGGGCCATCAGCTCGGCCACCCGCTCAAGCTGGATATCGACGATCTGCACCAGGTCCTCCCGGGTGAGGGGGTGGAACACGACGATCTCATCGACGCGGTTGAGGAACTCGGGGCGGAAGTGCGCCTGCAGCAAACGGTTGATCTGCTCGCGGGTGACCTCTTTGGCCCCGCCCTGGTCGGCAATGCTGCTCATCCACAGCTCGCTGCCCAGGTTGCTGGTCATGATCACCACAGTGTTGCGGAAGTCCACGGTGCGGCCCTGGCCGTCCGTCAGGCGGCCGTCCTCCAGCAATTGCAGCATGGCATTGAACACCTCGGCATGCGCTTTTTCGATCTCGTCGAACAGCACCACGCTGTACGGGCGACGGCGGACGGCTTCGGTGAGCTGGCCGCCTTCCTCAAAGCCTACATAGCCAGGGGGCGCACCGAACAGGCGGCTGACGGTGTGTTTCTCCTGGTATTCGCTCATGTCGATGCGCACCATGGCATCCTCATCGTTGAACAGGAACTCCGCCAGGGCCCGGGCCAGCTCGGTCTTGCCGACACCGGTCGGCCCCAGGAAGATGAAGGACCCGATTGGGCGGTTGGGGTCCTGCAGGCCTGCCCGGGCGCGCCGGACGGCGTTGGAAACCACGTCCACAGCCTCATCCTGGCCGATGACGCGCTGGTGCAGGCGTTCCTCCATGCGCATCAGCTTTTGCATTTCGCCCTCCAGCAGGCGTGAGACGGGTATGCCGGTCCACTTGGCGACGATTTGGGCGATCTCTTCGGCATCGACTTCCTCTTTAAGCAGGGTGAATTCCTTCTGCAGGTCCTTCAGGCGGGCTTCGGCTTCTGCCAGGCGCGTTTCCAGCTCGTTCAGCGTGCCATAGCGCAGCCGGGCGGCTTTTTCCAGCTCAGCGTTGCGTTCAGCCCGTTCGATCTCGATTTCGGTCTGGTCCATCTGCTCTTTGATGTTGCGGATCTCCTGGATGGCCTGTTTTTCGGTTTCCCAGCGGGTGTGGAGTTGGTTGGCCGTCTCGCGCAGGTCGGCCAGTTCTTTTTCGATGTTGGCCAAACGCTCTTTGGAGGCTTTGTCCTTTTCCTTTTGTAAGGCCTGGCGCTCGATCTCCAGCTGCATAATGGCCCGGTCCACCTCATCCAGGGCCTGGGGCTTTGAGTCGATCTCTGTGCGCAGGCGCGCGGCGGCCTCAT
>DKFH01000176.1:8517-9874 GCA_002452315.1 Anaerolineaceae bacterium UBA6801 | reverse complement strand
AAATCTCACTCCTCAAGACATAACATTCTTGGAACAGCTGGGTTACCAACCCGATCAACATGCTCACCCACCCACAAACAAAGATTAATGGAGAAAAGAATGCACACAGAAAAAACGAATTATGGAAGAATATTTTTACTCGGTTTTGGTTTTTTTGGCGTCAGCGTCATCTGGTCAGTGTTCAATATCTTTGTGCCGGTTATCCTGGCCGAAACCTTTCAGCTTCAGGCAGGTGTGATCGGCATCATCATGGTGTTGGATAATGTGGCCGCCCTGCTGATCCAACCGCCGCTGGGCATCCTCTCAGACCGGGTGCGCTCTCCAATAGGCAGGCGCATGCCGTTCATCGTTTTGGGCGCCCCATTAGCGGCAGCCATATTTGGTTTCATCCCCTATGCCCAGGTGCTGCCCCTGTTCATCTTCAGCTGCGTCGTCTTGCTGCTGGCTATGGCTTTCTGGCGCACTCCCGTGATCGCCCTAATGCCAGACATCACCCCTTCCAGCAATCGCTCACAGGCCAACGGCATCATCAACCTGATGGGCGGTTTGGGGCAGGTCCTGGTAACCTTCATCAGCGGGCCACTTTACCGGCAAAATCCGGCTTATCCCTTCTTTTTAGCCAGCGGATTGATGATCGTTGCCACAGCACTGGTATTCATTTTTATTCGGGAACCCAAAGAATATATCTCCCCGAAACTGCACCTGGTGGACAAAAGCAAGGTGAATGGGTCTGAGCAAAATTCGCTCGAGAATGTTTCGATGATCTTCACCCAAAAAGACAAAAGCCCCATGTACATTTTGCTGGCCATCCTGTTCTGGTTCATCGCCTATAACGCGCTGGATACCTTTTTTAGCCTGTACGGGATCAACTATCTCGGATTGGATGCAGGTGACAGCGCGGCCCAAATGTCCTACATCGGTTTATCCTTTATGTTAATGGCCGTCCCCGCCGGCATCCTGGCCCGCAGGTTTAAACGCAAGGTGATCATCAGCATCGGGATCTGGGTCATGGTAGCCTGTGTGCTGCTGATGTATGTATTGCCCCTGGATCTGCTCACCATCCTTTTGTTCTCGTTGGTTGGCAATGGTTTTTACGTACTTTCGATCATCTTGATGATTGCTGGCCTGGGCTGGGCAATGATCAACGTAAACTCACTACCCATGGTCGTCGATATGACCGAGGATATAAATGTCGGCACCTATACCGGTCTTTACTATTTGGCCTCTCAACTTGCAGCCACAGTCGGGCCGCTGGTTTTCGGCTGGGCGATTCAATTTGCAAACAACGACTACCGCCTGTTGATGGCTGTCTCCCCTGTTTTCCTGATCCTGGCCTTCATCATGATGCTGAACGTGC
>DKFH01000176.1:0-8476 GCA_002452315.1 Anaerolineaceae bacterium UBA6801 | reverse complement strand
TTTAGAATTATACTTAAAAAAGGGTTTCATTAAAAAACCCTATCAAAAAACCCTATACTTTTTGGAGGAGTAACTCATGTCGAAAAAAATTCTGTTCATCTTTTCAATCCTTATGATTGGGAGTCTTGTCCTGGCTGCCTGCGCTCCCGCTGAGGAAGTGGTAGAAGAAAGCATCTTAGTCTGCCAGATCACCGATACAGGCGGTATTGACGATAAGTCCTTCAATGCCACTGCCTGGAAGGGCATCACCGATGCCGAGGAACAACTGGGCATCCGGGGAACCTTCCTCGAATCCCAGGAAGTTGCTGACTACGAGAAGAACATCAATGCTTTCATGGAAGAAGGGTGTGACCTGATCATCACCGTCGGTTTCTTAATCGGTGACGCAACCGCCGCCGCGGCAGAAGCCAACCCGGATCAGAAATTCTCCATCGTCGACTATGCCTATGACCCGGCCATCCCCAACGTCGTCGGCCAGGTGTTCAACACTGACGAAGCTGCCTTCTTGGCAGGCTACGCTGCAGCAGCCGTCACCCAAACCGGTAAAGTGGGCACCTTCGGTGGTTTGCCGATCCCCACAGTCACCATCTTCATGAAAGGTTTTGTTGAGGGCGTCAATTACTACAATGAAGCCAAGGGCACCAACGTAGAAGTCCTCGGTTACAACATTGAAGACGGCTCAGGNNTTATTCTCGATGGATTTCGATGATCAGCAGAAAGGCCGCGAGCTGGCCATCTCCCTGATGGACGAGGGCGCGGATGTGATTCTCCCCGTTGCTGGCCCCGTTGGCCTGGGCGCAGCAGCCGCCATCCAGGAGCGTGGAAATGCTTATGTGATCGGTGTGGATTCAGACTGGGTGCTGACCAGCCCTGAATATTCCAGCATCACCCTCACCTCCGTGATGAAGAAGATGGATGCCACCACAATGGCCGTCATCGAATCCGTCATTGATGGCACCTTCACCGGCGGTGTTGTGGTCGGTACACTTGAAAACGGGGGTGTCGATATCGCCCCCTGGCATGATCTTTCGAACCTGATTTCCGCCGAACTGCAGGCTGAACTCGATCAGATCAAAGAAGATATCATTGCCGGAAGAATTGTTCTGCAATAAGGCCATATGGTAAAATGTACGGGTTGGAGACCTTCTCCAACCCGCATTTTTATATATGCCTGAAAATAACGGGTAATTTATTATTAGTTCATTACCAACGAGAAAAGGGGATCTTATGACGCCTATTCTTGAGTTAAAAGGAATCACCAAGCAATTTCCCGGCGTGTTAGCCAATGATCACATCGACCTGTCCCTCAATAAAGGCGAAATCCTGGCCTTATTGGGTGAAAACGGCGCCGGCAAATCAACCTTGATGAACATCCTGTATGGGCTTTACCAACCTGATGAAGGAGAGATCTTCATCAATGGTGAGAAAGTAATGATCAGTTCGCCTACCGATGCCATTGAAGCAGGGATCGGTATGGTTCACCAGCACTTCATGCTCATCCCGGTCTTTACTGTGGCTGAAAACGTCATGCTGGGATATGAATCCGTCAAATATGGCGATTTTCTGGACCGGGAAGATGCATCAAAAAAGATCAGTGAGATCGCTGAAACCTTCAACCTGCCGGTCAATCCAAGGGATATGGTCAGGGATCTGCCGGTCGGGGTTCAGCAGAAAGTCGAGATCATCAAACTCCTGTATCGCGAAGCAGAAATCCTGATCTTTGACGAACCCACAGCTGTCCTCACACCGCAAGAAGCGGATGAGCTGTTCAAAATCATGCGGTCCCTGGCCGAACAGGGAAAATCGATCATCTTCATCACCCATAAATTGCGCGAAGTGCTGGATGTCGCTGACCGCATCATGGTCATCCGTCTGGGCGCAGTGGTCGGTGAGACCACCCCGGACGAAGCCGATAAAAATTCTCTGGCAGCGATGATGGTCGGCCGGGAAGTCAGCCTGGTCGTAGAAAAAGAAGAGAAGACCCCAGGAGACGTGGTCATCAGTATTCAAGACCTGGTCGTGGCGGATAAGTTCCAGAACATTGTTGTGGATCATGTTTCTTTGGAGGTGCGCGCAGGGGAAATCGTGGGCATCGCTGGCGTACAGGGCAACGGACAAACCGAACTGGTGGAAGCCATCACCGGCTTGCAAAAAAGCTCTGGGGGACAAATTACGCTGCTGGGCGAGGATATCAGCCGCGCCACACCCCGCCAGATCACTGAGCTGGGCTCGGCCCATGTCCCGGAGGATCGCCAGGCGGACGGACTGGTCTTGCCGTTCCCAACTGCAGAAAACCTGGTGTTATGCACGTATTATAAAGAGCCGTTCTCAAAAGGCGTTGTACTGCAGTACCAAACCATCCTGGAACATGCTGAGAAATTGATCACCGACTTTGACATCCGCACGCCCAGTGCGCTCACGCCTGTCAGTAACCTATCGGGTGGCAACCAGCAAAAGGTCATCATCGCGCGTGAGCTTTCCCGTCCCATCCAGTTTCTAATGGCATCCCAGCCCACCCGCGGCCTGGATGTCGGCTCGATCGAATACATCCACAAACGCATTGTTCAAAAACGGGATGATGGGTGTGCTGTTTTATTGGTCTCACCTGAATTAGACGAGATCATGGAGCTTTCCGACCGTATTGCCGTCATGTACCGGGGAAAGATCCTGGCGGTCGTAAACAGAAGCGCTGTGACCAAAGAAGAGGTCGGTTTGATGATGGCAGGCGTGATGCCAGAAGAAGACTTCACAGCCAAGAAAAAACACGTTGTCGAGAGAACTTTTTAGGAAGGTGCGCTTATGAAACGTGAACCTAAGAAACTTGAAGAGGCTGGCAATGTTCTGCTGCAAGAGGTCAATGAACCGGGCGATGAACATTCAGCCCCAAAACGATCGCTATGGAACGTGATCGCCATCCCAGTGCTGGCCATTGTCACCGGGCTGATCATCGGTGCCATTCTAATCGCAGCCACCAGCACAACCGTCTACGCAGCCTTTGGTGAATCCTTCGGCCAGGGGCTATCAACAGCCTTGAATGAAATCTCCACCGCTTATCAAGCCCTGTTCACCGGCTCTATCGGTGATCCGGGTAGAATCATTTCTGCCCTGGGCTCAGGGGATGAGCGTGCCATCCGTTCAGCCTTCAACCCGTTCCTTGAAAGCCTGGTGCAGGCCACGCCGTATATCTTTGCCGGTTTGGCCGTGGCGCTGGGCTTCCGATCTGGGTTATTCAATATCGGTGTTGAGGGTCAGTTATTTATCGGCGCTGCTTGTGCTACTTTTGTCGGGTATGCCATCACCGGGTTGCCCACCATCATCCATATGCCGCTGGCTTTTCTGGCAGGCGCCCTGGGCGGTGCCTTGTGGGGCTTTATTCCGGGCTTACTTAAAGCCACCACGGGCGGACACGAGGTGATCAACACCATCATGATGAACTGGATCGCCTTCCGGCTGACTGAATGGCTCCTCTCTGGGCCGATGAACCGGCCGGGTGCAGCCGGAATGCCCATCAGTCCGTTGATCGAAGAAAGCGCCCAGATCCCGCAATTCTTCCAAACGCCCATCCGCTTCCACCTGGGCTTTTTCATTGCCCTGGGTGTCGCCTGGCTTGTTTGGTGGCTGCTATTTAAAACCAAGTGGGGGCTGAACCTGCGCACTGTAGGTGCCAACCCGCGAGCAGCCAAATATGCTGGCTTGAACGTGGCCAAATCCTACATGCTGGGCATGGCCATTTCTGGCGCACTTGCCGGTATGGCTGGCGGCGTCCAGATCCTGGCCGTCAACCGCAGCATGGCCCTGGGTTTGTCCTCGGGTTACGGCTTCGACAGCATCGCCCTGGCCTTAATCGGCAACAACCACCCGCTGGGTGTGGTGCTGGCTTCGATCCTGTTTGGCACCCTGCGCAATGGCGCCACCCGCATGATGGTCGTCTCGCGGATCCCCATCGACATTGTGGACGTATTACAGGCCATCATCCTGATGTTTGTCGCCGCACCAGCCATCATTCGCGGCATCTACCGCTTACGAAAACCCAAGCATGAAGAAGAAACCGTCTTTGTCAGTGGATGGGGAGGAGGTCAATCATGACAAGTGCTACGCAAACCATTGAACACAAAAGGATCTATGAAATTTCTCCTTCCAGAAAACTGGCGATGGGAATCGCTGAGCTATTAATTGCCTTGGTGATCCTGTTCGGATTCGTGTTGAACTCAGCCCCAGGCACACTTACCCGGTTTGTGATGACCCCGGGCGGCATCGACGTCGGCACGATGGGCGACTGGATCATCCCCACCCGCTCAACGCTGATTGCACTGCTCATCATCACAACTGCCATCGGCATTTACCAGCTCATTCGCGGCTTTGGGAGGGCGACCAACGGCATGATCGGCTTATGCGGTCTGTTCCTGATCTTTGGTTTCCTCACCTGGCAGGCCGGTGGGACCTCGGTCAACCTGGCCGGTATGCTGGCCAGCGCGGTGCTTCTGGCTGTCCCGATTACCCTGGGTGCATTTTCGGGTGTGCTCTCAGAACGGGCCGGCGTGGTCAACATTGCCATTGAAGGCATGATGCTGATGGGTTCCATGTTCGGCGCCCTGATCGGCAGCATCACCAACAGCACATGGATCGGTTTGCTGGCGGCTATCCTTTCTGGGATGCTCCTTAGCTTGCTTCATGCCGTCCTATCCATTAAATACAAAATCAACCAGATCATCTCAGGCACCGTCATCAACATCTTTTCAGCCGGTATGACGGCCTTCATCTCGCAGAAATACTTACAGACCAACCAGGCGCTGAACAATCCCCCGTTGTTCCCCCGCATCCCCATCCCAGGGCTGGCCAACATCCCCCTGTTAGGTCCAATCCTCTTCAACACCAACGTGTTCGTCTACCTGATGTTCATCTTGTTGGTGGTAATCCAGGTGGCACTGTTCTCCACCCGCTGGGGCTTGCGGTTGCGCTCCGTGGGCGAACACCCCCGGGCAGCCGACACCCTCGGCATTGACGTCATCAAAACCCGTTATGTGGCTGTCATTTTGAGTGGCCTGGTCGCAGGGCTTGCTGGCGGGTTCTTCACCCTGGGCTCGGTGGGGCGCTTCAACGAAGGCATGACGGCCGGCAAAGGCTTCATCGGCCTGGCCGCGATGATCTTCGGCAACTGGCGGCCCTTAGGCGCCATCGGCGCGGGCTTCCTGTTCGGCTTTGCGGATGCAATCGGCTCCAAACTGTCGCTGCTGGGCAGCGTCATCCCCCCGCAAATCATGGCCATGGCACCCTACGTGATCACCATGATCGTCCTGGCTGGCTTCATCGGCAAAGGGGATATGCCTGCAGCCGATGGGGAACCCTACGACAAAGAATAGCCGGCCTTTACCCGATACTTGCCACCCAAACCACCTGGGAAACACCTCCCGGGTGGTTTTCATTTCCGTGCAGGTATAATTAACCCAGATTCCGCCAAACAACAGGAGGAATATGCCCAAACTGCAGCCCATCTACCTCGATTACAACGCCACCACACCACTCAGCCCTGCTGTGATTAGGGCCATGCGCCCATTCTTGGAAGAACACTTTGGCAACCCCTCCTCCAGTCACCCCTACGGCCGCACAGCAAAAGATGCCGTCGAAACAGCCCGAAAGCAGGTTGCGGCATTGATCGGGACTGAGCCCGAAGACATCATCTTCACCAGTGGCGGCACAGAATCCAACAACCTTGCCATCCAGGGGGTGGCCCGGGCCAACCTGCATCAGGGGAAGCACATCATCACCTCGGCGGTTGAGCATCCCGCGGTGACCGAAGTGTGCGCTTTTTTGAGGTCACAGGGATACCGCATCACAACCCTGCCGGTCGATGGTTACGGGCAGGTCTCCCCGCAGCACCTGGCGGAGGCCCTCACGCCTGAGACCCTCCTGGTGAGCATCATGCACGCCAATAATGAAGTCGGCACACTGCAGCCCATTTCAGCGCTGGCCCAACTGGCCCACCAGGCCGGCGCCCTGTTCCACACCGATGCCGCCCAATCCGTGGGTAAGCTGCCGGTCAATGTCGATGATTTGGGCGTTGACCTGCTGTCCATCGCCGGCCACAAGCTCTACGCGCCCAAAGGCGTGGGCGCACTTTACATCCGGAAGGGCGTCCAGCTCAACAAGATCACTTTCGGCGCCAGCCAGGAAGGGAACCTGCGGCCGGGCACGGAGAACGTGCTCGAGATCGTCGGCCTGGGCGCAGCAGCCCAGGAAGCCCATCAGAGCCTGGCTGCGCGTACGCTGCATCTTAAAACTTTGCGGGAACGGCTGCACACCGGCTTAACCCAAGCCTTGCCATCCGGTTTACTGCGCCTCAACGGGCACCCCGAACAGCGCCTGCCCAATACGCTCAACATCAGCTTCCTGCACATCGAAGCCAATGTCCTGCTGGAGGAAATCTCAGCAGGCGTGGCCGCCTCCGCCGGGGCCGCCTGCCACGCCGACCATGTCGAGGTCTCCAGCGTCCTCAAGGCCATGAACGTGCCGCTGGCCTGGGCTAAAGGCGCCCTGCGCTTTTCTGTCGGGTCGATGACCCGGCCTGAAGACATCGACCAGGCGGTCGAGATTATATCCGCAGCGGTCAGGAGAATCGACCCAACCCGTTACAACTAAAAAAGGAGGAGAATATGTCCAATGAACATTTTCATTTCGAGAGGTTTTTACCTTATCCAGGCAACACCCTGGTGAAAAAGCTGTTTAAAACGCCGATTGTGCTATATCGCCTGGGGTTGGGAAAGCTGCTGGGGAATTACATCCTGATTCTCTCCACCACAGGCCGTGAAACCGGTAAAGCCCACCGCACACCCGTGGAATATTTCTTCCATGAAGGCCAGTATTTCATCATCAGCGGGTTTGGGGATCAACCGGACTGGTACCAGAACATCCTGGCCGACCCCCGGGTGACGCTCCAAAATGGTTATGAGCGTGTGTGCGTCACGGCCCGTCCCCCGCAATCTGATCAGGAATGGGAAGCGGTCAGGCTCTACCTCACCCACAGCCCGGTTGGAAAGCTCCTCAAAGCCAACTACCACGAGGAACAGCAGGGGGTGAATATGCTGGAACAGGTCAAACAATGGCCTGCCCTGACCTTTGACCCGACCGATCAGCCCTGCCCTCCTCCCCTGGAGGCTGACCTGGTGTGGGCCTGGCCCCTGATTTTGCTGGGGATGGCCTTTGACATCACCTTTTGGTGGCTGTGGAGAAGGAAGAAATAAAAAATACAATCCCCACGCCTGCCAAACACTGCTGGGGCGTTGGTTTTTAACGCTCAGCACGGCCTCATCAGTTGGGAATATTATAATATTTTGATACAATTACAGTTGTTTCCTCAAGCCATGGCACAGACGTTTAGGTGCCTTTAAGCGTTTATCAGTAAAAAACAGTTAAGGTACAAGAAGAAAGGTTTTCAAATGACCACCGTCAGTGTGTTCAACGTGGTTAAGAGATTTGGTGAAACCCTAGCCGTTGATAACTTGAGCTTTGACGTCCAGCCAGGTGAAATTTTTGGCTTGCTCGGCCCCAACGGTGCTGGGAAAACGACCTGCATCCGCATGATCCTCGACATTTTTACACCCGATTCAGGTGAGATCAGCATGATGGGTGGGCGGATGAGCGATGAAAAGAAAAATCGCATCGGGTATCTCCCTGAAGAGCGCGGCCTATACCAGGACATTCCCCTGGAACGCTGCCTGACCTTCCTGGCGTCTCTCAAGGGCATGCCGGAAAAAACCAGCAACCCGCTTTTAACCCAATACCTCGAGCGCTTCGACCTCCACGAGGTCCGCGACAAAAAGGTCAAAGAGCTCAGCAAAGGCATGCAGCAAAAAGCCCAGCTGATTTCCACATTAGTGCACGACCCCGACCTGATCATCATCGACGAGCCTTTCACCTCGCTCGACCCGGTCAATACCGCCATGGTCAAAGAGATCCTGGAACAAAAGCGGGAGGAAGGCAAAGCCATCATCATGTCCACCCACCAAATGAACCAGGTTGAAGAGCTCTGTGACCGGATCTTGTTGATTGATCATGGTCATCGGGTGCTGTACGGCACCCTCAGGGAAATTCAGAGCAAGTTTGCCTCCCGGGATATCCTCGTCACGCCCCTCACACCGCTCCCAAAGGTGATCGAGGGCGTCTCTTCCGTCCGTGAATTGAACGGACGCCATTACCTTACGCTGGAAGAGCATGCTGAACCCAATCAGGTCCTCAAGTATCTGATCAACCAGGGCACCGAAATCGCTGCATTCGAGATCGCAGTGCCACCGCTGAATGAGATCTTCATTCAAGTGGTCAGGAAACAATCAAGGGGGCAACATGGCTAAGATCTGGACCATCATTAAATACGAATACACCCGCCATGTCTTCGAGAAGCGCTTTTTGTTTAGCCTGCTCAGCCTGCCTGCCATGGTGCTCATTTTGGCCCTTGCAACTGTGACCATCGCCCTGGTCACCA
>DKFH01000128.1 GCA_002452315.1 Anaerolineaceae bacterium UBA6801 | reverse complement strand
GCCCAAAAGCTGGTGGGGCCGGTGAGCGAGTTTGTCCTCTTCACCCTGGCCGCCCAGGTGATGACCCTGCCGATCATGATGTATCACTTTGGAGGCGTTTCGTGGGTCACACTGGTGGCCAACCCCCTGATTTTGCCGCCTCAGTCGCTGGTGATGGTCCTGGGCGGGTTGACCCTGCTGGGCGGGCTGGTTTTGCCCGGGCTGGGTCAGGTTTTGGCCGTCTTCAGCCTGCCCTTTGTGCGCTACACGATCCGTATGGTCACCTGGCTGGCCCGCCTGCCCTTGAGCGAGCTGGTGATTCCCCGCTTTCATGTGCTGTGGCTGGCGGTTTTCTATGGGCTGCTCGTCCTGCTGACCCTGGTACCCAGCGACACCCGCAAAAGGGCAATGAATACTGTTCTTTCCCCGCAGGCGGGCTTGCTGGCCCTGACCGGGCTGGTGGTGTTCGTGTGGAACCTGGCCTTGAGCGCGCCGGATGGCAGGCTGCACCTGACCCTCCTGGACGGGCAGGGCACCGTGCTGGTGCAATCCCCGGACGGCGGGGCGGTGCTGATCGGCGGGGGTGCCAGTGGATCTGCGCTCAACCAGGCTTTGGGCGAGATGCTCCCTGCGGGTGACCGCTGCCTGGACCTGGTCATCGTGGGCAGCACGGCGCGTGAGGATCTGTTGGGGTTGGTCGGGGTGATCAAAACCGTGCCAATTGAGGCGGTCTGGTGGGGGGTGGACCCGGACGCTAACCAGGCTACCCGTACTGCCTATGCCCTGCTGGCCGAAAAAGGCGTGCCGGTACATGACCTGAATCGTGGGGCGGCGTTGGCGACAGGGGATGGGCTGCGCATCGAGGTGCTCTGGTCTGGCGAGCGCGGCGCGGCCCTGTGGCTGACCTGGGGGGACTTCAGCGCACTGATCCCGACGGGCAAGGTGGGCGCTCATTGGCTGGAGGTGCCCGCGCCCCCGGACGTGTTGTTCTTGCCGAAGGACATTACGGCGGATGACGTTGTGCTGGACCACATCACCCTGTGGGCGCCCCCGGTGATCTTGCTGCCGTTGGACGCCGCGGATCTGCCGCTCTCCGGCATGCATCCGCTGGAGGCGCGCCTGGCGGGTTATCCGCTGGTGACCACCCGGTCACATGGGTGGGTGCGGGTCAGCATGGACGGGCAGGGATTGAGGGTGCGGGGGCAAAGGTAAAGACTTTTCTTGTGGGTGACAAAAATACACCTTCTCCTCCGTAGGTCACGCTTTTAGCGTGACAAATAATTGTCACGTGGGTGACTGCGTCACCACACGTGACCTACGATAAACAATCCTCCCAACGTCGCTACGAGGGAAGTTGCTGTTAACAATTTCACCGGAGACGGCCGTAGGTCACGCTTCCAGCGTGACAATAATGTGGTGTGTTGGAGGATGGTTTAACTTAGTAAAACCGGAATGTCTTGACTTGACGATGGTGTCACCACACGTGACCTGCAACACCACGCATCGCCAAAATGCTTTACAATCTACCTTAAGATCTGGTTTATTTTGCCTCGCATACTAAAGGAGTCAACCCGATGACCCAACCCTTACCCTCATCCTTTGTCCTGGCTGAACACATCCATTATGCCCGCAGCGTCGGCTCTCCGGTGGTGGCGCTGGAATCGGCTGTGATCACCCATGGGCTGCCTGCCCCGCACAATATCGAACTGGCCCGGGATATGGAAGCCGAGGTACGGGCGCATGGCGCCACACCGGCCACCATCGCCCTGCTGGGGGGCAAGGTGCACATCGGGCTGACCGAGGCTCAGATTGATGACCTGGGGCGCATGGAACACACCCGCAAGATCAGCCTGCGCGATGTTGGCATCGCCCTGGCAGGCGGTTTGAGCGGGGGCACGACTGTGGCGGCCACGCTGTTCGCGGCGGCTACGGCGGGCATCCGTGTGTTTGCCACCGGTGGGATCGGCGGCGTGCACCGCAGCGCGCCATTTGAACCCGGCCGTGGATTCGACATCTCGACTGACCTGGTGCAGTTGGGCCGCTCACCCCTGGTCGTGGTGTGTGCCGGCGCCAAGGCCATCCTCGACCTGCCGGCCACACGGGAGGTATTGGAGACGAATGGCGTGCCGGTCATTGGCTACCAAACAGATGAATTCCCCGGATTCTTCACCCGCAGCAGCGGTTTACCCGTTGATTTCCGCGTGGATACCCCCGAAGCGGCTGCGAAGATCGCCCAGGCGGCCTGGGTCGCCGGGTTGAAACAGGCTGTGTTGCTGGTGGTCCCGCCCCCGGAAGAGGTGGCCATGCCTGCAGACGAGATGGAAGCAGCCATCCAGGATGCGTTGGGGGAGGCCCAGTTGGCGGGCATTCACGGCGCAACGACCACACCCTTCCTGCTCCAGCGGGTCAACGAGCTGACCGGCGGCGAGAGCCTGCGGGCCAACCTGGCGCTGCTGAAGAACAACGCCCGGGTGGCCGCGCAGGTGGCCAGGGCACTGCGTCCATTTGTAGGCTCAGGCGAATTCTAGGCATACTGCGCCCGGGGAGAAGTGCTGCGGGAGGGCTCAGGGTCTAGGTGTTGGGGTTACTGTCGCGGTCGGCCAGCGGGTGTGTGAAGGCGTGACCGTGGGCGTAGGCGTGAAGGTGCGGGTGGGTGAGCTGGTCTGGGTGGGGGTTGGCGTCCTGGTGGGGGAGGGAGTCACGGTTGAGGTGGGTGCTTCGCCGATGACGGTAAAGTACCCTGAGATCTTCCATTGTGTGCCCACAAAGAGCTGCACTTCATAGGCGCCTGGGCGCCAAAATTCACTGGGCGGATCCCAGCTTGTATAGCCGTAACCGCCGGTCCCGTTCTGCCAGGGCCGGGTTTGGTAATGTACCAGTTCATCTTCCCAATACCACAGTGCGCTCCATTGCGATCCCACGGCCATATTGTTATAGCTGAAGGTGCCATACAGCTGCCCGACCGGGTTTTCAAACTCGTCTGAGGCGTTAATTGGCTGCCAATCTTCGCTGATTTGTTGGGCGAAGACAATCGGGCTGAACACCGTTTCGGGGTTAGGGTCCACCTCGGCTTCAAAGTCGTCTTCAACCTCACTCGGTAAACTGGGTGTGGGGGTGATCGAGGGGGTATCGGTGATCGTTGGGGTTAAGGTGATTGACGGCGTGATGGTGATGCTGGGCGTGAGGGTGATGGTCGGAGTTTGGGTGCGGGTGGGCGAGGGTGAAATGAACACATACACCGCTGGTTCACCAAAACTGAGCACCGCCCAGGTCAGGGGGATGAGCAGGATTGCCAAAATAATCAGCCGCCAACCCCGCCGCATCCGGGCTTGCCGCTTACCGAAAAAAGGGATTTTGCGGCCTTTGATCAGGTGGTTAATGCCAAAAACCAGCGTTAAAATGGCGGCAACACCCATGATGATGGCCGCCATAAAAATGGTTGAACGAACGTCGATTTGCAGCATGATTTTTTCCGTTGATGCTACCAAATTATAGCGTATTTTATTGTTTAAAATTATCATATAATAAGGATGCGACCTTGACGATCTCGAAACAGAATTTTTGTGCGCAACGATGACTTTAGAAAATGGTTTTCTCTTAAACGATCGCTATCGCATCCTCGACATCCTCGGTTTGGGGGAGATGGGTGTGGTCTACCGGGCTGTGGACGAAAAGCTGGACATCAGCGTGGCGATCAAGGAAGGCAGGCTTCTTTCTGAAGAAGATGCCCTCCAATTCGAACACGGGGCCAGGTTATTGGCGTCTCTGAGACACCCTAATTTGACACGGTTATTCGATTATTTTGTCATCGCTGGAGCAGGCCAATACCTGGTGATGGAATATATTGAGGGTGAAAATTTATACCAATGGGCGGCGCATAACGAGGGTATTACGGAGATGGAAGCGCTGCAAATCGGTATTGTGATCTGTAATGCACTCACCTACCTTCATTCGCAGGATCCGCCGATCAGCCACTTAGGCATCAAGCCCGAAAATATCCGGTTTACACCGCTGGGCGAAATCATTCTGGTTGATTTGGGGTTGGTCAAAATCAACCAGGCGAAAGAAGCGACCACGAGCACCGTCCGGGCGCCTAGTGGCAGTTTTACGCCACCGGAGCTGTTTGGTGCGGGGTCGCCAGATCCCCGCTCGGATATTTTCTCCCTGGGTGCCACCCTGTATGCCGCCCTGGCGGGATTTCCGCCAGAGGACAGCCTGGACCGGGTTACGGGAAAATCACAACTATCGCCGTTGAGAAATTACATGCCGCACCTCTCCCGCCAAACTGCGCTGGCTATCGAAAAAGCGCTCAGCTTGCGCTTTGAAGACCGCTGGCAATCTGCAGCTGAGATGAGGGACGCGCTGATCAAAGCCCGGGATGCGCTGCCAGTTGAAAAGCAGTTGAACACACGCCTCGCTTCCCTTTTACAGGCCACACCTGACGCAGAGAAACCACTGCCTTCAACGCCTAAAGCTGGAAAAATCGCAGGATTTTTCCAGGACGGGCGGGTCCGCGAGTTCTTGGCCCGCGACCCAGTATGGTTTTTTTACGGTGCTGTGATCATTTTGCTGGTCGCCTTATTTGGCTTTACACTCAGCAGGCCGCAGGGGTTGCGGGGCATTTTTCTTGACGGGTTGGCCACCACACAGGTTCAAGAAATCGAAGAAGAACCCGGCCGGGTTACCGAACTTCAAGCAATCCCTTGCGAGACAGATTCGCGACAGACCCCCTCACCAGAGACAGCCAATGAACCGGGCGAATCCAACACGCTCAATCCTGAACCAATCCCATCGCCTACACCGACCGGCGGCGGTGCTGGCCTGATTGCCTATGCCTCTGACCGATCGGGCCTTCCGCAAATTTGGCTGGTAGATGTGGCCACCAAGCAAACAACCCAGCTAACCAATCTTGATGATGGCGCCTGTCAGCCGGACTGGTCACCAACCGGGAAGCAAATCGTGTTCACTTCTCCCTGTACCGGCAAGCGAACAACCCACCTTGGTTCCAGGCTGCTAATCATTGATGTTGAGAGCGGCGCATTGACGCCCCTGCCCGCTTCTTTAGAAGGGGATTTTGACCCGGCCTGGTCGCCCGATGGCGAATGGATTGCTTATACAACCCTGATTGGAGGACGAGCACAGCTGGCTAAGATCAACCTGAATGACCTGACCTCAATCCGGTTATCCGATGGCAGTTATTTAGATTCTTCGCCGGCCTGGTCGCCAGATGGGAAACGATTGGCTTTCGTGCGTTACCGGGGCGTAGCCCAAATCTGGCTGATGGATGCCGATGGTGAAAACCCGGTCCAGTTCACCCTGTCCGGGGCCATTGATAATAGCAATCCTGACTGGTTTCCAGATGGCAGCATGATCCTATTCAGCCAATCGCTGGGGTTGGGCAGTCCCTCCAAGCAACTTTTTGGTATGCGCCTTGAAGATCTCGGCCAGGCCGAGGAATATGTCATTCTCCCCAGGATGCGCCTCGATTATATTCCCCTGATGGACAACGTGGATGTGTCGCCGGATGGCTATTGGATGGCTTTTGATTACTGGTATTTCGATGTGCTGGATGATATTTACATCATGTATTTTCCCGGCGCAAACCTGACCCAATTAACCGATCATCCCGGTTGGGATTTCGGTCCGGTTTGGGCTCCCCAGCCCTGAAGATAAGATTCAATGCTTGTTAAAGCACTTCGGTGCTTAACGCACTGCCAGTTGTGAAAACTCCTTAGGGTTGCGTGCGCAGCCACAGGTACTGGCAGGGCGCCAGGTCCAGGTCAGCTTCTTCTTCAAACACTGTCCCGCTGACCATATCCTCTATTGGGTAGGCCAATCCACGCAAGCGCATCAAATTCTTAGAGACGCGCTGTGGTTGATCGCTAAAATTATTCAGGAACAAGATCTCCGCATCTTCGCCAGCATGCAAATAGCCAAACACGTGGGGGTTACCCGTGTTGATGAATTCCGGTAAGCCCTGGCAGATCTCCGGTGTTGATTTTCTGAGCTGAACGAGATGTTGCAGCCCCAGGAAGAGCTTGCCAGGGATGGTCTCACGGTCTTTCCTTTGGGCGTAGCGCAGCGGGTCAGCAGGCGGGCGGTGCACCCAGCGGCTGTCATCGGCTTTGGACGGGTCTTGACGATAGGTGTAGTCGTTGAGCGTGCCGACCTCATCCCCCAGATAAATCAACGGGATTCCCCCGATCGATAAGATCACATTATGCATGAGCAAAATGCGCTGGATGGCCAGCTCAACTTCTACCTGTGTCTCTTCGTTGATGGCCTTTTCAAGTCCCGCCAGCGAGGCGCAGGTGCCGGAAATGCGGGCATCGCGTGTTTTGGGGTTTTCCTGGAACGGAAGCCCGCGGGCAAAGCTGCCCTCAAAGGTGCCGGTGTAAAAGGCGTTCAGAAATTGACGGTGGTCAAAGGCATTGACGCCCAAGGCGCCGGCGTCCTCGTCTGAAAAGGTCCAGCCAATGTCATCGTGGCAGCGGACGTAGTTGACCCAGGCGCACCCCTCCGGGATGCCAAAGCGGTTGGCCATGGAATAGTGTAAGAGCTGCACTTCGCGGGTGGCCAAGCTGTTCCACAGCAGCGCCATCAGCAGCGGATTGTACGAGAGCTGGCATTCCTCCGGGTGGATGTACCTGGCCACTTCATCGGGGTGCACAATAGCCTCCGATTTGAACAGCATGGCCGGGGCGACAATCCGAGCGATGGCATTGAAGGCCTGGATGAGCATATGCGCCTCTGGCAGGTTCTCGCAATTGGTGCCCAGCTGTTTCCAAATAAAGGCAACGGCATCCAGCCGCAACACCTCCACCCCCTGGTTGGCTAAAAACAACATCTCGTTGGCCATCTGGTTGAACACTTCAGGGTTGGCGTAATTGAGGTCCCATTGGTTGCTGTGGAAGGTGGTCCACACCCATTGATCGATGTCCTCGAAGTAGGTGAAGGCGCCCGGGTGTTCCTCGGGGAAGATCTCGCGCAGGTGTTGCTCGTAGGCATCGGGCATGTCCCGGTTGGGGAACATGCGGTAGTAGCTTTGATACTCCGGGTCACCCGCACGGGCCTTGAGGGCCCACTCGTGTTCGTTGGAGGTGTGGTTAAAGACAAAATCCAGCACCAGGCTGATGCCCTCGGCCCGCAATTCTTCCGCCAGGGTGCGCAACTCGGCCATGGTCCCCAGGCGGGGATCGACTTCCCGATAGCTGCTGATGGCATAACCGCCATCGTTTTCGCCTTCCGGGCTGCGAAATAGGGGCATCAAGTGCAGATAGGTCAGGCCCAGTTCCTTGAAATAGGGAATCTTTTTGCGAATGCCAGCCAAATTTCCGGCAAACAGGTCAACATAGCACACCCCGCCCACCATTTGATGGTCCTGGAACCAGGCTGGCTGTTCCTCGCGAGTGATATCTAAGGTTTGCAGGTCTTCTCCCCTTGCGGTCCAGGCCTGTGCCATCAGATCCAGCAAGGCTTCAACATGATAGAAAAAATCATACTGATTTCCGTAAAGGTGCAGCAGGATCCCAAACAGGCGTGGAAAATGCTGCTTCAAGCGGGCATGAAATTGCCCCCAGGCTTGGGGGTTTTTCTGCGCGTAAGGCGCGTAATCTGCATCAATCCGCGGCATTAATCGCTCCAGCGTGCGCTGGGCTTTGTGCTGCACTTCAAGGTTTTCAATGCTGTCCACGATTTACCTCCTTGGGTCAAACCGGTTCACAGGGGTTAATCACTCTGGGCGGCAGCCGATTTAATGAAGGCATCGACCTGCGCCCTGGTTGGCAAGGCCGGGATTGCCCCGCGCTGCGTGGTGGTGAGCGCTCCGACCGCATTGGCCAGGCGGCAGACCTGCCTGAGCGCATCTTCGGTTTGCCAGGCTTGGGGGTTTTTCAGCAAACCCATCAGCAGGCCGGCCACAAATCCATCGCCTGCGCCCGTGGTATCAACAGCCTGGACGGTGAACCCGCCTACCTGGCCCTTGAAGTGAGGCGTGAAATAGCGGCAGCCGTGCCTACCAAAGGTGACGACCAATAAGCGCAGTTGGTCATGCCAGAGCGTTTTAACAGCCTGATCAACGTCTGCATAGCCCGTCAGAAAAAACAGTTCTTCCTCGCTGACTTTGATCAGATCTGCTTCTTGCCAGATGCTCAGCATACCGCTTTTGGCCGCCTGGGGGTCTGGCCACAAGGCCACTCGCAGGTTGGGATCGTAAGACACAATCACGCCATGCTGTCGAGCGGCGGCCAGGGCGGCGCGGGTGGCGCTTCTGGAGGGTTCGCTGATCAGGCTGATCGACCCCAGGTGAAAGATGTGTGCGTTTTGGATGAGGTTGAAATTCACTTCCTCGGGCGTATACAGCATATCCGCGCTGGGATGGCGGTAAAACATGAACTCGCGTTCGCCATCTGCGCGCAAAGAGACAAACGCCAACGCCGTGCGCGCGTCCTTAGAAAACACTAAACCCTCGGTATTAACCCCCACTTCATCAAGGGTAGCTTTCAGAAACCAGCCAAAAGCATCATCCCCCACCTTTCCCAGAAAGGCGCTGGACACACCCAGCTTTGCTAACCCGGCGGCCACGTTGGCAGGTGCGCCGCCCGGGGCTTTTTTGAAGGCTGGTGCTTCGATTAATGTCACCCCGGATACCGTGGGGACAAAATCGATCAGTAACTCACCTAATGCGACGATATCAGCCATCTTTCATTCACCCTTTCAGCTTAAAAACGCGGATGATCTTGAACTTGCGTTGTTGAGCAGCCGCCGCTATCCTGGCTGGACCTAAATGGCATCGTGGCAGCTTATTTTCAGGTATCATTCTCGCCTGGAATACAATGTTCAGGTCGTCTCCCGCTCTACAATGGAGAGCGGCATGCGCACATGTCGCAGGGGGCGCTCGGGGTCTTTGATGCGGGAGAAAAGAATCTCAACCGCTAGGCGCCCAGATTCATCCAGGGGTTGGCGGATGGTGCTCAGGCCTACGAAATCCGCAAAATCCAGGTCATCAAACCCCAGGACGGCCAGGTCTTCCGGTACTCTTAATCCCAGGGACCGGGCTTTATTGACCACGCCCATGGCCTGTAAGTCTGTGGCGCAGAAGATCGCGGTCGGCCGATCTGGACGTTTCAATAGCGGTTCAACTTTTTCTGCTGCGTCTTTGACGTCATATTGTGAAGTGCAGATAAATGCCTTGGGCAGGGACAAGCCGGCTTTTTCGATCCCTTTTTGGAAGCCTTGCAAGCGCAGGGTGATGGGCAAAACAGCAAAGGCACCCAGGTTTGAGGTGTCGCCGAGAAATGCCAGGCGCTGGTGTCCCTTACGAATCAGGAAATCGGCCGCCATCTCTCCGCCGGCGATATCATCGATCTCAACCGTGTTCAGGTCTTGCCGGGGGTACTCCACCA
>DKFH01000156.1 GCA_002452315.1 Anaerolineaceae bacterium UBA6801 | reverse complement strand
CCATCTGCCCCCGTAAACCAGCCATGAACGGCCGGCAAAATTAAGGCCAGCGAGATAAATGATGCGTCAATCGTCACCAGGTCAACCGGCTCAGGCAATTGGTCCACATAGCGGGCATTGGTGCGCTCCATCACCACCACCCGCGGGTCCTGGCGCAGCTTCCAGTGCAGTACACCGTAGCCCACATCGATGGCATACACTTTCAATGCGCCATTTTGCAGCAAACAATCGGTAAATCCCCCGGTCGAAGCGCCCACATCCGCGCAGATTTTGCCCTGAACGGCAACCACAAAAGCCTCCACCGCCGCTGCCAGTTTTTTCCCGCCGCGGGAGACATATTTCGGCCGGGCCTTGACCTCAATGAGCGCAGTGACCGAGACCTGCACAGATGGTTTGTGGACCATCTCGCCTTCCACACGCACCTCGCCCGCCATGACCAGGCGCTGTGCCTGATTACGGCTCTCAGCCAGGCCACGCTCAACCATTAACACATCAATCCGCATCTTTTTCATTGGTTTAATTGTATCTCGAAAAAGCCAGCCTGATACTTTACGCACCGATTAACACCTTCACTTCCACCTGAGTTAGGGTTAAGTACCTTCCAGCCTGAAGAGAATGGCAAAGTCAATAAACTGGTTATTAATTATCCCGCATTTGGTATAATTTTCTTGTGCTGATGTTTTGACATGTTAATAAAAGCTACTTTTATGAGATGATCAATAGGGTTTCAATCGCGTAATGGTTGACCAGCTTTTTCAATCAGGTAGATTCTCACAAAGCAGACCAATAATCGACATTTCAGAACATTATTAAACCGACATAATTCACTTACAGACCCACCAGGCATGAAAAGAGCCAGCTTATGATCACACAACTGCGTCTAATCATCAAAACCATGCGTCCCAAGCAATGGCTGAAGAACGTGTTTGTCTTTGCCGCCCTGGTCTTTGACCGGCAGCTTATCTCCCCCGAATCCTTGCTGATCACCGCCCTGGCTGCCCTCCTGTTCTGCCTGGCCTCCAGCCTGGTCTACATCATCAATGACCTCACGGATATCGACGCCGATCGGCAGCACCCATCCAAACAACACCGTCCCTTGGCATCTGGTCTGCTCTCACAGCGGACCGCGATCATCACCGCTATTGTGCTGGGGGTGATCACCTTCCCCTCCGCTTTTCTCCTGGACCTGGGCCTGGGGGCGCTTGTTTTAGGCTACTTTTTCCTCATGCTGGCCTATTCACTGTGGCTCAAGCATATGCCCTTGATCGATGTCATGATCATTGCCCTGGGTTTTGTCATGCGGGTTGCGGCGGGCGTGATCATCATCGAAACCGAACGCTTTTCACCCTGGTTATTCGTTACCACTACCTTTCTGGCCTTATTCCTTGGCCTGGGAAAGCGCCGGGCAGAAATCGAGCTTTTGGAAAAAGAAGCCGCCTCACACCGCCGGGTTTTGGATGGGTATTCGCTTGAATTGATCGACCAATTATTAACCATTGTACTGAGTACCACACTGATGACCTATTGTTTGTACACCTTCTCGGCGGGAATCACACCTGATACCTACCCCATGATGCTGACAATCCCATTCGTCATTTATGGGCTCTTTCGCTACCTGTACCTGGTCCGCATCGAACATTGCGGCGGCGCCCCGGAGGACATCGTCATCACCGACCGGCCGATGCAAGCCACGGTTGCCTTATGGGGGCTGACCGTCCTGTTAATTCTATATCTGCCCTGATGGGGTAAAAAATGCCTGCCATTTATGCAAAAGCACCCGGCAAAATCATCCTCTTTGGCGAACATGCCGTGGTATACGGCCAACCCGCCATTGCCATCCCGGTGCAAAAAGTGTTTGCCACAGCCAGGGTTTTCCCGGAATTCAAGGCACCTCACAATGAAATCCGGATCAAAGCCCCCGATATTCAACTCGATACGAAGTTTGCAGACCTGCCTGGGCATCATCCTTTCGCCCGAGCAATCCGCCTGACGTTAGAAGCACTCACCCTCGAACAGGCCCCTGCCTGCACACTAATGATCTCTTCCACCATCCCCATCTCGGCAGGTATGGGCTCCAGTGCGGCCATCTCGGTGGCCATCGTGCGCGCCCTCTCTGATTTCCTGGGTAAATCACTGCCTCCGGACACAATCTCATCACTGGCCTTCGAAGTCGAGAAAATTCAGCACGGCACCCCCTCGGGAATCGACAACACCGTCATCGCGCATCAAACACCGGTCTTCTTCACCTTCGGCGGCCCGATCGAACACCTGGCGGTCGAACACCCCACCCACTGGGTGATCGCCGATACCGGTGAGAAGACCCCCACAAAAGAAACGGTCGCCGATGTACGTGAGCTTTACACTGCGAAGCCTGAATCACTCAACGCCATCTTCCAGGGGATCGGGGACATCGCCAAAAAGGCAAGGCCAGCCCTCGTCACTGCAGATCTCTCGCGTTTGGGTGAGTTAATGGATCAAAACCAGCACCTTTTGGATCAGTTGACCGTCAGCAGCCCCAGCCTGGAAAACCTGATCATGGCAGCTCGGACTGCAGGTGCAGTTGGCGCCAAGCTCTCTGGTGGCGGCCGTGGCGGCAACATGATCGCACTGGCACCCTCCGAAGACACACAAGCCCTCGCAGCCGCGCTGCGAGATGCAGGCGCCACCCGGGTGATCACCACAACCCTGACCAAAGGCGGACGATGATGGGCCAATCTCGTCTGGTGTTGTTAAAGTTAGGCGGTTCCCTGATCACCGACAAGACCCAACCGATGACACCCCGGCTGGATGTCATCCAATACCTGGCAGAGGAGATCGCTGCATCGGTCAGGACTGCGCCTGAATTACGCCTGGTCATCGGGCACGGCTCCGGGTCCTTTGGCCACGAGGTGGCAGCCCGCTACCAGACTCAAACAGGTGGCAAAGGCCCATCTTACTGGCAGGGCTTTTCTGAGGTGTGGCAGGCTGCGCATGCCTTAAACCAATTGGTCATCCAGGCTTTAACCCTGGCCGACCTGCCCGTGATCACCTTTCCACCCTCTGCGATGATCATCACACAAAATCATCAGGTTATTTCCTGGGATCTCCAACCGATCAGGCTCGCACTTTCCCATGGGTTGATCCCGGTGGTTTACGGTGATGTGGTCTTTGATGCTGAACTGGGCGGGACGATCCTCTCCACTGAAGGCCTATTCCAAGAGCTGGCGGCGTCTTTTTGCCCGCATTCCGTCCTGATTGCCGGTCTGGATCAGGGGGTCTTTCTTGATCCACAGCACCCTGAAGAGACCATCCCGCTGATTACACCTCAAAACCTCGCCGAAATCAGTCCCGCGCTTTCGCCGTCCCAGGCGGTGGATGTAACCGGCGGCATGCTGGCTAAGGTCAATACGATGGTTGCACTCGTCAAAGCAAACCCTGGCCTCACGGTACACATCTTTTCGGGTGCAACGCCGGGCAACCTTCAAAAAGCGCTCACCCATCCGGGCGCACAGATGGGCACTAAAATCGCCCATCAACCCACATCGTAAAGATGACATCAGAGATTAATCCGGTATAATCACCTTTTGAACGCAGATTTGGAGATCAATCAAGATGTTATTCACACGTCACCAACTTGAAGAATTGGAAGACCAAAACCTGGCGCCTTATGCCATTCGCAGTAAGGACAGTAAGGGCCGCAAACACCCCGAGGATGAGCCGGATTATCGCACCGTGTTTCAGCGTGACCGGGACCGCATCCTGCATACCACCGCGTTCCGGCGCCTGGAGTATAAGACCCAGGTCTTCATTAATTACGAAGGCGATTACTATCGCACCCGCCTGACCCACACCCTCGAGGTTGCTCAAATTGGCCGCAGTGTAGCCCGCGCCTTAGGTGCCAATGAGGACCTGGTGGAGACGATTTGCCTGGCCCACGACCTGGGCCATCCACCCTTTGGTCACTCCGGTGAGCGCGTTTTGGCGCGCTTGATGGTGGATCACGGCGGGTTTAACCACAACCGGCACTCTTTTCACATCGTAACCGAGATCGAAAGCCGCTACCCTGAATTCAACGGGCTCAATCTGACCTGGGAAGTGCTGGAAGGCATGGTCAAGCACGAAACCGAATACGATGTCTCAGACGCCCAGGATTTTGATCCCAAACTGCGGGGACATCTTGAGGCGCAGATCACCAATGCAGCCGATGAATTAGCCTACACTGCGCACGACCTGGATGACGGCCTGCGCTCCGGCTTGATCACACCCGATCAGTTAGCAGGCATTTCGCTCTGGGAAGTGATCAATGAGAGCATTGGACGGCGCCGTAGCGATGATTTGGACGACCTCTCACGCCATCGCCTGATCCGCCGATTAATCGGCATCGAGGTGACCGATCTGATCCAATCCATCGACCGTATGATCCGCCGCAGCGGCATCCGCACCGTGGAAGAGCTCCAGCAACTGCCCTACAATGTGGTCGGTGTCAGCGAGGATATGCACCGCCGTAACCGGGAATTGAAAGATTTCCTTTACAAACACCTTTATAACCATTACCGCGTCATGCGGATGGCGGTCAAAGCTGAGCGGATCGTAGAAAACCTGTTCAACGCCTATCTCGCGGAACCCGCCATCCTGCCGCATCAATACCAAGACACGATTGACAAAATTGGGCTTGAGCACACAGTTTGCGATTACATCGCCGGGATGACGGACCGCTACGCCATAGATGAACATCAGAAAATTTTCAATCCCGAAACCCTACCCTGAGCACAACATAGCAGGAAAATATTTACATTGAGGAATGATGAACGATAAAAAACATTACATAACGCCTGAAGGCAAACAAAACTTAGAAGCTGAACTGCAGGACCTGAAACAGAACGGCCGCAAAGAGATCGCACAACGCTTAAAATCAGCCATTTCCATGGGGGACCTATCCGAGAATGCCGATTACCACAAAGCCAAAGAAGACCAGGGCTTCCTTGAGGGGCGTATCCAGGAAATCGAGGCGATCCTTTACCACGCCGAGGTGATTGAAAACCAATCTAATTACCATGAAGTGGCCGTCGGCGCTAAAGTCACCATCAAAGAAGGCGATTATCCGCCCGAAACCTATCACCTGGTGGGCAGTCAGGAAGCCAGCCCCCGTGATGGCAAAATCTCCCACCAATCACCGATTGGCAAGGCGCTGCTCGGCCATAAAGTGGGCGATGTGGTCAAAGCCAAACTCCCCAATGGCGAGACCATTGAACTGGAGATCCTCTCGATCGAGT
>DKFH01000086.1 GCA_002452315.1 Anaerolineaceae bacterium UBA6801 | reverse complement strand
GTGTGTCCCTACGATGAAAATATTGAAATAATTATTGTAATAAATAAATTCCCCATGAATTTTTTGCGATTTTGCTTAATTATTCTGTTTTTCAACACCCTCAAGTAGGGGCGACTCATGAGTCGCCCCTACGTTTTTATTGAAATATTTAGTAAATTATATCAAATATTACCCCATGGATATTGATGCTGTTTTGCTTGGTGTTTTTATTATTCAACGCCCTCGAATGGGGTAAATTAGCACGCCAGGATTTATAATTAATCCATCCTCACCCAGCAAGGAGGCTCGATGCCCGCTTATGTAACCGCTTTGCAATCCCTGTTCCACTCCCACGCTGACCCCGTTGCAGCGGCGTCGATGAAAGCCTATATGCGGAACCAGTTTGAATACCTGGGGATCAAAACACCCCAGCAGTGCGCACTACTGCGGGCATTCATCGGGGAGCAGGGCCTGCCCGCGCTGGAGGACCTGGGTGGTATCCTGCTGGAGCTGTGGGCGCTGCCGGAACGTGAATTTCAATATGCAGCCCTGGGCTTGCTAGGCCGCTTTGAACGCCAGCTGCCGGCTGAGTTTATCGACACCATCGAAACGCTGCTGACGAGCAAATCCTGGTGGGATACGGTCGATTCGCTGGCCACCCACACGGTGGGCATCCACTTCAAGTGTTTCCCCGCTGTGCAAGACCACACCCTGCCGCGCTGGCGACGCGCTGACAACGTCTGGCTCCGGCGCACATGCATCCTGTTTCAGAACAAGTACAAAGCCGACACAGACTTCGACCTGCTTAAGGCAATCATCTGTGAAAACCTGGGCTCAAAGGAGTTCTTCATCAACAAAGCCATTGGATGGGCGCTGCGCGAGTATACCCGGGTAGATCCTGAGGGCGTGCGGACCTTTGTCGCGGCCACGCCCCTGGCACCGCTCAGCGCCCGGGAAGCCCTCAAATGGCTGGTCCGGCAGGAGCAGCGGCAGGCAAAAAAGACTGTCAATCCCAACTGAACGCGCACAGAGCATGCAAATGTAGAAAATGCAACCTTTCGTCCCGTGATATACTACAACCATTGAACACCCTGCTTTTTTGCAATGCACTGTGATTGTGTTTGGAACAACCCATCCAAAATTACACATCATCCATGGCAAACACCTTCAAGGAGAAAACATGCCCAAGAAAACCATCATTTACATCATGCTCCTCTTTCCCCTGTTGATTGGCCTGGCATGCCGCTTCACCAGCAGAGCAGACCCCACCGCCACGCCCACAGAAGAACCCGAGGTGGTGGTTGCGACCGAAGCCGTTCCCGAGATTGCAGCGCCCACTAAAATCACGTCCCAAGAAGAACCTGCCCAGGAGCCATCGCCGCGGCCCGTTCAGGAAACCAAAGACCTGGTCATCCTCGACCAGAGCGCCTGGATCCAGGACGGCGATTTGGTCTTTGTCGGCTACCTTATCGAGAACCCATCCAGTGACATTTTCTATGAGGGGGTTGAATTTACCATCCGCATCTTCAGCCCGGATGGAAGCCTGATTGACACCAGTTATATTTCAGGGCTATCTTTCTTCCCCAACACGACCCGGGGGCTGGCAGCAATGTTTTATCTTGCCGATGCGAACTTCGTTGTCGATTCTGCTGATATCAGCTGGACCTTTACTGGAACGTCTACCGCCAGTGACGCCACAGATCCCTTAACCGCTGATAACCTGGTTGTGTGGGATAACGACGGGTACCCGATCATCACCGGCAAGGTCTTCAACAACGATGCCCTCACCTACACCGACATCCGCATTGACATCCTCTGTTACGACCAGGCCGACGAAATTGTCGGGGGCGGGATTGCTTATCTTGATTTCATCCATCTGAATGACTATATGGGATTCACCGCTTATGTCGATACCTTTGAAGATGTTGAGCGGGTGGAAGCCTTCCCCTCGTTTTCGCTTTCGACCAGCGCCATTGACAAAACAGATTTTAAATCCGAAATCAGCGTCTTAGACGACTATTTTTATACCGATCAGTTTGGTTACCTTAACGGCGGGATCATTATCCAGAATAAGACCGATGCCGTCATCGAATCTTCCCTCGTCTACATCACCTTTTACGACAAAGATGACCATGTCACCTCAACCGGAAGCAAGTATATCGATAAGCTCCTGCCAGGTGATACGCTGGGCTTAGCCCCCTGGATATCCACCCCCCCAGAGGAAGCAGTAACCGAGTGGTATGATATCCTCTTTTTACCTGGCGACTTGAATGAAAATTATGAGCTTGATTCAAACCCCTTCAGGGTCAACAGCACCTCGGTCACCGGCGATTTCGACAATTATGTGCTGGTCAACTTCACCAACACCTATAGCAAACAGGTCTCAGAGGTGGATGTGTATGTCTTGGTCTTCGATGAGCAAGGTGACATCATCGGCGGGGGGAACACCTGGACCAGGGAACCCACGCCTGCCGGCGGCACGGGTGAGATTGACGTGTGGCTCTCCTATGGCTCAAACAGAACCATTGCTTCCATTCAAGCCTGGGTTGTTCCCAGCCACTTTACCAGGTTTGATTAACGCGCCTTTATACCGCCGATTTACGCGGCAATAATTGGGCATCGAAATCGAACAGGGCACGGATTCCGCGCCCTGTTTTTATATTGTCCACTGATCGTTGACCATGCCCACCAGGAACCAAACGTCGTCCTCCTGGATGAAGACCAGGCGCAAGCTGACCCAATCCATACCGCCATAATCCGGGTTGAACCCGCTAAAATGATATTCAACAAAGGACGCGCCTGGATAAAACTCGGTGATATTGTTGATCATGCTGCTCCAGCCCAGTTCCTCATCAACGGCCATGGCCTCAGGGTTGGCAAAATCAGCCGAGTATAAGAAGCGCTCGTAATACCCATCAAAGGTCAGTTCGATCGGGTCTCCTGTGCCATCATAGGCGCCCCACAGGTAGACCTGGTCAGACCCTACCAGACCGGGCAGGTCCTCCGGCATAAAGACCAGGTGATCGTCCTCCACATAGGTATAGGGTGACAGCCGCACGCCCATTTCCGGGTGCACAAATTCTGCCACCTTCTCCAAATCCCTGGCCGCTAAGGCGTTGATGACCTCATCGGCCGCTTCTTCCAGCGTGAGAGGCGGCGTCTCGGTCGGCGTTGGTGTGGGAGAGGGCGGCTCGGTCGGACTGGGTTCAATCTCAGGAACGGAGGTTATTTCTGGGGTCGGCGATGGCGCACATGCCGCCAGGAGCAAAAACACGAACACCAAGAAAATCAAACGCATTGTTTTCATTGTGTCTCTCTCCTCAATATTAAAAACTAATTTTTATTTGATTTTACCCACAGTTAGGTGTTTCCCAAAGCTTGCGCGTGTGGTAAACTTCTAGGGTTATTTTCATTTAATCTTGTTGTAACTATGAAAGGCAATTGTTGTGGAAGAAAAGAAAGAAAAACCCAAAAGCGCAATCCAGCATGGGATTGATTTTATCCTGCCAGTGATCCTCATCGCGGGCCTGGTCGCTTTACTGGCCATTATGATGGGCCAACCCGCTGAGGAGCATACCTCACTCATCCCCGGGGAACAGGAATATTTCTTCATCATGATCATGGGGTATGTGATCATTGCCATGGAATTGGTCACCGCGTTTGTGATCGTGTCGGCTATAACCCGTGCCACAGTCAGCTACACCCGCCACCTGTTTGACCCCATCAACCGGCAGATCAACTATACCGAACGCATCCGCTTGCGCCTGGGGCACATGCTCAACCTCGGGCTCGAATTTGCCATCGGCAGCGATATCCTGCGCCTGACCATCGCGCCCAGCACGCGCGATATCATCATCCTATTCACCAAAGTCCTCCTCAGGATCCTGCTCAATTACTTCCTGGATCGAGAAATTCAAGTCAGCGAAGAATTGTGCGGCCCGGGCAACTATGTCCCGCCGCTGATGGAAATCACTGGACCCGATGAGAATGTGTAAGCCTGGAGCCCCTGACCCTCACAAGACCTATGTCTGAGAAAACAGCAGTCCTCCAGCAGGACCTGGCCTTTGTGGCTTACATTGACCGGCTAAAAAACGTCATCCGGGTGAATGGCTTGTTTGACGGCTCACGGGAAGAAAACACCGCCGAACACTCCTGGCATGCTGCCTTGAGCGCGCTCATTCTGGCCCCTTATGCGGATGAGCCGGTCGATGTTGACCGGGTCATCCGCATGCTGCTGGTGCACGACCTGATCGAAATTGAGGCTGG
>DKFH01000161.1 GCA_002452315.1 Anaerolineaceae bacterium UBA6801 | reverse complement strand
CTTCGGCTTCCGTCAGCGCCGTACCAGTCATCCCCGCCAGTTTTTTATACATGCGGAAGTAATTTTGGATCGTGATGGTGGCGTAAGTCACATTCTCTGCCTGGACCTTGACACCCTCTTTGGCTTCCACCGCCTGGTGCAACCCATCGGACCAGCGCCGCCCGGGCATCAACCGGCCGGTGAACTCGTCCACAATCACCACTTCTTTGTCCTGGACGATGTACTCCTTGTTGCGATGGAATAAAAATTCCGCCCGCAGCGCCTGCTCCAAAAAGCCCAGCAAGCGCGCCTGCTCCGGGGTGATATCCTCCGGGCGCTCGGGGTCGCTCAAGGGCATGCCCAACAGCTCTTCCACATGGGCCAGGCCGATTTCCGAGAGCGAGACGGTGCGATCCTTCTCACTGATCTCATAATCCTCAGGCAGTAGCTGCCTGACAATGCCCGCCATGCGGATGTACCACTCCGAATCTTCGTGCGAAGGCCCCGAAATGATCAACGGCGTGCGCGCTTCGTCAATGAGGATGTTATCTACCTCGTCGATGATGGCGTAATAATGGCCGCGCTGCACCCGGGCCGCTTTGCTGTTGGTCAGGTTATCCCGCAGGTAGTCAAAACCAAATTCGTTGTTGGTCCCGTAGGTGATATCCGCCTGGTAAGCCTGCCGGCGGTCCACCATCCGCAGTTGATCCTGTTCCTCGATTGGCGAACGCTGGCTGGGATCATAAATGAAGGCCTTGCGGCCGTTTTCGGTGCGGGCTGCCATCTGTAAAATGCCCACCGATAGCCCCAAAAAGCGGTAAATGGCGCCCATCCAGCGACCGTCACGGCGTGCCAGGTAATCATTGACCGTCACCAGGTGCGCGCCGTGCCCTGCCAGCGCGTTCAAATACAGCGGCAGGGTCGCTGCCAGGGTTTTGCCCTCGCCCGTCTTCATCTCGGCGATCTCCCCCCGGTGCAGGGTGATGCCGGTGATCATTTGCACGTCGTAATGGCGCTGCCCCAGCGTGCGCTTGCTCGTTTCGCGCACCGTGGCAAAAGCCTCCACCAGCAGGTCATCCAGGGTCTCCCCCGCTTCCAGCCGCTGCCGAAATTCCTGGGTTTTTGCGCCCAGTTGTTCATCGCTTAATGCTTCGTACTCGGGCTCCAGGGCGTTGATCTCGTGGACGATTTCCATCAATTCATCAACCCGGCGTTGATGCGGGTCCGCCCCAAGGAACTGAGTAATTTTCTTAAACATTTCTTTTCACCTTACACTGTTCTTATCGTTTTACCGCAAATTTTCATTATAGCACACGGGGCAAATGAGTAAAATTCCATTCTGACCTTTTATAATCATGGATCATCCTCAGGTAAAATACGAATTATGTTCACACGCGCGTCAGCACTGCTCCTGGTTGTCCTCTCCCTGATCACAGGGATGGGCGCGCCCATCTCCGCCCCTGCTGCACAATTCCAGGCGGGCGAGTTTGCCGTTGAGTTCTTCCCCGTCGCCCCTTATCATATCGGGGATATCCTTAGCGCCCGGGTGACCTATACCGGTGAGTTACCCGCTGACAACTGGGAAATCACGGTAGCCCTGGCTGTTGAGCCGGATGAGGTGTTACAGTCCACAACCTTCTCACAACACAATCGCCAGGCGATCTTCTACTGGATCGTCGACACTGCGGACATGGCGCCGGGATTCCTCAGCTTCCAGTTCACCCTACCAGAGGCAAGCCTGACCTGGACGGAAGGAGTCCACCTGCTGCCCGACCCCGGGGACCGCACAGCGGAATGGGCCGTTGCCCATAGCACATGCTGCACGCTGCACTACCTCACCGGCACCGATGCAGCTGCGGACCTGGCGGAGATCACCGCTGCCGTAGAAAGCAGAAGCGCCCTGGCGCTGGCCCAATTTGACGAGGCTGGCGTGTTAGATGAAAACCCCCTCACAGATCCCCTCCCGATCGTGCTCATCCCCGTTGTAGTGGGCCATGGTGGGTTTGCCACCGACGAGGCTGTGCTGACCTATTCACATCACAACTGGACCGGCATAAACTTCGAAATCCTCGCTCATCACGAAATTGTGCACGTGATCGATCGTACCATCAACACCAATGGCCCGCGCCCGGCCATCCTGTCCGAGGGGCTTGCCGTTTACCTTTCAGGGGGGCACTACCGGGAGGGAGACCCCCTGGAACGCGCGGCAGCCTTGCTGGCCCTGGACCTCTATCTGCCCATCACGGACATCGTGAACGATTTTTACGCCGCCCAGCATGAGATCGGCTATATGCAGGCTGCTGCGCTGGTGGCCTATCTGGACCTGCTGTACGGCTGGGAGACGGTGATTGACTTCTACTTCAACCTGCCTGAAGGTCCCGATGACAAAGCCATCATCTCCACCGCCAGTGAGGCACGTTTCGGCCTCAGCCTGGCAGAGCTGGAGGTGGACATGATCGCCTACCTAACGGACCTGCATGTTGACTCTAATGTGATCTCGGATGTGGGCCTGACGGTTGAGACCTACGACATGCTGCGCCGCTATCAAACACTGGCCATCCCCAGCGCCCACTTCCGCTCGGCCTGGTGGCCGCACCCGCGCCACATGCGCATGCAGGGCATCGTGGGCGATTATGCCTATCGGGAAAAGGCGCCCCTGCACATCATCGTTGAGCACAAGTTCACCCAGGTGCACGACGCCTTGGAGAGCGCGGATTACACCCAGGCTGAGACCTTACTGACCGAAATCGATGCGCTCCTGACAAGGGTTGAACACACCGACAGCCTGTTTCTGTTTGAGACGGTCTTGGTGAAAATCCACACCCTTCCCCGCCAGCTGACCCGCCCATAAGGGGCAATACAGTGTATTAGCAAAGCACGAAGTGTTGAGGCCCTTAAGCCAAACCGGGCTTCTGCCCTTAAACCAAAAACCCCGCCCAAAAGACCGGGCAGGGCTGATTGGATAGGTAGGTAATGCTATGGCAGCGGGCAGCCCGCCAGGGAGTCAAAGGTAAGGGCACACCACCACGACGCGGGCATGAAATACATCGTGACGGCGATCACGCACACAAACACTACAATAGCAATCAGCAAGATGATCATCCAGGTCGGCATACCGCCCTGTTTGGCCTTTTTCTTTGCGGGGGGAACATATTCAGGGACGGATGCCTCGGAATAAGAATGTTCATATTCAGGCTGTTCATCTTCCCACGGCTCGGCTTCCAGGTCATCTTCTTCGATCACATAATGTTGCGCTGGCGCGGGTGGTGTGAACCCAGGCGCCGGGGCAGTGTCAACCGGCGGGCTGACCACCGTCTCGTCAGCCGCCTGGAACAGCTTGTCATAAACCAGGATCACGCTCTCGCCCAGGGTGATCATATCCCCTTTGCGCAGCTGTTGGGGGCTGATAACCCGTTCCCCATTGAGAAATGTGCCGTTGGTGGAGCCCAGGTCTTCAACAAAGACGTTATCATCCTGCAAGAAAAAACGGGCATGCCGGCGTGATATCTCGGGATCGCCGATGGAGATATCATTGTCCAGAAGGCGACCAAGGATGGTTTCTTCCTTTTCCAAGAAAAACGTCTTGCCAGGTGCGGGACCTGAACGCATGGTGAGTTGATATTTTGTGGTGGTCATAAAACCTCCTCGATCATTCGTGGATGATGGACGATCGTAAAGCGCTTAATAAATCCTACAGTATTAGTTTAATGTTTATTGAGGTTGATGTCAATTGCTTTTATGCAAAATTTGGTCTTTGAGGGCGATTCTTGTATGCAAAACTCTGATATCTCATTAATATTTCTCAAACAACAGCCTATTATGATTAATTTGAGCGAAATAATCGAAAATCAACAGAATAAGTTGCCCCGTGGAATACCTCTCTGGGGCAATCTTTATGGAGAGAAATGATGGATTTAAACAAATACACCCAAAAAGCACAGGAAGCACTGATCCAGGCTCAGAGCCTGGCTGCTGAGCTTAATCATCAAAACATCGAACCAGCCCATCTGCTGCTGGCACTATTACAGCAAACGGATGGTGTGGTCCCGGCCATCGTCACCAAGATCGCCGGCAGCCCGCTGGCCTTGCGCGAGGATTTGAGCAACGATCTTGAGAAACACCCCAAGGTGTACGGCGGCGGGACAGGCCAACCCGGGCTGACCCGGGCTGCGTCCGAGGTGACCGGCGCAGCTGAGCGCTATGCCAAGGGCATGTCCGATGAGTATGTGTCCACCGAGCACCTGCTTTTGGGGTTGACAGAAAGCCCCGAGGGCAAACGGCTGTCTGGCTTTGGCCTCACCAAGGACGCCATCCTGAAAGCGCTGAGGGAAGTGCGCGGCTCGCAGCGCGTCACCTCCCAAACGCCGGAATCCACCTACGAGGCGCTGGAAAAATACGGGCGGGACCTGACCGCCCTGGCGCGTACCGGCAAGCTGGACCCCGTCATCGGCCGGGATGAGGAGATCCGCCGCATTGTACAGATCCTTTCCCGCCGCACCAAGAACAACCCGGCGCTGATCGGGGAACCTGGCGTGGGCAAGACTGCCATCGTCGAAGGTCTGGCCCAGCGCATCGTCAATGGCGATGTGCCTGAGGGGCTGAAGAACAAGAGGATCATCGCCCTGGACCTCGGCTCGCTGATCGCCGGCGCCAAGTACCGCGGGGAATTTGAGGAACGCCTCAAAGCCGTCCTCAAGGAGATCACCGATTCCGCCGGTGAGATCCTCCTGTTCGTGGATGAGATGCACACCGTGGTCGGGGCCGGTGCGGCAGAGGGCGCCATGGATGCCAGCAATATGCTCAAACCGATGCTGGCCCGCGGCGAACTGCACATGATCGGCGCCACCACCCTGGATGAATACCGCAAGCATATCGAGAAGGACGCCGCCCTGGAACGCCGCTTCCAGCCCGTCTTCCTGAGCGAGCCCTCCGTAGAGGATACCATCAGCATCCTGCGCGGGCTAAAACAACGCTACGAGGTGCATCACGGCGTGCGGATTACCGACCCGGCCGTGATCGCCGCAGCGACGCTCTCCCATCGCTATATCGCCGACCGCTTCCTGCCGGACAAAGCCATCGACCTGATCGATGAGGCCGCCGCGCGCCTGCGCAC
>DKFH01000012.1 GCA_002452315.1 Anaerolineaceae bacterium UBA6801 | reverse complement strand
TGCCGCTGGCGTCCTGCGCTCCCATTCGCCGGCATCTCCGCCTGTTGCGGACTTGCTGGCTGCGGCGCGGCTTGTGCCCGCCGCAGGTCTTCATCGCTCACCAGCCGGGCACGGAACATGTGGGCGATGACGCCAGCGCGGATATCCGAAAGCAGTCCGGAGAACATCGTTGTCGCCTGGCTTTTATATTCCACCAACGGATCGCGCTGGCCATAAGCCTCCATGCGCACCGAAACACGCAGCGCCTCAACCTTGGTCAGGTATTCCACCCACAGCTCGGAGATCTTCGAAAGCAGCAGCTGGCGGTACAAGCGGTTCTGGGCATAACGACCCAGGGTTTCTACCACAAGGCCGTGCTCAGCTTCGGGCAAGCGGTCCAGCGGCGTGGTTTTGATCGCCTCAAAGCGCTCTGCGCCCAGCACGGCTGATAAGCGCTCCTGCCAGTCCGGGGTAAGCCCGCCCAGGGTTTGCCCGGCATTATGCAAACGGGTCAGCTCAGATGTGCCCCACACCACGCCCAGTTTGTCCTGGGCAGCCTCCAGGTGGCTGAGAATCTTGTTATTAATGCCCTCAGGGGACTGACCAGCCAAAAGCTGTGCAGCGTAAAAGACATAGGTCAGGCGAACGACCCCTTTCATTTTACGCTGATGGGTGCGCTCGTCGAAGGTGATCACCCGGCCCTGGGTCAGCAAAACCAGGGTGCGCATCAATGCAGCCGGGTCATCCAGCGCCGCAGCCAGCAGCTCCTGGTTGGCCTCCAGGTCGCGCTGGATCTCACCCGATTCACCCAATACATGCTCCCTGCGCCGCTGGAGCGTTTCGGCCACCCGGTCCATCAACATGGCATGCACGTCTTCCCAGGATTCTTCAGCCAGATCGGCCGCTTTCAGGTTCCAGTTATCCGCAAAACGGCGTTCAAAGGTTAAAATCAGCCGCCGGATAAAAATTTGCATCAAGGTGCCCCGGATTTGGCCGGCCACCTCATCCACGGCCTCTGGCAAACCTGCTTCCAGATCGTTGATCACCTCATCCGTCAGGCGCAGCGGCACCCGCACGAGGGCCAAAAGCTCGGTTTTGAGGTCCCGTGCCCGGTCCCCTTCATCGTATCCCAGTCCCTCCACAAAGGTATCCAGCGCCTCCAGCCGTTCAGCCAGCTGGTTCTCAAAGCCCATGTGGGCGTTGCTGATCAGGGCCTCAGACCAGCTCTGCAGGTGATCATGCCAGGCTTCCATGGATTCAGATGCAATCGTCACCAGCCGTTCGCTGAGCGCTGCGACCGTTTTGGGCTGGCCGACATGGTCCATGATCAACTGCAGCGTGAAGGTGGGGTGATACACCCCGGCCTGGTCAATCGGCGGCTGGGTGTCCTCGAGGTAAGCCAGCAGCCGCCACAGGCCTTCGTCATCCTGCAAACCTTCCTGGATGCGCCGGCTGACCTCGGTGCGCAGCATTTCCGTCACGTCCTCGCGCAGATCTTCCTTATCGAAAATGCGCTCGCGCTGCTCGTAAATGCGCTCCCGCTGGGCGTTGAGCACATCGTCATACTCCAGCAGGTGTTCGCGCACGTCAAAGTTGGCGCCCTCCACCCGCGTTTGTGAGGACTCAACGATGCGGCCGATGATGCCGCTTTCGATTGGCATGCCCTCATCGATATTCATCCGGGAGAGGAGCGTCTCCACCTGTCCGCCCCCAAACAAGCGCATCAGGTCATCATCCAGAGAGAGGTAAAAGCGCGAGGAACCCGGGTCGCCCTGGCGGGCGGCGCGGCCGCGCAGCTGGTTGTCGATCCGGCGGGCTTCGTGGCGCTCCGAGCCGATCACATGCAGGCCGCCCAGCTCACGCACGCGCTTCATCTCCGCCAAATAGGTCATAAAAGCGGACACATCCTCCGCATATTCACCGTAGGCGGTCTCTGGCACAGCTTCAAGGGCTTCCAGGCGATCCTGCATGCGCATGTTATATGGATCGGGAACCCCCTGCTCGGCCAGGAAGCGGTTGACATTGCTCAAGCGTTCTTCGGGTAGTTCGCCCCCCAGCTTGATATCCACACCGCGGCCCGCCATGTTGGTAGCAATGGTCACCGCGCCAAACGCGCCCGCATCAGCAATGATCTTTGATTCCTCGGTATGCTTGCGAGCGTTCAGCACCTGGTGCTGCACACCAGCCTTGATGGTCGCTTCCAGGCGCGGCCAATCCGCTTCCGAGAGGTTAAAGATCTCCAGTAAGCGGGCCTGGTTCTCTTCATCCAGGGGGCTGAGCGAATTAAGGCCGAATTCTCGGCCCAGGCGCCGCAGCTCAGGGCTGCGCAGCTGGTCCAGGGGTGCATACAGCTGATCCAGCTCCGGCGTCGACATCACATCCCGGCCTTTAAGGTTGTTCTTCTCGATATAAGCATGGCGAATCAGGAACACCTCCAGCAATCGACGCACATTAGAGGCGTTCAAACGCTCAGACAAGCGTTCAGAATTCTCAACTGAAGTCGTGCCCACCAGCTGCGGGCGGCCTATGACATGGTAATAAACGATCTCTTTTACAATCGCCCGCAGTTTGGCTTCCGCTGTCTGGTAGACCACGTCCGGGTAGTCCTTGCGTTTCCAAAACAACGGCGTTTGGCCTTCATCACCTGGCTGGTAATAATATGCGTATTTATAGCCATATTCATCCCGGTCGGCAGCTTCCACCAATTCCGGCTCGTCCCCCATCGCCCGGTATTCCAGGTGGGTGGGGATCGGCAGCACTTCCAGTCCGTAGATCTTGTCAAACTCTTCGGCTTCCGTCAGCGCCGTACC
>DKFH01000149.1 GCA_002452315.1 Anaerolineaceae bacterium UBA6801 | reverse complement strand
GCTAAACAGCAGTATTTTTAAACGGGTTTTGTGGTTATTTTGCATTGTTTCTCCTATTTTTCTAAAAAGATAATCGGGATAATCATGGCGGAGGGTGTGAGCTGACCATGGTTTCCGCCGTTCGTTTCAGTATCTTTCTGCATCCCATGGTCAGCAAAGATGGCAATCAGCGTGTTTGATGGCAGGGCCTGGTAAATTTGCGAAAGGTAGTCATCAACCTGGATGATCGCTGCTTCATATTCTGCTGAGTCAGGCCCAAAGCTGTGGCCCAGATCATCCACATCATGGAAGTGGATGAAGAGAACATCCGGCATCTCAGCCTGGATGATCTCGAGGCTGTTAGCCAACACGTTATCATCGGTGCGCCCGTCACCGTCCCGGTCGCCGCTCAGGATGACATTAGCGTTGCGTAAATTAAGCGAAAGGCCATAACCTTCAACCGCGGTGACCGAGAGGTTATTTTCAACTGCAAGGTCAAAGAGGGTTTTCATCTCGGTTGATCGAAAACCATAACCGTAGACGCCGTTGAGGTGGGGGGGAGCACCAGTCAGCAATGCTGCGGTTGAAGCTGGTGTGATGGGCGGGTAAACCGTCAGACCCTGGTGGACCTTGCCAACCTGTCGAAGGAAGGGTAAATCGCCCCCCTCGATCAAAGCTAGCAATGTCTGATATTGAAGCCCGTCGATCAAGATCATCACGGCATGCTTCGTTGTTGCTTGATGGCGTACCTGGCCTTGCGCCTCAGGCAGGGCAGGCAGACCTAAGACATGGGCAAGTGTAGGCGCAATGTCCATGATGGAATATTCAATTGTTGAACTTAACGGTGAGGGATTGATATCCAGCACTGTAGACGTAAATGTTTCTCCTTTGATATTAATCTCGCCCTGCATATTGATCCGAGCCAGATGGGCGATCGGCACCCACTCCCGCGTGGTAAAGTGACCATCCGCTTGAGATAAAGAAATATGGTCAATCAACGTGAAGCCCATGTGATATAAAGCCTGTGCCAGCAGAATGTCTTCATCTTCAGCTTGTAGCTTGTCGCGGTAGAACAGGATCACCTCAGGCGAAAGTGAACCCACCAGCTGACCATTTTCATGGACATCCATCTGCCATGTGGGCTGGCAGCTGGTGAGGAGGGTAACCAGGATGGCGGTAATAGTTAAGATCAGGGCATTTCGTTTCATGGCAAGAAGCTATTTCGATGTGATTTGAGCAATCTCGGTTGGCCAGGCACTGCGCCCGCGGTCGGCCAAAACCAGGGTGACTTCCTTGCGTACAATGGCGATGACTGCATTTTGGATTTCATCACCCGCCAGTTCAACCTGGCTTCCGTGAACATCCGTGATCGTGAGCTGGGTTGGATCAACGGTTCTAAGCAGGGGCAGCAGCCGGACACCTTCCACCCAGTTGGCAACAAAGGCAACGCCGGGTTGGCCCTCTTCATTGGTCAGCATCGTCTCAGAGCCTTCAATGGTCAGGCGGACGGTCTCGCCTAACAACAAGCGCCCAATGGAGGTGGCTTCGCCATCAATGATGAGGGGCTTTTCAGTGCCAACGATGATGATTTGTTTGATCCCTTTTAACCAGGTGGAGGAATGTACGGATTCGGTCACAAACCGAACCCCGTCCATGTAGGGCACCAGCATGGCGGTTTCATCCAAATATTGGGCCTCAATGGTCGTCAGGCCGCCGTCATTGGTGGTAAAGGTCACCGATTCAAAGTCGTCCACACCATGCTGTGTGAGAAAATCCAACAATAAAACATGGGTGCCCACATTTTCGCGGTCGGGCAAAACCTCATTTACCCGCACAAATGAATGCTCAGGTACATCGCCTGTGAGCTCGACAACCTCATAAAAGCGTATCCCAGCCAGCTCCACTGCGCCATGATCATCATGACAGGTCGTGCAATCATGAAAATCGACGGCTTTGTGGCATTCTGCGCACTCATTCATGTTTTGGGCTTCTTCCCACAGCATACTCACGCCAAATTCCTGTATCACCGCGATTGGAGTGGGTTTGGTCACCACGATCAGCGCAATTAGCACGCCGCAAATGATGATGATAAATGTCACTAAAAAGAGGATTACCGGTTTGTTTGTAAGTTTTTTCATTGAAAGATCCTAAAATTTATCAATAGCAGGATGGCAAAATAAAGTGTAAGTCCAAGACTGAGGTGCAAGTCTAGGCGTGTGGCAGTCGGGCGTTGGCGAAAGGTTCGCTTTGGTTGGGCACCGAAGCCACGCCCTTCCATGCTGAAAACCAATTTATCGGCTCGCCTGAGAGCGCTGATCAATAACGGCGTCAAAAATTGCTGGAAAAGCAGCACAACTTTCTTGAGATTGGTTTGATCATAGCGGATGCCGCGCGCCAGTTGTGCTCGATAAATGGTTTGACCCTCATCTTCCATGACCGGCGCCAACCGCAATGCCGTCACCAGCATGAAGCCAAACCTGTAAGGTAAACCTATCTTCATCAATGCATAAGCCAGGTCGCTGGGGTCGGTAGACAATATGAACACATAGCTCATAAAAACAATTGCCAGGAATCGCCCGGCAAAGCGCATGCCCAGCTGTAACCCGCCAGTTGTGAGCTGGAAAATGTCCACACCTGGGTTGAACCAAACCCGGCCCGATTTTTC
>DKFH01000015.1:7128-8626 GCA_002452315.1 Anaerolineaceae bacterium UBA6801 | reverse complement strand
TCGCCCTGTTCAGATAATTGAATCATGTCAATGTACTGAAAAACCGCTAATGGCGCATCTTCTGGTACGCTAGCAATTAATTCGCCTTCATCATCCAGTAAGGCAACTGAACCAAAGAATGGTGAACTTTCCAATGATCCTGCAAGATAATTGGCTACGGAGTCACTCCCTCCAGAATTGACCTCAGGCGTCAGCGCCAATTCCCGTATCAGACCGCCGCCCGCTTCGAAAAACAATCCCAAACTCTCGGCGGCAATCCCGGTTGTGTCTCTTAACTGTTTTACCATCTGCCGTCTGGCATGATTCTGGGCAATCGACCAGGTGATGGCCAGAACCCCGGCCAGCAGGATGACAAACATCGGCACTGCATATCCAAACAAACGGTATCTGAAATCAATCTCGCCTGGTGCAGGCTGCAATGACGCTTGCCCTCCCCACTGTCTCTGGTTGATGGCCTGAACAATCATGCCGACCGCGCCACCAATCAATACCATCCCCCCCAGCGCGAACATCACTACCGGGAAGCGCTCAATGGCCAGCCCAACCCTGGCTGCGGTGGTTCCAGCAACGCTCAGGATCAATGCCACGAAAACCAACGGCCCATTAGCCAGCCAACTGGCAATGGCTGCTATCATTGGAAAGCGCAGCCATTTAAACACGGCCGTTCGGTATCGCTGTTGGACGCACCAGCTGAAAATAATGGCCACGCCCATCAATACCAGCGGCGTAAAGATGTTATGCGTATCTAAATACGCCAGCAATAAACCTGAAATTGCGGCCAGCAAGGCAGCCGGTAAAACGCCCAATGTCCCCCCCGCTACCATCCAGGGAATGGCTGCAAAAAACATCAGGTGTTGAACGGGCACTTCACCTGTGCCCCAATCGGGGCTCATCCGCGGCAGCACGCCCACAAATGGCGTCAAGATCAAAATCAGCACGCTCAACCCGGCCAGCCACAGGATCGTTGACTGATTCAACTTGAGAGGTCGGTCTCGCAGGCCGATACCCAATGCAAGCATCCCTAACAAACCAAGCAGCCACCCGATCAATGCGCTGGGCGCGCCCGGAATGATCAGGGTATATTCTGCGGTTAGGGGGACAAGGATCTCTGACATGCGTTTAAATTGGTCTGGCGGGTTTAATCCATTATAGCATCTCTATGGCGAAGTTAACGAAGCTGTTTTTGTTTATGTGGGTACGCTGTCAATTGCTCTTGGTGGCTGGTGACACGCTTTGCCATGCGATCAAATCTCTGCCAGGCCATCTGATCCAAAATTGGGCGGCGGTGTTTAATCGGCATGTCGATCACCGTGCCCAGCCACTCCGCTTCGCGAATCTCGACGTTGGAAAAGCACGTTTGGGTGAAGGCAGCCCGTGTTTCAGGGGAATCTTTCAACAATGCTTCAGCCTGGCCGAGAAAATCCGCTTCAAGGGGTTCACGCTCAGCCTCAATGACCTTAACCCGGGTGGCATAATCCCTTAATACCTCGCGATGCAG
>DKFH01000015.1:0-7047 GCA_002452315.1 Anaerolineaceae bacterium UBA6801 | reverse complement strand
GTGCCTGTCAGCCAATGGGTGTGCCCATCAGGCGTCAGGTGTGAAATCATCGACGCCGTTGTTTGGCTGCTCCGAACAGGTCCTAAACTGGCGTGCATGCACACCTCAGCCCCCAGTACACCTTTTCCAGGCAACCAAGCATCGTCTGCCCGGGGGCCATGATCACGCAGGACATCCATCGCAAACGCCAAATCAATTTCACCGAGCCTGGATTGAAGCAGTTCGCCGGTTCGGCAGGCACGGTGCTCTCCTGCCCCAAATTTGGAATAGATCAAGTCAGAATAACACTCGCTAAAATTGAATGTGTTCTCATTTTTACACCAGCCCTTCGAAACGGCATAAGAGACCAGATTGGAAGAAGCCTGATCCCACGTATTGCCGATGCTGAGGAAATTGGAGATTGTGCGGATATCTCGCACCTTTTCAGCAGCCCAATGCTTACCGGCCGTCTCAAACACCCAGGCTGTGGATGGATCCGCAATGATAAAGCTGTTGTGATAATAAAACGACCCAAAACAGGTTGAATTCCCGCCCTGCCCATAAGTTTCCAGCAACTCAATCATCACATCTAATGCCTCATCAGCCGAAGATGCCCGCTCCAGCGCAAGCCGGATGAAATCCATACCAATCAGGCCGGGTTCCTTTTCATAAGGGACTTTGGTAAACACCGCTTCATTGCCAATCACCACACCATGCTCGTTAGCGCCCATTTCTGCTCCCCAAATCCAAAATGGTTTGGATAGCAAAACCGCGTTGGTTTCCCTCACCTGGGGCATGTTGATATAGGTGCACTTGACCTGGGCATCCTTAGGGTGAGCTGCCCGGGGAATCAGGATTAGCTCATGCGCTTCGTTGGGGTGACGGTCACTGTTCTTCCCAAAAATGACCGAGCCATCCCTGGTTGCATTGCCTAAGGCCACAAACGAATCACACACGGTATACCAGCTCCTTTGCTTTTTCTAATACGTCCTGAATTCCTAAATCATCGGCGCAGATCACTACCGCGTCTTCAGCCGCCTTTAACGGCGCAATCTCCCGGCTGGAATCGATCTGATCGCGGTTTCTCAGCGAGCGCAGTACGGCTTCATAATCCGATTCTTCACCTCTTTCAAGCATTTCTTTAAGCCGCCGTTGAGCACGAACTTCAACAGATGCGTCCAGGTAGATTTTCAGATCAGCATCCGGCATCACGACGGTGCCAATGTCGCGCCCCACCATCACCACCTTATTGTCCTTGGCAATGCGCCGTTGCTGCTCGGTCATCGCTTTTCTGACAGCAGCATACACCGAGACAGGTGAGACATAGTCATTGACCGCATCTGACCGAATTTCCCAGGTCACATCCTGCCCATCCAGTAGCACGTCAACGTCCCGTCCGTCATCAACACTGGGCGGACGGATATCTATGTGGACTTTTTCCGCCAATGCGCCGATAGCTTCTTCGTCGTTAATGTCCAGGCCTGCTTGCAGCATAGCCAGGGTCACCGCGCGGTACATCACCCCGGTATCAAAATAAAGATAGCCCAGCGCTTTAGCCAACAGGGCTCCCAGGGTCGACTTACCCGAAGCAGCCGGCCCATCAATGGCAATGGTGGTAGGTAATCCCATATTTTTTCCTGTCTCAATTATTGAACGATTTCACCGCCCGGCATCAGGTCAGTCCGCACCCACAGGATCAATGCCTGCGGAATGGTCGGTACCTCGCGGGTGATCAGCCAGGTCAGGTATTGGCTCGGCGCCAACTCCCGCCAGGGTACGGAGCGCATCCACACCAGGCTTTGCCCCTGGTACCCGTACGAGATCTCCGGAATTGTCCCCATAGGGGTGAGTAAAATGCCCGGTTGTGATTGCTGTGGCAAAAAAGGCAAAAATTTAAGCGGTTCGTAGCGATGCAAGGCCCAGCGCAGTCCAGGCGTATCCAGCTCTGATACGACCAGTCCAACAGGCTGCGACCTGCGCGCATTCCACACCAGCGTGCGGTCGATGGTGACCTGCACCCATTCAGGCATTACAACACCTTCATCCAGATGCCACAGCTCAAAGGGCGTCTCGGACCCGATGCCGGTTGAGTTCACACTCACAGAGACCATCCCCGCTAAAAGCACCAGCCCCACCCCCAGCAGCAAACCTGTTCGGGCGGTGGTTTCTGACCAGCCATAGCTGACCAGCAGGATGATTGCCACTACCAGCACTGCGCCGCCCCCCAGCGCAATCAGGTAATTCAATTGCTGGTCCGGTGGTAATGTCGGGCTGACCAGCGTGCGCAGGGACAGCGCCATGAAGGCCGCCACCACAATCACCATCACCGTGGTGATGGCCACCACCAGCTTCGATTTTTCTGGCTTCCGCCACGCAAAGGACACCACCCGGGCAGCTAGAATCCACAGCGGCAACGAGACCCAAATCACCTCTGGCGCTCCGCTGCCGGGATACAGGGTAATCACAACCAACCCCAACAGCGCCCAAACCAGCAGGAACATATCCAGCTTGCTGTTGATCAGCACGCCCCGAATTCCGCCCCACAAGCCAAAAATGACCGCCCCTGCGCAATAAACCAGTAGCGCAAATGCCGCCCAGCCCCATGGTGCTGAACGCGGTCCTCCAAAACCGAGGATGAACTCAAACAAACCCGCAAAAATGCCACTCAATCCGCTGGGGGCCATGAAAAACCCCGTCCCCACCAGCAGCAGTGTTATCGCCAGGCCAAGGCCAAAGCGCGTCCAAAAGGCTTTCGGTGTCTCAATCGGCTGGCGGATGAAAACCTCACGCACGCCAAACAACCTCTCAGCAAGCACCAGGCTGGACCCGAGGATTACCACACCCAGCCAGAAACTCGGACCGCTCATCAGCCCCAATCCCAGGCTGATTCCGGCCAAAGTCGGCTTCCGCGCCAGCCAAAATCCTGCTGCCAGCAACAGGAACACCAGCGCCATCATCGGCGAACCGATGATCCGCGCCAGGCCAACCATTTCAGGCGTCACCGCCAAAACAAAAGCAGCCAGGACCGCCGGCCGCCACCCAATAATTTTAGCAAACAGGAAGGGAATAAAGACAATCAGCGCGCCGATGACGGCTGGCCAAAAGCGAGCCAGAAAATTAGATGTTGTCAACAAATAAAACGGCAAACCCGTCAACCCCACATAGGCATGAACGCCTCCAAACACGGTTTGCTCACCCCTGGCAATAGCCAGCGCTTGCAAGGCGAGCGCCGCTTCCTGGTTGCCTAAAGCCAAAACCCCCAGGCGGATTAACCGAAAGGCTAAAGCAACAATAAACGCCCCCACTATGATGATCCCGTGCTGTGTTGAATTGCTTCGATTATCCATAAGTCTGCTGCATTTCGTCTGTGTTTTTCATGACTGCATTGCTTACACATCACATCTCACACATTACCGGCCATCCGTCACCGACCGCTATTATGCAAGATGTTTTCTGGATCACAAGCTGGCCATCCAGACCATCACGATCAAACCCACATTCAATATTATACTTGTCCGCTGGTTCTTGTGCAGTCAAGAAAGTGGATATCGGCGGTTATTTACGCACCGCATAGATGGTCGTGCTGCCCACACGGTAAACGGCGTCCCACAGCTGACCGTCATAGGTTTCAAACTTATCCAGGCCTGGCCCGGGATAAAAGGCTTGCTCTAGCTGACCGACCACGATATACGCCACATCATAAGCCTGGAGAAAATCAACGGCATAGGTGATATCTTCCGTAGTGTAGAAAGTGTCTACCCGGTTCACCCGTTCCTGAACCACATTGTTCCGCAGCACAGCCCGCTGTTGCCGTTGATGCCAGTTCCACCCCACAACCCCCGGCAAGCCAGTATAAATTGTGAACCGATTGCCCCAGCGGTACTCATACGCCTGGCCCTCCAGGATAACCGGGGACCCCTCAACATGATCCTGCATCCAGCGGATGGCAAAATAATCCTCCACAAGGCGCATTTCAAAGCCCATGTCATAATATGTAGCATATGCCATGTAGCTCATGCCGTCCAAGCCTTGGGGAGCATTCGGCGCCATGCGGTCATTGATTTTATCCGTTGTGCCCATCACGGTAAACAACGCGGCAGAGACCACCAGTAAGAACAGACCTAACTGCCAGAAAAATACCAACCGGTTCCGCCAGTAACGCAGGGATTTCAGCAGCCACACCAGGCACACCCCGGCAGAAAGCGCGAACAAAATCCAGGCTTGCAAGTAAAACTTGAACACTGAATTCATCCGGCCGATATCCCCGGGCAGGTAGACCAGTTCAACAGCCAACGTTAGGGTGAGTGCTGTCCCAATCATAAACAGGTGAAACCGCCCGCTATCCGAACGGCCAGGCCGCAGCATCAAGACCACCACCCACACCCCCAAAGGCAGTGCAATGATCCCCACCGGCACGCCCATCACCAAAAAGAGCACAATAACCAATACAAAGATAATCAGAATGGTAGTCAACCAGGATTTGTAAGGCCGGAGTTTCTCTAAGGCCGACACAGGCGTTGTTTTCATCCAGTGATAAGTTTCCCAGGCCATCCAACTCACGATGATGAACAGAAACAAACCCCAATGGGTGAAATACGAATTCAGGGGCGTCCGGCTGCCCTCCCAAATATCTACCCGTGTATAGGCCTGCCCAAACCAGTACGTAAAGGGCTGATACAGCCACAATGACAATAACACCAAACCCAAAACCGCACCGATCCCGGCGGCGATCTTCTCAACCCATTCAGCACCGGAAAAATTTAGCTTCAAGCGCGGTTGATGGTGTTTGGTGATGCTGTAGAACAGGGTTGCCGAGGCAAAAACGAGATAGGTGTAAAAGTCCCAGGTATTGGTCGGCCGCAGCGCGCCGATCGTCAGCCCGCCCAGGAAGAAGCTGACCGCCAGCCCCAAAACGCGCCAGCGTCCGTCCTGCTCACCCCAGCGGCCTTTGTTCTGGACAACTGAAAGGCCCCAACTGACTGCCAATACCGTGATTGGGAATGCGATCAGGTGGGCATGTAAATCGGCATAAATAAATGTGAAGTAAGGGAATTCCGTGATCGGCTCCCCGGGAATAACCCGGCTGGGGAACCAATACCAATCCCCAGGGTAAAACGGTAGGCGGGTCCCCTGTAAGAACTGGGCCAAACCCTGGAGGGTCCAGCTGATCTGCTGCCCCAGGGAGGCTTCATCGATCACCATACCGCCAGCTGCGATCCGCTGGAAGCCATTCAAGATCAGCCTGACTGTACCCAAATTTCCCAACACAGCCAGCAAGACCGCCGTGACCAAGCCGGCACCAAAGGCTGCCCCCAGCGTACCCTTTCGCTCCCCTGCACGCAGTGCTCGCGGCCGCGGAATACCCTGGTAAAGGTTCCATCCCACGGAAAACGCACCCAGGATCAACAGGCTGTACCATAACGGCAGTATCAGGTTATACGCCACCGCTGGGTTGATGCCCAGCAGCTTGATCGGCATGCCCACGATCACAAAACCATAATAATAATAATTAATATACCCGCCTGCAAACCACGGGTCGTAAGGCGGAAAAGTCGTGCTCTTGATGACGGCATTCAGGTATGAAAAGTCCATCGGCTTTTCGCCGCCCTTGAATGGGTGCCATAAATCCGGGTTGCCGATACGTACCAGCAAAAACAGAACGAAGGCGATCAACCCCAGGACCTCAACCATCAGGTAATAGCGCCATTCTGTCTTAATCGATTGCCAAATCGCCTTGCGCTGCAGGAAAAACAGGAGGCCGCCCACCACAACCAGCCCAAGCAGCACCCACCAGATTAATTGGCGCGTCACAGGCACACCCAGAGAGCCAAGAATCCACACAAAAAACGCCAGCAGCAACAATCCCACCAATTTGGCTAACGGATAACCCCGATCTGCCAAACCAGGCAGCGCCAGGCGCACCAGCGGAAAGCTGATCCATCCCAAAACCAGCACAAACCCATAAAACACAAGGGTGGCGGCCAAGGGTGAGGTGTTGATTTTGCTATCCCGGTCAAACAATTCAGACCAGGTCCCTCCCGCCTGCTGCTCCGCCAGCCGGTCTGCCGGGAGCATCAGGTTAGACGTCGGTTCGTTGAATTGCTCAGGGTCTGGACCCCGGTAGCTGGCAGCCTCACCCGGGGTGAAGTACACCACCTTGCTCAAATCAACCGAGCGCAACCGCTCCCGAACTGCAATGGAGTCATATTCCGCTGTTTTCCTGAAGATCAACACCTTGGGGTGATCATAAACCGTGAAGGCTTCTTCGGCAAACTGCGTATTGAATTCCAGGGGCCCCAAATTGGGATTGGACTGAAAAACCGCCGCTAATTCAAACCCTAATGTCCCCGAGAACATGCCGGGCTCAGCCACACTGTAACACCACAGGAGATCTTCCTCCGCCGGGCAGCCCAGCAGGTGCCGGTAATAATAGGTCGTTAGCAGGTAGCGTTCAGGCACGCGGGTGGTCGTTCCCCACTGCCGGTTTGAGGTGATGAAGATGTAGTCCGCCTGGTCAAGGATGGTCTCAAAGCGTGCCAGCTTATTGTGGTCATCGGCCCAATACATTTCAAAATTCAGATCCCCCCGATAAATACCGCCCCACTCGCTATAGGGGCTGAACCCATCTACAGGATAGGGGATGGCGTCATCCCAACTGCTCTCATGTGCCGGGGCTGGGGCCTGGGGCACCAGTTGAACACCTGCCTGCTCAGTCGCCAATGAGACCACCAGGTTCTGACCTGCTTCAACCCGCATGGGTGAAGATAGGACAAACTCATACGATCCACCGCGCACATCTTCGCCAGGGGCAAAGGATGAGAGGATACTGCTGGTCCACACATCCCCACCCTGATCCGGGTTTTGCAGTTCAAGCGTAAGAATCTTCTGCCCGGGCAATCCGGCCTGGTCCACAAGGTAGGGCAGGCTCACCGAGGTGATCATCCCGCTTTCAACCACCCTGACGGTCATCGTATAAGGCCGATCCTGCCGCACGCTTTGCTGAATACGCGGTAAGGGGCTGTTGAAGGACATGCCCGCATTCGTCATCAGTGAAACCGAAGGCGAACC
>DKFH01000011.1 GCA_002452315.1 Anaerolineaceae bacterium UBA6801 | reverse complement strand
TTTGAGACGATGGCCGGGTTCTTGCCGCCCATCTCAAGGATGGTGGGGCGCACATACTCGCCCTGCGCAAAGGTCCGGTAAATGCCCATGCCCACGTCAAAGGAACCGGTAAAGGTGATCCCGTCCACGTCTTTGCTCTCCACCAGCGCATTGCCGACGGTCGAGCCGGAACCGGATACAAAATTGACCACCCCATCCGGGACGCCTGCCTGGCGCAAGCAATCCACCAGCAAAGCCGTCGTCCAGGTGGTGATGGAGGCTGGTTTGACGACCAGGGTGTTGCCCGCCACCAGGGCTGCCCCCATCGGGCCGCCGGTGAGCGCGGCCGGGAAGTTGAAGGGGCTGATCACCACCCACACGCCGTAGGGCTTGAGCACCGTGGTGTTGGTCGAATCAAAACCGATCAGCGGGTCCTTGCCCATCTTGGCCCGGTAGCCGTGATTGGCTTCCATCTGGTCGCAGGCATAGCGGATCAGGTCGGCGGTTTCAGCCACGTCACCCAGGGCTTCCATACGGTTCTTACCAACTTCCAGGGTCACCACCGCGCCGATCTCAAACAGGCGCTGGTCGATGATGTCCGCGGCCCTGCGCAGTAGATAGACCCGCTCGTCCCAGTACATCTGGCTCCAGCCGGGGAAGGCCTTTCGTGCTGCGGCAATAGCGTCCTGGGCGTCCTGGGCGCTGCCCTTTTGATAGGTCAGCAGGTGCAAATCGGTATTGATGGGCGAAAATTCCTGGTATTTGTCATCGACATACCGTTCCTCCCCATCGATGAACATGGGGATCTCTTGCCCCAGGTTTTGTTTTAGCGTGTCCATCGCTTCAGCAAAACGGGTGTGCAATTCTTCGGGGGGGTCGAACATGGTCGCATAGGTGAGTTTAAAAGTGGATTCATTTGTCATAGGGGTATCCTCCTGAATACATCGTGGACGATCATCGGTTTTGTTAAAATTGTAACATAATTCAGATGGCTCCTACACAATTTAAAGCGGTTCCTAAAAAGGAAAGGAGATAACCAACCAAGAAAACTAAATCATAATCCACGATGGCACCGTGCAATTGAATACTTGCTTTATATATTAAGCATTGATCACGCTGCCGACTCTGCCACTGGCCAGCTTTGTAGAACCTTTGACCTTGCATCGCCCCTCTGGATTTCCTATAATCATTGTAGGACAGTGAATAAGGATAATGATGAAAAAGATTTGGCGTTACATCGTAATCGGTCTGCTGGTGGGGCCCTTCCTGGTGCCTGTCCCTGGTGATCAGCGGGGCAGAAGACCAAATTGTCCCTGTTGAGAACAGCCTGCGCCTGGCGGAAGATATCGCCGGTGCGCAGCTGGTGGTGATCGAAAACTGCGGCCACCTCCCCCAGGAGGAATGTCCGCTTGAATTCCTTTCTGCTATTGACCAATTTCTGACTACTATATTGGAGGACAACCATGGGAACTAAACGTATCAAACAGGGCGAGAAAGCCCGCGATTTCACCCTGGTCGACACCCAGGGAAGACAGGTCAGCCTGTCCGATTTTGAGGGCAAGCAAAACGTGTACCTGGTGTTTAACCGCGGCTTTACCTGACCATACTGCCGCCGGCACATGGCGCAGTTGCGCCAGGATTATCAGCAGTTTGTTGAAAACAAAACCGAAGTGGTGGCTGTGGGACCCGATTCGGCAGAGGCCTTTGTCCGTTTCTGGGAAGAGGGTGAGATCCCCTATATCGGCCTGGCAGACCCAGACCACAAAGCAGCCCAGCTGTATGACCAGGAAGTGACCCTGCTGAAGTTCGGCCGGGTCCCCGCCCAGATGATCGTCGATAAAGCCGGTGTGGTGCGCTTTGTGCACTATGCCCGCTCCATGTCAGATATCCCGGAGAATGAAGCCATTCTCCAGAAGATTAAGCAGATCAATCAGGACAAATAAAACAAAAACGTCATTTATTGCTTATTTAGTGGTGATTTACAGGTTGAAAGATGAACGAAAACATCCTGATAGTGGGTGCTACCGGGCGTACCGGCCAGATTATTGTTAGAAAACTGGTTGCGACCGGCCAAAGCCCGCACCTTCTGGTTAGAAATATACCCAAAGCTGAAGCCCTATTCGGGCCTGCGGTCACCCTGCACCAGGGCGACGTGCGTGATCCCGAGACGCTGATCAGCTCTATGGCTGGGGTAAACGCGCTGATTTCAGTGGTCGGTACGCGCACGCCTGTGGGGGCTAACTGCCCCAAACGCGTGGACTGCGAGGGGATTGCCAACCTGGTCAGTGCGGCCCAGTCAGCGTGCTTGCGGCGCTTCATCCTGATCTCATCGATCGCCGTCACCCATCCCGAACATCCCCTCAACCGCTTTGGCAAAGTATTGGAATGGAAATTAATGGGGGAAGAAGCCTTACGCCGCAGCGGGCTGGATTACACCATCATCCGTCCCGGCGGCCTGACGGATAAGCCGGGTGGACAGTGCGGCTTAATTGTCAGCCAGGGTGATATGTTTACAGGTACCCTCAGCCGGGAAGACCTGGCAG
>DKFH01000042.1:16158-17157 GCA_002452315.1 Anaerolineaceae bacterium UBA6801 | reverse complement strand
TTGATCTTTGACGATCTGTTCACCGCAGCGCAAAAGCACATCTCCGCCGCTGCGTATGCGGCCCACGCGCTGCCCTTTGAGACCTTCCTGATGGCCATGCTGCTCGAGGAACACAAAGAGGTCATGCGCCTGCGCAAGATCGTCGAGACGCTTGAGGCCATGCATGCCTGAGTTCACCGGCTGGCTGCTCGACCTGTTCGAGGACCCGCGCGAAGGCCTGGTGTTGTACTTCATCGATGAGCGGGGAGCGCGTTGGCGCCTGTGGCGCCCCTTCCCGGTTACCTTTTACGCGCTGGGGGAGGACACCGAATTGCGCCAGCTCTGGCGGCATCTTAGTGAGCGCCCCCGCGAGCTTTCCCTCAGCCGGGCAAGCCGCATGGACGTCTTCAAGCGCGGACCGGTGACCGCCCTGGGAGTCACCGTTAAAAACCCCTACGAGGCCCGCAAGGTCTTTCAGCAGATCGCTGAGCGCTTCCCCCACCTGGAATATGCCGATGCCGATCTGCAGATTTCCCTGCGCTTTGCTGCCGAAACGGGCGCCTTTCCCCTGGCGCGCTGCCGCGTGGCTGCCGATGAGGCAGGCCAGCTCCAGGAGATCGAGGTTTTGGAAGACGCCTGGACCTTGAAAACAACGCCCATCCCCCTGCGTGTGATGACCCTCTCACCCGACGCCGCCCCCCATCATGCCACCCCGCGGGCCGTGCTGGTCGAGGTCGAAGGCGAAACCTACCGCTTCGACCTGCGCACCTGGCGGCCGCTGCTGGTCAATCTGCGGGCGCTCATCCAGCGCTATGATCCTGACCTGCTGCTCACAGATTATGGCGACACCTGGCTCCTGCCGCGCCTGCTCAAGGGCGCCGAGTCGCACCACATCCCCCTGGGCCTCAACCGGGAACCCGGCCGGGGCACCCGCTGGCAAAAGGAACGCACCTATTTCTCCTACGGGCAGATCATCTACCGCGGCCAGCAGATCCACCTGTTCGGGCGCTGCCACATCGA
>DKFH01000042.1:5288-16122 GCA_002452315.1 Anaerolineaceae bacterium UBA6801 | reverse complement strand
CCCCTGCAGACCGCCGCCCGGGTTTCGCCGGGCACCGGCATCTCATCCATTGAGATGCTCACCGCCCTGCGCGAGGGCATCCTGGTGCCCTGGCAGAAACAGCAGGCGGAGATGCTCAAGCCAGCCGCTGACCTGTTCTCGGCGGACCAGGGCGGGCTGGTCTACCAGCCCAAGATCGGCGTGCACAAGAACGTGGCCGAGATCGACTTTGTCTCCCTTTACCCGGCCATCATGGTGCACTTCAACATTTCACCGGAGACGATCCTGCCCGACCCCGACGGCGACAACCTGGTCCCCGCCCTGGGCCTGGCCATCGACACCAGCCAGGATGGACTGATCCCCAAGGCGCTGCGCCCGCTGCTGGAGAAGCGCATCGAGATGAAAAAACACCTCGCCAGCGCCCCTTCCTGGGACCCTTATCGCAAAGGCTTTAAAAACCGTGCCTCGGCGCTGAAATGGCTGCTGGTGACCTGCTTTGGCTACCTCGGCTACAAAAACGCCCGGTTTGGGCGCATTGAAGCCCACCAGGCGGTCACTGCTTACGGGCGCGAAGCACTCCTGCGCGCCAAGGAAGCCGCCGAAGACCTGGGCTTTGAGGTCATCCAGCTTTACGTGGACGGGCTGTGGGTGCAGCATCCCGACAAAACGCAACCCGATGACATTCAGCCCCTGCTGCTGGAGATCCAGCAGCGTACCGGGCTGCCGATCTCGCTGGATGGGATTTATCGCTGGGTGGTATTTGTCGGATCGCGTCAGAACAAAAAACGGCCGGTCGCCAACCGCTATTTTGGCGTCTTCCAGGATGGGACTCTCAAGGTGCGCGGGATCGACGCCCGCCGGCGCGACAGCACGCCCTTCGTCGCCGAAGCGCAAATGCACCTGCTGGAATTGCTCGCCCGGGCAGAAGAACCCGAGGCCGCACTGCCAGAAGCGATCGCCTTCCTGCAGGAACGCCTGAGGGCCCTGCGCACCGGCGAGGTCAGACTAGCACAACTCCTCGTCCGGCAGCGGCTGGGTCGTAAAATGGAAGCCTACCGCACGCTCTCCCCCGCTGCGCGGGCTGTGCTGCAGCTCAACACGGTTGGCAAAACGCTGCAGCCGGGCCAGCGGGTGCCCTTCCTTTACACCCTGGGCAAACCCGGCGTGTTTGCCTGGGACCTTCCGCAAAAGCCCAACCCGCACGCGGTTGATGTGGCCCGCTATCAACGGCTGCTCTTGCGGGCAGCGGGTATTGTGCTGGAGGCCTGGGGGCTGGATGAGGAACAACTCACCCAGCGGGTTCAGACCGACCTCAGCCAGCTGCGGCTACCCGCCCCGCCTAAGCAGCACCCGCTCAAGCACGGCGGCAATATTCCAGGCGTCATCAACCCCCCGGTGGAGCGTGCCCTCAGGGGCCAATCCCAATAAATGCATTCCCCGCTGTAAGCCGACTTCTTTTTTCAGTCCCAGCTGCAGGGCCAGAAGGTTTTTCACGTTGATGTGCGAGCGCCCAAAGGGATAGGGGATGCCCACTTCCTCGCATTGTTTAATGAATTGCAGGCGGTCATAATCACCATAGCTGGCCCAGGTGCGCTGGCGGGAACGGTATTCCTCCTCCAAAAGCTGGCAGGCTGCGGCAAAACCGATGCCAGTGACAACCATTTCAGGGGTGATCGTGGTCAATTGGGTGCAATATTCGCTTACCGTTGAGCGCTCTGGGCGCACCATGATCGCCCGGGGGGTTTCCCGCGCACCGCTGGCGACATCCAGCACGCACAACCCAATTTCAATAATCTCGCTGACCTGGCCGGCAGGCGGGTCAGCCTCCCAGCAGGTCGCTTCCACATCAATCACCAGAATCTGGTCGAGTTTACGTGCCATCATGCGCCTATCCCTTAATTTCGAGTTTGGCCCGGTCCGCGCGGGTCATGCCCTGCACAACCAGCCCATACGAGTCGTCAATCATCCGCCGCACCTCATCATCCGGGATGCTGCCATCCAATCTGACCGTATTCCAGTGCGTTTTGTTCATGTGATAGCCTGGTGTAACCGCCGGATATTGCCGCCGGAGGATGATGGCGTCCACGGGATCGGCCTTTAAAGTGATGGTAAGCGGGTCTGCCTGCCAGGCCACCAGGGCAAACATCCTGTTCAACACCTTAAAAACCAGCCCGTCCGGACCAAAAGGCATGTCCCTGCGGGCGCCAGGTTTTTGCTCCAGGTACGCACACAATGCATCGTAATCCATGCTTCCACACCTAAACCGTGATGAACTCAACAGCGTTGGCGCTCAGGTCCACAACGCAAAATGACCGGGGTTCCTTGCCCAACCCGCCCAGTGCACCCGGGTTAACAATGCGCACCCCGTTGATCACTTCGTCCCGCCGTTGGTGGGTATGCCCGTGAAACACCCACCGGTAACGCTGGGTGTTCACCAGGTCCATCACTTTATTGTCAATATGGCTGTGGGTCGCGGCCACGGACACCTCGCCGATGTACCCTTTGAACACCGGGCCGACAAAATTATCTGTTCGCAGCTTTTTAAACCGTTTTGTAATCGCTCCTGCGGCATGGTCCATATTGCCAGGTGTGTAGATGGTCCGAAAGCCCGTAAATTGGGACACCAGCTCAAAACCTGTCAGATCGCCGCAGTGGATCAGGGTGTCAATCCGCCGCTCGCGGCAAGTTTCCAGCACGGCTAAAAGATTGGATAAGTTGTCATGTGTGTCTGAAAGAACACCAATTTTCATGTTCGTAAACCTCCGATCCTCATCAAATTATACGCGATCCCTCTCATTCCCTGTCAATTAATGGCTGCTTTAAGTTATATTGATATCATATGAATACTGGCTATGTGGTAAAATTATGTCAGCATAATCGTAATTCGTTACCATATCCGGATGTGTTTCTACAGCACTGAGCGGTCAACACCGCCGAACAAGTGCCACGGGAGAGATCATGACCTCCTCACTACAACTTGGGATCAACGCAGCCAAAGCCGGCCGCATGCCAGAAGCCTTAGAGCATCTCAAGGACGCCATCATCGAAGAGCCTCAAAACGCCGAAGTGTGGGTGTGGATTGCGGCCATCATCGACGATGCGGACAAACAAGCCATTTTCCTTGAAAAAGCCCTTGAGATTGACCCCCACAACGTCCCAGCCCAACGAGGTATGGCTTACCTGGAAAAGCGCAAACAGGATGAAGCCAGTGTAAAAGACGACCACCTATCAGACCACACCCGCCCAATCTCCCCCTTCCCAGACCGCAGAAAACGACCAACGGTTGTACCACCCATGCAATGGTCTCAACGCACGGTTGATGAGCTGGGCACCATCGCGGAATCACAACCACCGCACAGATCGGATCCAGCTGAAGATGCGGATCAGGAAAAGGACAGTGAAAAGCTTTCGCCGGTTGAAATCGGTTTGCTGGGCGTGGTGGCGCTGGTGTTTTGTTTCATTGGCCTGCTGGCGGCCAGCGCGCTGTTTAATTTCGAGCTGCCGGTAGGGTTCTTGCTTGGGGAACGTGCATCCTTGTCATCCCCGCCGCCGTATTCAGGTGTATTTCTGTATGAAGAGGGCATGTACTTTGACATGACCCAGCACGAAGGTCCCCCTACCCGGAATTCGGGCATCCCCACCAGCCGACAAAACAGGCCGCTGATTGTGCTATGGGAAACCACGGCTGACCGCAACCAAATGAAGCTGATCTATGAAACCGGCGCATATATCCCCATCCGGGGCAGAACAGGTGCCGACAAGGCTGTTTTGATTCAGCCCGAACAGGAGCTGGAGCCAGGATTGTATTGCTTCCAGCAACTCAAGGAGTCAGCTGAGGTCCAACTGGCCGATTATTGGTGTTTTATCGTTGACTTATCCGTAATAACAGAATGAGCCTTTCAAATATGACAGAAAGACTCATATTTCATGAAGAATCTCAGCTTTCTTAATCACCTTCATAAATTATAATCAAAGCGCTAAACAAAACTCACAATTTAAAGGTGTCCATGTCTGAACACACAATCCTTGATGCCCACTTTATCGCGCCTGACATAAAAGAATTTGTTATTCATGCACCGGTGATCGCCAAGAAACGCAAACCGGGTCAATTTGTGATCATTCGCATTTCAGAAAAAGGCGAACGTATCCCGTTAACCATTGTTGATTCGACCGGGGACCCCGGCACGATCACGCTCATTGTGCAGGGCATTGGCAAATCCACCCGGGAAATCAATCAGCTTGAGGCCGGCGATACCATCCAGGACCTGGTTGGCCCGCTGGGGAACCCCTCCGAGATCGATTTTTTCGGCCACGTGGTCGTGATCGGCGGTGGGGTTGGGACGGCAGTTAGTTTTCCCCAGGCAAAAGCGCTCAAAGCTGCCGGGAACCGTGTCACAGCCATTATTGGCGCCCGGACCGAATCCCTGGTAATCCTGGAAGATGAGCTCTCCGAGATTGCCGATCAAGTCCTCGTCTGCACCGACGATGGCAGCTACGGCCGGTCCGGCTTTGTCACTGAAGCACTGCAAGACCTGCTGGATGGCAATGACCCCATAGACTTTGTGCTGGCCGTCGGCCCACTCCCCATGATGCGCGCAGTTGCCAACATGACCCGCCCATATGGCATTCAAACCGTCGTCAGCCTCAATTCCATCATGGTCGATGGCACCGGCATGTGCGGCGGATGCCGGGTGGCTTTGAATGGTTCCACTAAATTTGCTTGTGTGGATGGCCCCGAGTTTGATGCCCACCTGGTGGACTTTGATATCCTTATGAAACGCAACCGGGCCTACCTGCACGAAGAACAATGCGCCCTCGAAGCGGCTGCGGAAAAAATTGAGCGTGCCAACCGGCGGAAAACCCCTAAGATCCCCCGCCAGCCCATACCCGCCCGGGTGCCTGAAGACCGGATCAAGGATTTCAACGAGGTCAACATCGGTTTCACCGAAGCGCTGGCCCTGCTGGAGGCCCAGCGCTGTTTGGATTGTAAACGGCCGGTCTGTGTAGAGGGCTGCCCGGTCGAGGTGAAAATCCCCGGCTTTATCAACTTGCTCAAGGAAAAAGATTACATCGCCGCCTCCAAGCTGATCAAAACAGATAATGTTTTGGCGGCAGTGTGCAGCCGGGTGTGCCCCCAGTCGGATCAGTGCGAAGGCGCGTGCATCCTCACCAAACGGGATGAATCCGTCGCCATCGGCGCACTGGCCCGTTTTGTGACCGACTACGAACGCACCCACGGCGATTTAACCCGCTATCCGATCCCGGAGCACCAAAAAACGGGCAAGAAAGTCGCTATCATCGGTTCAGGCCCGGCCGGGCTTTCCTGCGCGGGCGATCTGATCCGCATGGGGCATGATGTGACCGTGTTTGAAGCCTTTCATGAGTATGGCGGTGTGCTGATCTATGGCATTCCTGAATTCCGCCTGCCCAAAGCGATTGTCCGTGAGGAAGTCGATGCCCTGGCGGACCAGGGGGTAGAGTTCAGGCCTAACACCGTCATCGGCGTGACCTACACCATTGATGAGCTGATGGAAGAAGAGGGCTACGATGCAGTCTTCGTCGGGGTGGGCGCTGGACTGCCCTATTTCATGAATATCCCCGGCGAAAATCTGGTGGGCGTCTACTCCGCGAACGAATTTCTCACCCGCGTCAACCTGATGAAGGCCTACCAGTTCCCAAATTCCGATACACCCATCATCGACTGCCAGGGTAAGCACGTCGCTGTCATTGGCGGCGGCAACACGGCCCTGGATTCAGCGCGGGTTGCCCTCCGCCTGGGCGCGGCCAAGAGCAGCATCATCTACCGGCGTACAGCCAAGGAAATGCCCGCCCGGCTGGAGGAAATTGAACACGCCAAAGAAGAGCAGATCGATTTCCAATTCCTGCAAGCCCCGATTGAATTCATTGGGGATGAACAGGGCTGGTTGAAAGCCATGCGCCTGATCCGCATGGAGCTCGGCCAACCCGACCAATCCGGTCGTAGGCGCCCGGTGCCCATCGAGGGTTCAGAGCACGAAGTCCCAGTGGACTTGGTCATCGTGGCCATTGGCAATGGGTCCAACCCGATCATCCAGCGCACCACGGACGACCTGGAATTCAACCGTTGGGGCAATATCGTCGTTAATGAAGACACCATGGCCACCAGTAAACCTGGCGTCTTTGCAGGCGGCGACATCGTCACCGGCGGCGCAACCGTCATCCTGGCCATGGGTGCAGGCCGCAAAGCCGCCCGCGCCATCGATGACTACCTCAACGGCAGCACTGGCGGAAAGTAAAATCCAAACATGGCAACACCAGCCAAGATCGTCTGCATTGGCGCCGGCAGCTACTCCTTTGGACTGACCACCCTGGTCTCACTGCTGCGTAGCAAAACCCTCAGAGGGAGTGACATCGTCCTGGTTGACCGGGACGAGGCCCACCTATCGGTCATGCACCAGCTGATCTCCTGGCTCAACGAAGTGTGGGATGCCGGTATGCACATCGATGCCCACACACACCATCGCCCAGCCCTCCCAGGCGCCCAGTTTGTGATCAATGCCATCGAAGTTGGCCCGCGCGAAGGTTTGTGGGAATCCGATTACCTGATCCCGCTGAAATTCGGCGTCCGGCAGCCCTATGCCGAAAACAGCGGCCCTGGGGGCTTTGCCCACGCGGCTCGCAACATCACACCGATATTAGACATTGCCCGGGACATGGAAGTATATTGTCCTGATGCCTGGCTGATCAACTTCACCAACCCCATGGCGCGCATCTGTGCCACCATCCACCGCCACACATCCATCAAAGTGATCGGATTATGCCACCAGCTCAGCACAGGGTATGCCATGGTGGGGAAGGCGCTGGCACAGGACTTCAACATCATGGTGCCACCCAGCTTCACCAGCACCCATGCCAGTGACAAATACACCGCCGCGATGTTCGCTACTTACCTGCAAACCGTAGAGAAGGTCAGGATCACCGCCGCTGGCCTCAACCATTTCACCTGGATGCTCGAGCTGACCGACCGTGAGACCGGTGCTGACCTCTACCCCCGCTTCAAACAACGCTGGCAGGCACTGCCCGCAAGCTTTGAACCCCTCACCCGGCGTGTTTTCGATGCCTTTGGGCTGTTCCCCATCCCCGGCGATGAACACCTGTGCGAATACCTGCCCTGGGTCAGCGATCCCATTACCCAACCCTGGGAAAAATACGAGCTCGAGCTGTACGAATGGGCTGACCGCCACCAGGATCGCGAGGATCAATGGATGAAATTAGCCCAAACAGCCCAAACGAAGACCAACCCGGAGGAGTTCGCCCCCGGCTACAGCGAGGGCGCCCTGGAAGTGATCGAGAACATCCTCACCGATGGAAAACTGCTATGGGAAGCCCTCAATATCCCTAACCAGGGCCACATCACCAATCTGCCCGAGGACGCCATCATCGAGTTGCCCGGTGTTATCCATGCTGGCGGCGTGACCGGCGCTCCTATTGGCGAATTGCCCCCCGGGATCGCCGAACTGCTGCACCGGGAGATCAGCATCAGCCACCTGACGGTGGACGCCGTTGTCCATGGCGATCGTCAGCTGGCATTGCAAGCCCTGCTGCTGGATTCCGTCATCCGCGATATGGATGTCGCCCAACAAATCTTGGACGAGTATCTGACCGTCTACCGGGCGCATCTGCCCACATTTTGGGCTTAATTTCCTAAAGTTTTTTTAACTAAACACCCTGCTATCACCACGTTTTTAAAATATTATGGCTTTCCACAATATATTGACACCAGAAAAAAGCCATAGTATATTAGGGATGAAGGTTAACGGAAGTTCGATAAGAAGCACGCTCGTTTTGTTCTTGTTTGGAACGTACGTTAGCAAGGCTGGTAGGAATATGGTTTAAAGGAGGTTTCCAAGCATGGCAGAACGAGAACTTGGCCTAGTCAAGTGGTTCAACGGCGAAAAAGGCTATGGCTTTATCGCCCGAGATAACGGCGAAAAAGATGTTTTCGTACACTTCTCTGCGATCAATGCTGAGGGTTTCCGAACCCTGCGCGAAGGTCAACGAGTAGAGTTTGAAGTCGTCGAAGGTGACAAAGGTCCCCAGGCTCAAAACGTCGAAATCATCGAGTGAGGCGTCATCATCCATCAAAATAGAAAAATGCGGTGTCAAGCACACCGCATTTTATTATTAACAATCATACTGTCATAAAAGGTAACAAAGGCAATTTACAGGTAGAATTAGACCGATAATTTAACAGGATTATAACGATTGACAAAAAGGCGATAAGTTTATGAACCGTCATGACGTCCGCCATGTGCAACAGATCATGGGTTACCCCTGTATCTCGATCACCCTGCCCACCCACCGCACTTCGCCCCAAAATAAACAGTCCGTAGGGCGGGGTGTGCCTTTCACCCCGCCATATTGTTATTTAGGTGCGGTCAAAAGAAGACCGTACTATACAGGTTCGTCCGTAGGGCGGGGTGCGCACTTCACCCCGCCGTAATGTCGATTTGATGCTCACGTAGGGCGGGGTGCGTTATTCACCCCGCCATATTGACTCTTGGTGCGGTCACAACCGGACCGCACCCTACAGGTTCGATCGTAGGGCGGAGTGCGCTCTTCACCCCGCCGTTTTATCTTTTCGGTGCGGTCAAAAGAAGACCGCACCCTACGAATCTATGCGCAACCTCCGAACCCTGCTGCCGGGTAAATAAAAAACACGCCTTCTCAGCGTGTCTTTTCTGTCAGCCCCTTCCGCTCCGCTTCAGGGGTTCCACTGCGCTCCAGGGCGAGCGGATTTGCACGTCCTGGGCTTCCAGTACCTATGCATTTAGAACAGATCAATCCAGCCAATTCACCATTCACAATTCACCATCCCCACACAAACAAAAACACCCCTTTCCAGGAGTGTTATTCTGTCGGGGCGAGCGGATTTGAACCGCTGGCCTCACGGACCCGAACCGTGCGCTCTATCCGGGCTGAGCTACGCCCCGCAAGGCATGATTATACCACCAAACGGATAAGGTGAAGAAAACAACCTTTGTTTTCAATCAACACTTATGAGCTTGAAATGGCTTGTGTGCAGCATCAATCCTTGTTCAAATGCGTGGTCTTGCCAGATGAGATTCGAGTCTACTACCAGCCTGCCAAATAGCCACTCCCATGGGCTTCGCCTAATACGGCTGCTGATGCACCTCCGTGGACAAAACCAGGCGGGCCTTGGTGATGTTCGCTGAAGATACATCTTGCGTCAATGTGGTTTTCATCATCGAGATATCATTCCAGGCCAATACTTTTGGGATTCGTTGTCAAACAAACAAAACACGAGCCATGGATCTGTAATTTTTCCCTAATAGCCCATTGGTTTGCAACTAATTGTGCTGGTCAAGTTCTCTTTGTATCCAGCTCTTGTGATCTTGAATATCACGATCTAAGAAAATCCGACGGAGAATCACATTCCGGCGTTCGATTGGATCGGCCGGGAGAGGCCTGCGGTTTGCCTCAAGTCGTTTGACAATGGTGATAACCAACATTCCTGCCGATAGCCACGGCACGACAGGAGAGCCGTTTAAGGATGGGGAAGCTATTGGCAAGCTCATCACGACCAGTAATGGTATCGCAGGTGATCCAAGTACGTTGCCGATAGCCAAACCCGCTAATATAATCAGAACTCCCCAGGGAAAAAGCACCAACAATCCCCCTAAAAATGGACTGAATCCTCGTCCGCCATGAAATTTCAGGAAAACCGGCCAGTTATGGCCGATGATCGCTGCTAACCCGCACAACATGGCCGCGACCTCTCCCAATCCCAGATGCAATCCCAACCAAATAGGTAGCGCGCCTTTGAAAATATCAAAAAGCCCGACCGGAACCACCGCCCATTTGGCGACATGTTCCCAAACCATCGAGCCGCTGACTGTTCCACTGCCGTAATTGCGCAAGTCGATACCTTTAATCCATTTTCCGGCAAGATACCCGCTTGGTATTGAGCCTAGCAGGTATCCGAATAATAATAAGAATACAAAACTCACGATCGACCAAAATTGGGTCAATTCGCTCATGGTAGGAATCCTCCAGAAGCAATCCACCTGTTACTCATAGTAATAGCCCAATCCAATCAGCCCCGGTCCGGTATGAACGCCCATTACGGGGGTAAACTCTGAGAGAAAGATTTCTGCCGGCCCCAATTGTTGTAAGGCTAATTCCTGCAGGCGTGCAGCCGCTTCTGCGGCGTCGGCTTCCATAATGGCCAGGTGCAGGACCTGGTGATCCTCGACCTGTCGCGCCACGTAATCCACGATGGCCTGCAGGGCACGGTTTTCGCCACGCACCCGGCTCAGGGGCTCAACGAGCCCATCCTCAAGGGTCAGGATGGGTTTGATCTTGATCATGTTCCCCAACATAAAGGCGGCCTTGCCGATGCGCCCACCGCGCGCCAGGTACTCCAGTGTTTCCAGCGTGGCGGCGAAACCAGTGCGCCGTTTCGCCTCCTCGGCCGCTTGCCGCACTTCCGCCAAAGGTTTTCCTTGCGCGGCGGCGCGAGCTGCGGCCATGGCTACAAACCCCTGTGTAATGGTCGCCTGCTGGCTGTCCAGCACCTCAACAATCCGGCCTGGAAACGCTTCCTGCACTATCTTGGCTGCATGGCTGGCTGTGCTGTAGCCCGCGCTCAGTTTGCCGGAGAGCGCCACGTAAAGCACCCACTGAGCCCCGGCGCGCAGACAAGCCTCGAAAGTCTGCTGGTACTCTCCTAGCGAAGGGGCAGCGGTGGTCGGCATGATGTTTTCAAGGCGCATGCGTTGGTAGAGTTCCTGGGGTGCGAGGTCAATCCCATCCAGATACAGCTGTCCATCAATATGCACAGTAAACGGGATGA
>DKFH01000042.1:4391-5244 GCA_002452315.1 Anaerolineaceae bacterium UBA6801 | reverse complement strand
GAGATCCGTGTTTGTTTTTGAGGTGAAATTGGCTTTGTCCATAGGTTAACCATGCTTTCCTTGTAAATTATCTGTAGATACACCAACCATCATAAAAGGGCCATGCTCGATCATACTCTGGTATTACTCCTGAAAAGTTACATTCGCTGGCATACCGGGCTTGAGCTTCAGATCGGGTTTTGGCACGCTCAATTTGATCGCATACACGGTCTGCACGTTGCGCGGGGTGAATTCAACTTGCTCAGAGATGTGTGCCACCGTTCCTGAAAAGGTTTCATTGGGGTAGGAATCCACAATAAGTGAAACCTGATCGTCGCGTTGTACCTTTCCGTATTCGGTTTCAGGGATATACACCTCCAGTTCCATTTCTTCTAACTTGCCGATCACCAACAATGTGCTGCCAGACAAGACGGTTTCACCAGTCTCGGTGTTTCGAGCCAGGATAATGCCCGAAACAGGCACTTGGATCACGGTTTTTTATCAATTTTTCGATCACACTTTTACGGCGTATCTAGCCTCTTCCAGCGCCGCTTCGACCTGGTCGACTGCCGCCTCAGCTTGTTTAACACCCATTTCTGCCGCATTTACCTGCAGGGATTGCTCACCGGTATTCAACTAGCTTGAACGATCCAAGGCGGCATCGTAACGGGCCTGAGCAACTGCCACTCGCCCGCGGGCCTCAAGGACCCGAACCGTTCGCTCTATCTCGGCTGAGCTAAGCCCTACATGGCATCATTATACCACTACCCCCCTGTTTTACAAAAAGCGTTTTGAGGGTGTTGAAAAACGTACAATGATTGCTCATCATTTGTCAAAATCCATGATTAATTCTATTAACTACTATTATTATCTA
>DKFH01000042.1:546-4382 GCA_002452315.1 Anaerolineaceae bacterium UBA6801 | reverse complement strand
GGAAATTCCCATTTTCAACACCCTGGTTTTCCTCCTGCTTCAGCCGGAATTTCCTGTCACCCCACCCCCACCAGCACTTTCAGCACCCCGCGTTCTGCCGCCTTCTCAAACGCGGCCAGCCCCTCCGCCAGCGGGTAGCGGGCATGTACCAGTGCGTCCGTATCCACCAGGCCTGCCGCCAGAAAGCGCAGCGCTGGCTCGAAGGGACCGCAGCGCGAGCCCACCAGCGTGATCTCATCCACCACCAGCGCAGACAGGTTCAGGCTCACATCCCCGGCAAAGGTGCTCTTCAACACCAGCGTCCCCGCCGGGCGCACAGCCTCCCGGGAGAGCGCAAACCCGGCCGGCGACCCCGTCGCTTCCACCACCAAATCCGCAGAACCCGCAGGGATGAACTTTTCTGCCACCGATGGGATGCCCCACCCGGCCAGCAGTTCAGCCTGCGCCTCGCGCCGCACAACCACGGCCAGGTCACAACCGGTCAGGCGCAGTGTCTGGGCGATCAGCAGTCCCAGCCGCCCCGCCCCCACCACCAGCACCTTCATCCCCGGCTGGATGTGCACCTGCTGCTGGATCTCCAGCGCGGCGGCCAGCGGCTCAGTGAAGACCACCGCCTCATCTGAGACCGCCTCCGGTACCGCGTGCAGGTTCGCCATCGGCAGGGTGAAAAACTCTGCCAGCACGCCGTCCTTCCCCAAAATACCCAGCACGCTGCGACTCTCACAGTGATGGCCCCGGCCGGCCTGGCAGGCCGCACAGGCACCGCACACCAGGTTGATCTCCCCCACCACGCGCTGCCCAACCCAGCCCTCATTCCCGGGTGCGGCGGCCACTTCGCCCACAAATTCATGCCCGGGCACGCCTTTGAAGGGATAGTACCCGCGGCGCATCTCCAAATCCGTGGCACACACCCCCGCCAGGCGGGTTTTGATCAAGGCCTCGCCCGGCCCGGGTTCCGGTATGGGCAGGTCGGTTCGATAAGTGAGTTGCTGGTTTTCCAGCCACAAGCCCTTCATTGTCATCACAGCATCCCTTTCATCCTGGCCACCCAGCCGTCCAGCGCATCCGAGGTCAAAAAGCCCTCCGCAGCGCCTTTTTCACCAATTTTATAGGAGGCAAACACCAGGGCAGCCTCCAAAGCTGCGTAGGGGTCGCCCAGCCGCAGGTAACGGTCCAAAAACGCCGAAAACAGGGCATCCCCCGCGCCGATTGTGTTGACCACCTGCCGGGTGTGCACGGCCGGATAGCGCCCGATAAAGCCATCCGCCCGCACGGCCAGCAACGCCCCTTTTACGCCCAGCCCGATCACCACGATGGCAGCCTCGGTGCTCCCCAGCAGGGCTTTGGCCGCTGCTTCGGGCGTATCCGGCAGCGAGTCATCGCTCAAAAACAGGATCGTCCCTGCCTGTATAAAGTCCCGGTTGTAGTCATCATCCAAATCCGAGAGCGCGTGCACATCCGTGGCGATGGGCACCCCGGCCCCCCTGGCAACCGATAGCAGGGGTCGGGCAAAGTTGATATTGCAGATCACAGCCAAATCGCACCCGAGCAACGCCTGTTCCGCCACCTCAACCGGGTAGGCCTGTGATTGAAGGTCCTTCAGGTCCACATGGATCTGCCGCCGGCCCTCGGGGTCATACAGGATGGCGGATTGGGCGGTAGCAGCCAGGCTGCTCAACACCATTTCACCAGGGATGCCAGCCTCAGCCAGCGCCTCTCGTGCCAGACGGCCGTTGAGGTCATCCCCGATTAACGACGCAAACACCACCCGGTTCTCCAGGGTTGTCAGCGCTTTGGCCACATTCCACCCCACACCGGATACCGCCGTATGCAGCCCATGGAACGGGTAGCACACCGGGAAATACGCCAGCGGAAAGCCCTCGATCGCTATCGTCGTCTCCACATTCACCAGCCCGGCGACAAAAAATCGACCCATCCTTACCCCCTACCGTGCGCCCCGTCGGCCGAACTGCCGTTCAAGCAGGTCCGCCGAGAGGTGGATCATCGTTGGACGCCCGTGCGGACAGGTGCGCGGCGATTGGCAGCGCTCCAGGCCCCGCAGCAAGGCGGATTGTTCCTCTGGCGAGAGCGTCTGCCCACCCTTGACGGCCATGCGCTTGCACACCCGGGCAGTGACCTGCGCTTCTCGGGCAGCAGCCAGCGGCGTTTCGTCCTCTTCAAATTCCTCCACCAGCGCATACAGCGCCCCGGCAGGATCGCCCCCAACCAGCAAGGCCGGGATCGCCCGCACCGTGTAGGTGTTGGGGCCAAAGGGCTCCACCTGGAAGCCCAACCCGGCCAACTCCGGCAGCTGGTCCTCCAATAAGCGGGCTTTATCGGGCGGCAGAGCTACATTGACCGGCGAGAGCAGCGCCTGAGAGGACACCTGGTCCTGCGCCTGTTGGGCCATTAACGCCTCAAACAGCACCCGCTCATGCGCGGCGTGCTGATCGATCAGATACAGCCCGTCCGGCCCCTCGGCGATCAAATAGGTCCCCGCCACCTGGCCGACCAGGCGCAGCAAGGGCAGCCGCTCACCCTCATTCCCTGCCCCGGTGTGGATGTCGATGCGCGGCTGGCTGATCTCTTCATCTGGCGGCGCGATGGTCGGAATCTCCGCCGACATCGCCCAGGCAGGGTCGATTTCCTCCTGCGTATCGGGCTGCGCCGCGCCCCACCATGACCGCGCATCCAGCGCGGGCACCGGCGAATAGGCCAACAATGCCCGTTTCACCGCCCGCTGCACGCGTGAGAAGACCATATCCGCCTCCCTGAAACGCACCTCGGCCTTGGCCGGGTGGACGTTCACATCCACGGTTTCAGGGGGCAGCTCCAAAAACAGCACCACGATCGGGAAGCGCCCCACCATCAGCAGGGTGTGATAGGCGCGGATGACCGCCGCTGTTACAGCAGTATCACGAATCCAGCGCCCGTTGACAAACACGGTGATCTCACGCCGGTTGGCACGGGTCAGCGAGATCGGGCTGATGAACCCGTGGATGTGGTACCCGCCTTCGAGGAATTCCACGGCCAGCATCTGCTTGGCAACCTCAACACCATACAGGCCCGCCAGCACCTCACGCCGATTGCCGTTGCCGCTCGTTTGCAGGGCGGATTTCCCCTCCATGGCCAGCTTCCAGCGCACATCGGGGTAAGCCAGGGCATAGCGTGTGACCAGCGCCTCGATGTTGCGCCGCTCGGTGGTATCTGTTTTGAGAAATTTCAGCCGGGCCGGGACGTTGTAAAAGAGGTCCTGCACGGTGATGCGCGTGCCCGTTGGCATGCCCACCTCGCTCACCTCGCCCAAAGCCCCGCCATCCACGCGCAGCCTGGCCCCGGCCTCTGACCCCGCGGTACGCGCTTCGACCGTCAGACGGGAAACAGACCCGATCGAGGCCAGCGCTTCCCCCCGGAAGCCCAGAGTGGCAATCTGGAACAGGTCCTCCGCCCGCGAAAGCTTGCTGGTCGCATGGCGTGAGACGGCCAGCCCCAGCTCATCGCGGGGGATGCCCGCGCCGTTATCCGTCACGGCGATCAGGCGCTTGCCCGCGCCTAGCGTCTCGATGGTGATGCGGTCTGCCCCGGCATCCAGGGCGTTTTCCACCAGCTCCTTGACCACCGAAGCCGGCCGTTCGATCACCTCCCCCGCCGCGATCTGTGATGCGATGTGTTCAGGTAAAATTCGAATCGGCATAGTTTGAATTATAATCTATAGCTGATCCCTTTCGCTGCTCCGTCTCGACCTGCGCTCCGTCTCGACCTTCGGTCTGCAGCCCCTTCCACTGCGTTTCAGGGGTTCCGCTTCTCCGTCTCGCTTCGCTGCGGGAGTCTTCGAT
>DKFH01000042.1:0-440 GCA_002452315.1 Anaerolineaceae bacterium UBA6801 | reverse complement strand
TGCGGCACATCGCTGAGGCGGATTGCGTCCGCTTCAGCTTGGCCGCCGCGCTTTATGCGGCCCGGCTGGGTTGCTTTAGCGGGCACGTTTGTTCCTACCGACATATTTTGAGCTCCTTTCGCAGTGCGTGTGTGTAAGCATAGAACATATGTTCTGGTTTAATAAGAGGATACCATGAAGCGGGCGGGTTTTCAATCCGTTAAAAGCGGCAAAAAGAGGCGAATTTCTGCCGCAAGCGGCGAACCGTCAACAGGGCAACCCTCACTAAAAGGGGGTGGGGGACATTATGGGGGCTGAAGCAAAGCGACCTAAATAATTCACAATCAAGGCTTCTAGATTGTCAGGCGATAATATCATCTCTCAAACCCCTCCCGATGCACTTCCTTCAGGGAGCATGAAGGTGCGATTGCTGAGTTCCCTCTGTGTCTATAATAATGAGA
>DKFH01000101.1:7347-7830 GCA_002452315.1 Anaerolineaceae bacterium UBA6801 | reverse complement strand
GGGGGGCCAGGGGGGAGACTGCTTCGCCCAGAGGGCTCGCAGTGACCGTTGAAGTTGTCATAAGTATGATGGGATAATAGAAGAGGACACGACAGGCCGATTGTCATTAGGTCTCTGTGGCCGACTCGCAGTGCGACCGTCGTGTCCTTCAACCAAACTAGCCCGAACAGTTGAGTGGTCCTGAGAGGCCGAATCAATACTAGTGTGGGCTGATCTTATTATACAAAGGAATGACAAAATGGGCACCAAAAAAGTATATGTTGGGATTGACGTTGGAAAAGATTGGCTTGATTTTGCAGTGTCGGGCATCGACAAAATCTCCCGGTTTGGAAACCATAACCAAGGTATAGAGAAACTAGTTGCGCAAATGGAAGTCCTTCAACCCCATCTGATCGCCGTAGAAGCCAGCGGTGGATATGAAGCAGCTTTCGTTGATGCGCTAATGCTCAATGAACTTCGGGTGGCCGTGGTAAACCCCACCAG
>DKFH01000101.1:518-7266 GCA_002452315.1 Anaerolineaceae bacterium UBA6801 | reverse complement strand
CGTATTCGGGCTTTGATTATCCGTCGTGAACAGCTTGTTGATATCCGTTCAGCTGAAGGAAATCGACTTGGAACATGCCATAAGAGCATCAAAGCAGATATTCGAGAGCACCTGGATTGGTTGGAAAGGCAGATTGGGATCCTGGATGATGAGATCAAGCAGTTGGTAAAAAGCTCAAATGAATGGACCCAACAAATCCAATTGCTGGAATCTATCCCTGGGGTTGGGTTTGTCACCGCAGTTACGATGACAGCCAACATGCCAGAGCTGGGAGAGCTCAATCGACAAAAGATTGCTGCTCTGGCTGGCCTAGCCCCTTATAATCGGGATAGTGGTAAAAAACGAGGAAAACGGCGTATCTTCGGAGGAAGACAAAGTGTCCGTAGAGTATTGTATATGGCTGCTCTGTCTGCAACCAAACATAATCCAGTAATTAAAAAATTCTATGCGCGGTTGATGAAGAAGGGGAAACCTTTCAAGGTGGCAATTACAGCTTGCATGCGTAAAATGATTACTATTATGAATGTGATGGTCAAAAACCAAACAGCTTGGAGGTGCCCTGTATAAATTTCACCTTTTTCCCCTTGACAAATAACACAGTTACTGCGAGGAGCCGCAGGCGACGTGGCAATCTAAATTGTTTTCCTGAGATTGCTTCCCTTCGCTCGCAATGACAGACTGGTGTCACGCTGAAAGCGTGACCTACGGCCGCGGTGACTAAGGGGTGGTGCGCTCAAGTTCGGACTGCACTACATTACTCACCCAATGAGACATACGGTTCCTGACATTTGCGCTAACCATCCTATTAGATGGGTTAGACACACCTAATTCCCGGTGCCCAATACCTGATTCCTACTCCCTACCCCCGATTCCCTGATTCCTAAATCCAAATTTACACTACACGCCCCACAACTTTTCATGTACAATAGTTAACATCCAATTAATTTCATCTATTCTTACTTAGGAGGTCGATCATGGCAGATAAAGACAAAGAAAAAAAGGGCAAGGACAAGGAAAAGAAAGAAAAGAAAGTAAAGAAAGACAAGAAAAAGAAGAAAAATGAGCAAAAGTAAGAAAGGGAAAGGTTCAACAAAGATTGAAAAGAAGGATAAGAACCTCTCTCAAGGGTCTTCAAAACACAAAGACCCGCAGGCAGATTTAGAACTTCAGGAAGACATGGAAAACGCAGACAGGGAGTCTGCCAGGTTCGTGGAGCCAGGTGACATTGTTCCGGATAAAAATCCGGAAACGCTCTCAAAAAAACAGTATGAAAAGGAGCTGCGCCGCCTGCAGATCGAACTGGTCAAACTCCAGGAGTGGGTCAAGTTTAAAGGCCTGAAGGTGGTGGTGATCTTTGAGGGGCGCGATGCGGCCGGCAAGGGCGGCGTGATCAAACGCATCACACAATGCCTGAACCCCCGCAATACGCGGGTGGTTGCCCTGGGCGTCCCCACCGAGCGCGAGAAAACACAATGGTATTTCCAGCGTTATGTGCCCCACCTGCCTGCGGCCGGTGAGATTGTGCTGTTTGATCGCAGCTGGTACAACCGGGCTGGTGTCGAACGGGTGATGGGCTTTTGCACGGACGAAGAGTATTGGGAGTTCATGCGCGCCTGTCCCGAATTTGAGCGCATGCTCGTGCGCTCGGGCATCATCCTGATCAAGTATTGGTTCTCAGTCAGCGACTCAGAGCAGGAAAAGCGCTTTTTGGCCCGCATTGACGACCGTACCAAACGCTGGAAGTTAAGCCCGATGGATGTGGAAGCCCGCAGCCGCTGGGTGGATTACTCCAAGGCCAAAGATGTCATGATGAAATACACCGACATCAAACAAGCCCCCTGGTATGTGGTCAACGCAGATGTGAAAACCAAAGCCCGCTTAAATTGCATCGCGCACCTTCTCAAGCAGATTCCCTATGAAGACCTGACCCCCGACCGCATCGAACTGCCGCCCCGCCAGTCGGATGAGGGCTATGTCCGCCCGCCCTACGAAGACCAGACCTTTGTGCCTGAAGTCTACTGATTAAAGTATCTTGCTCGCGCACTGACCCCAACTAAGCGAATTCACCATCAAGCTTAGTTGGGTTTGCGCGCCTCTGCTGATGACCAACACCTCAATTTCCACTATTCACACTCTTGCCAGGGCGTATTTTGACCGGCTTGTGCATCTCCGGCGGGATCTCCACGCGTATCCGGAGCTTTCCGGCCAGGAAGTGCGCACCGCGCTCGTCTTGGCGGGTATTTTGGCCCAACTGGGGCTCAAAGTTCACGTGGACAGGAGCAGCCACGGCCTGTGGGCAGACCTGATCACGGACCCAGGCCAACCCTATGTGGCCTTGCGCGTCGATATGGACGCCTTACCCATCACGGAGATCAATTCAGTCTCTTACCGTTCAACAAATCCCGGGGTGATGCACGCCTGCGGCCACGATGTGCACGCCGCCATCGGTATCGGCGTCGCCTCTGTGCTCACGCGCATGCAAATGTCCCTGCCGGGCAATGTCCGCTTCATCTTCCAGCCAGAAGAGGAGGAAATCACCGGCGCACAGCGCATGCTGCGTGCTGGCGCTTTGAAAAACCCCACGCCTGCCGCCATCTTCGGCCTGCACGTGGCCCCCCTGCCTGCCGGGCAGATCGGCTGGACCGACAACCTGTTCCTGGCTGGCTTTGCCCATTACCTGGTGACCCTCACTCCCCAGGCCGGCGCCCACAGCACGCCCCCCAACCTGGACCCGCTCGTCCAGCACTGCTGCCGGGCTATCCAGCGCCTGAACCAATGGACCCTTCCGGAATCCTGGCCGGAGATGGCCGCCTTTTGGTCTCTGATGCAAGCCGGCCCACCCGCGCTCAAACGCTTCATCATCTACGATGCCACGCCTAACCTTGAAGACCCGTCCGCCTTTTACGGCCAATTCGGACTGGGCATCAAAGCCGCCACACCTAACCTGCAAAAAGCAGCCCTGGGGCGGGTGCGGGCCGTGCTCAATCCCCTGTGCCAGCACGCCCGATACCGCATTGAACCCATGGGGTCGATGATCGACATGCGTAACCATCCGGAGTTAGTGCGCACCAACCTGACCGCCCTGGAAAAGGCGCTTGGCGCAGAGCAGTTAATCCATCTCAACGCCGCCTTTCCCTTCAACTGCGAAGATTTCGCTTACTACACGAAAGTTGTTCCCGGCGCCATGTTCTGGCTGGGCGCGGCCAACCCACAAGAGGGGAAATACGCCCTGCTGCATACCCCCGATTTTGATGTCGATGAGCGCTGCATCGAAACCGGCACGATCGCCATGGCCACGCTGATCATCAACACTCTATCAACCATCACCTGCGGATCATAGCCCACCCCCAGGGTGGTTTTCCTTTAATAACCCTCGACATTCCTACCAATTGTTAATAGAATTGTGGTAATCTTCATGGGATATAAAAGTAATCTGTCGATTGATCCGCCACAACCACAAGAATCACGATTTCCTGTCGATAAATGGTAGGGTTTGCGGTGGATGACAAGGAGAATTTCATGGAATCTAAAGGATTGAGGACCTGTTTAGTTTCTGGCATTGCCATCATTGTGTTACTGGTTACCTTTGGGTTGGGTTTTGGAGCAGGTTACCTCTTCCCCCAGCTTTCTAGGTCTGAGATTCCGGTGTCGGGCCCCGTCACCTGCCCCCCCTGCCCAGAAACAGTCATCACCCAGGACGAAAACGGCGAACCCGTGGTGATTACTCCCATCGAGTGCCCCAGGTGCCCGGAAATCCCTCATGTGGACCCATCGGGCGACACTCCTGAAGAACTACAGAATCTGTTTGCCCCCTTCTGGGAGACCTGGGACATCGTCCACGAGCAATTTGTTGACCAGCCCGTTGATAGCCTGGCGCTGATGCGCGGTGCCATCAAAGGCATGCTGGAAGCCCTGGGAGACCGCCACACCTCATACATGACCCCGGAAGAATTCAGCAAGGCGAATGAAAGCCTGGAAGGTGAATATGAAGGCATTGGCGCATGGGTAGATATCACCGGCGATTATGTAGAGGTCGTCAGCCCCATGCGGGGTTCGCCCGCGGCAGAAGCCGGGTTGCTCCCCAACGACAAGATCATCGGCATCGACGGCGAGGATATGACCGGCATCCCGGGCGACCTGGTGCTCAAACGCATCCTCGGCCCCACCGGCACGGATGTAACCCTCACCATCCGCCGCGGTGACGACATCTTCGACGTCACCATCACCCGGGCGAAAATCACCGTCCCCACGGTGGAATATGAGATGCTGGAGGATGATATCGCCTATATTGGCTTATACAACTACGGCGAAAAAACTACCCAGCAGCTGCGCGCAGCGCTGCAAGACCTGCTCGCGCAAAACCCGCAGGGCCTGATCCTCGATTTACGCGGCAATGGCGGCGGTTTCCTTAATACCGCCATCCAGGTCGTATCGGAATTCATCAGTGACGGCGTGGTCATGTTCGAGCAATTTGGCGACGGCGAAACACTCACCTACGAGGCCATCCCGGGCGGCCTGGCCACAGACATCCCCCTGGTCGTGCTGGTGGATGAAGGTACCGCCTCCGCCTCAGAGATCACCGCAGGCGCCATCCAGGATCGTGGCCGGGGTGTCCTGGTGGGTGCGACGACCTTTGGCAAGGGCTCCGTGCAAAGCTGGATAACCCTGCAGAATAATGCCGGCGGCGTGCGTGTGACCATCGCCCGCTGGCTCACGCCGAACGGACGCCAGATCAGTGAGATTGGCCTGGAGCCTGATTTTATCGTTGAAATGACCCCCGAGGATTTCGCCGAAGGCCGTGATCCGCAATTGGACAAGGCCATCGAAGTCCTCATAGACCTGATTAAATAAAACCTATCCACTAAAGGAGAATGTTATGTTTCCGATTTTTGACCTTAACTACCTGATCTATATGCTGCCCGCACTCCTGCTGGGGATGATCGCTCAGTTTTATGTCACCAGCAGGTACAACAGCTGGAGCAAGGTGCCCAATAAAGCCGGAATGACCGGCACACAGGTCGCCCAGCGCTTGATGGAGCAATACGGCATGTACAACTTAACCCTTAAAGGAACCCCTGGCCAGTTGACCGACCATTACGACCCGCGCAACAAAACCCTGGCCCTTTCTCAAGGCATTGCTCAAAATGCCAGTGTTGCGTCGGCGGCCATCGCCGCGCACGAGCTGGGGCATGCCCAGCAAGATAAAGATAATTACCTGCCCATGCGCTTGCGCTCTGCCCTGGTACCTGCCGTCAACATCGGTACCAACCTGGGGTGGATCCTGATCGTGTTGGGGCTCCTCATCCAGGTCAGCGGCCTGGCCTGGCTCGGCGTGATCGCCTTTTCCGCTGGCGTGGTCTTTTCCCTCGCCACCCTGCCCGTAGAGTTGAATGCCTCCCGGCGGGCGCGGGCCATGCTCAAAACCAGCGGTGTGATCATGACCCAGGAAGAAGAGCGCGGCGTCAAACAGGTGCTCAGCGCAGCCGCCCTCACCTACGTAGCTGCCATCATCACCTCCCTGGCGCAGCTCCTGTATTATGTTTCCTTGATTGGTGGCCGAGGCCGCCGCAGCCGCAGGTAAAAGTGCAATTTGTGAAGGGTGAATAGGGCGTGGTGATCGGTGAAATGACCAATCCCTTTTAACAAACTCAACGCAAAAAACGATAAAATCCAAAAAGAAGGCGCTCGGCGTTTGAGCGCCCTCTTTGTTTCATTCTGCTACGAGCTACGGGCTACCACCTAAATCGGTCCCCAAAGCGTCACAGACTCCCGCAGCCCGAAGGGCGATACGAAGCAGCGGAGCGGGACCAGCTTCATCGTCCCCGTAGCGGAGCGGAGCGGGACCAGCTGTTACCTGTCAACTGTTTCCCCACCCCCAGTACAGCCAGCAAAATTCCCAACACCAGCGCCGTCACCGCCACCAGCGGCTCCTGCCCCTGTTTGACCCAAATGCCTACAAAGGCCCACGTCAGCACCAACGGGTAAGCCAACTCCTTGTGGCGTAGAATCATAAGCACACCCAGCACGCCGGCAATCAACAGCATAATCACCGCCCAGGCCGGCTCTGTCAGCGGCGCGCCGCGCCAGCCAACGGCATATAACACCTGGGTCACGTTGGCCACCACGGCCACCGTCGCCCAGCCCAAGTAGATGCTGAAGGGCATTTCCACCAGCAGCTTTTCAACCCTGGGGCGCTGGCTTTTGCCCACACCCAGCAGCAGATAAATGGCAATCAGACTGATCAGCAAGCCCAGAATCGCAACCAGGGTCAATGGAAACGCCAGGTTATGCCACAGTAAGATCCAGGCCGTATTGAACAGGTTGGCCGCCACAAACCACCAGGCGATCGCATCGACACCCTCATCCTGCCGCCCCCTGGGCGTGACGGTGTAGATGGCGAAAGCAATCAGCGCCAGGTAGATCAGGCCCCAATCTGCATCGGATTGAAATAGAAGGGAGCTTCACCCTGGCGCAGTTTATCGCGGCAATCAACCCGGATTAAGCTCAAATCTTCACAAAAAAATAAAAAAGCCCCCAGACTCTAACCGAGCTGGGGGCTGAAGCTTTTAAGGTCCTGATTTATTGCTTCACGGCTCAAAAATGGCAAAATCATCAAACCCAACCTGGATATTAGGCCAGCTCCAGGTACCGGTGAACAGGCCCACCTTCCCGGGTCGGTAGTGGTCGGCATCCACATTCGCCAGCAAGGTATCGTTGACGGCCAGGGCAACCACGGCTCAAAGAGTGC
>DKFH01000101.1:313-466 GCA_002452315.1 Anaerolineaceae bacterium UBA6801 | reverse complement strand
TTCAACACCCTCATGCAACTTTTTGTGAAAAATTCCGTATTCTTATATGGAAAATTAATTTGTTAAAAGGACCAACACGATAAAAACCAGAACGCTTGTATGATTACCCTTGTTGATCACCTCCCTGCTCATCCTCAGCGCCTGCCAGGTATT
>DKFH01000101.1:0-132 GCA_002452315.1 Anaerolineaceae bacterium UBA6801 | reverse complement strand
CCCAGCAGATCAGCGGCCTGGGCGAGGTCAGTAAGCTGGGTGAAAAATAACCATCCCCTGTGATAAAATTAACCAGGGCTAAAGCGTTCACGCCGGCCCTGGTGTACGGTTTTTCTGTAAGGAGACGGATAT
>DKFH01000052.1 GCA_002452315.1 Anaerolineaceae bacterium UBA6801 | reverse complement strand
TCCAGGGTGGGTTCACCTTCGTTTCTGGATCACTGGCCGCCAAAACAGCGGAGGGTGTCACGCGCCGCCTGCGCAATTACCTTTTCGACCACCTCCAGCGCCTGCCTTATGCCTACCATGCTGATGCCCAAACTGGTGACCTGATTGCCAGGTCCACCTCGGATGTGGATGCCATCAACCGCTTCTTCAGCGACCAGGCCATCGGGATCGGCCGCATCCTGCTGATGTTCATCATCAATTTTGTCGCCTTGCTGCAGCTCAACACCCGCCTGGCCTGGATATCAGTCATCGCCATCCCGGCCATCATCGCAGTGTCGATCTTCTTTTTCTCTCGGGTTTCCAAAGCGTACGAAGCTTACCAGGAACAAGAAGCCACCCTCAGCAACCGTTTACAAGAAAACCTCACGGGCGTGCGGGTGGTGAAGGCCTTTGCCCGTCAGGGCTACGAAAGCTATAAATTTGACCAGGAAAACTGGCGCAAATTCAGACTAGGCAAGAGCTTACTGTCAATTCATTCGCTGTTCTGGCCGATCTCTGATATTATCTGCGGCGCGCAGATGCTTACCTCCTATTATGTTGGTGCCATCATGGCGCTCAATGGTGAGATCACTGTCGGCACTTATATGGCGTTCGTTTCGCTCGTCATCTGGATCATCTGGCCGATGCGCAACCTTGGCCGGCTGATTGTCCAAACCTCAACCGGGATGGTCTCATATAAACGCGTCGCCGAACTCCTGAAAGAGGAACGCGAGCCCCTGTTAGAAGGCGAATATCAACCCGAAGGCGATGTCGCCGGGGAGATCATCTTCCAGGATGTGTGCTTTGAATACGAAGCCGATCATCCCGTGCTTAAAAATGTGAGTTTCACCTGCAACCCGGGCGATGTGATCGCCCTGCTGGGTTCCACCGGCTCTGGAAAGACCACCCTGGTCAACCTGCTGCCGCGCTTTTATGACCCCACCAGTGGCCTGATCACGCTGGACGGCGTGGACCTCACCCACTACCCTCGCAAATACCTGCGCTCTCAAATCGGGATCGTGGAGCAAGAACCCTTCTTATTTTCCCGCTCGATCCGTGAGAACATCACCTATGGCGTGCATCGTGAAGTCTCCGAGGCAGAGATCACCCAGGCAGCCAAGTTCGCTGCTGTCCATGAGGTCATCATGGAGTTTCCCAATGGATACGATACATTGGTTGGCGAACGTGGCGTGACCCTTTCTGGCGGCCAGAAACAGCGCGTTGCCATTGCCCGGGCCCTGCTCAAAAACCCCCGCATCCTGATTTTGGATGATTCGACTTCCAGTGTCGACAGCGAAACCGAAATGCACATCCGGGCTGCGCTGGAACACCTCATGCAAACCCGCACAACCTTCATCATCGCCCACCGCATCCAAAGCGTGATGGACGCCGATCTGATCCTCGTATTTGATCAGGGTGAAATTGTACAGCAGGGCACCCATGAAGACCTGATGAAGGTCAGCGGCATGTACCGCGACATTTTCAATATCCAAACCCGGATTGAACTTGAACTAGAAAAGGAAATTTCAAGTGTCAACTTTTGAAGAATTTGAAGAAAAGGATTATGGAAAGCTGAGCACACCCATCCTGCGCCGTTTGCTTAGTCTCTTAAAGCCCCACTGGCGCTGGGTGGTCGGGTTTTTACTATGTGTTGCCCTGGTTTCAATCATTGATGCCTATACCACTTTCCTCAGCGCGCAGATCATCGATGCCGGCATCATTGAGGGTAGCCGTGAGGCCATCGTGCGCACGATCATCATTTACGGCACCGTGATGCTCGTCCAGGCAGCCTCCTCGTTCGGTTTTATCTACCTGACCGGTGTGCTGGGAGAACGCGTGCGCTATGACATGCGCAAGAAAATGTTCAATCACCTCCAGGGGCTCTCGCTCTCCTATTTCAGCAAAACCCCGGTGGGATGGATCATGGCCCGCCTGACTTCAGACACCGAGCGCCTGGCTGATTTAATGACCTGGGGCTTGCTCGATATGACCTGGGCGGTCATCAACATCTCCACGGCTGCCGTGTTTATGTTCATCATCAACGCTAACCTGGCGGTGATTGTGCTGGCCATGCTGCCAGTGCTGATCATTATTGCGTTTCGGTTCCGGGTGCGCATCCTCTATCACTACCGGCGCTCCCGCAAGATGAACTCCAAGATCACCGGCGCTTTCAATGAAAGCATCACCGGGGTGCGGGTGATCAAGGCCCTCTCTAGGGAGGATGATAACCTGGAGGAATTCGGCGAGCTGACTGAGGGCATGTACCAGGCCAGTTATAAAGCTGCCTGGCTGTCTGCGCTTTTCCTACCCACCGTGCAGGTCATCAGCTCCATTGGCCTGGGCATTGTCCTCTGGCGGGGTGGATTGCAAGTGCAGATTGGCGCCATGACCGTGGGCGGCATCCAGGCCTTTGTCTCCTATGTCACCTTCATCATGTGGCCGATCCAGGATATGGCNNCGGGTCTACGCACAGATGCAAAATGCCGTCGCTTCTGCCGAGCGTATTTTTAACCTGGTCGATACAGAACCCATCGTGAAAAATCGCTCCCGAACCATCGAAACCGACACCCTCGCCGGTGATATCCGCTTTGAGAATGTTCACTTTCAGTATGAAACGGATGATCCGGTCATCAAAGGCCTCGATTTCCACGTCAGTCAGGGCGAAATGGTCGCGCTAGTTGGCCCGACTGGCGGTGGGAAGACCACTATTGTCAACCTGCTATGCCGCTTTTATGAGCCCACCCAGGGAACGATCTACTTCAACAATGTCGATTACCTGGATATGAAACTGGAAGATATCCAATCGCGTATCGGCATAGTCCTGCAGACGCCGCACCTGTTTTCAGGGTCGGTGCGGGAGAACATCCGCTATGGTAAGCTGGACGCAACAGATCAAGAAATCGAACAGGCCGCAAAATTGGCTGGCGCACATGACTTTATCATGCAGTTCGAAAAGGGTTACGAGCAGGATGTGGGTGAAGGCGGCAACTTGCTCTCTGTAGGCCAAAAACAACTGATCAGCATTGCCCGCGCCATCCTGGCCGAACCCGAGCTGTTCATCATGGATGAAGCCACCAGCTCCGTGGATACCCTCACAGAAGCCCTGATTCAACGGGGCATGGACCGGCTGATGGAAGGCCGCACCAGTTTCGTCATCGCACACCGGCTGTCCACCATCAAACGTGCCGATAAGATCATCGTCATTGAGGATGGCCAAATCCAGGAGATGGGCACCCACAAAGAGCTGATCAACAAGCAGGGTAAGTATTACAACCTCTACACCCGCCAGTTCCGCCAGGAACTGGAAGCGCAATATGACGTGTTCACTCAGGCTGAAACTGCACGGTCATAATGCTCAATACGAGTAAGAAGTGGATATAAAAACTCCGAAGGTTAATTTTGATTGGTTTTCTTAAAGGCTAAATCACATGATCATTACCAAAATTTCCGATTATCCTGCGCTGATCAACACACCCAGCGGTGAAAATATCCAGGAAGTGCTTGGGCTTCAGGCCGGGGACGTTCAAAGTCATAGTTTAGCCAGGATCCTCATCCCGCCGGGGAAATCCTCCTCGCCCCACTTCCATAAACACGCCGATGAATCCTATCTCATCCTGGCTGGTACGGCTGATATGCACATCAACGGGGTGAGATTCTCACTCCAGCCGTGGGAAGCGGTCCTGATCCAGCCCGGAGAAGTGCACCAGATTTTCAATCACGGGGATGAAGACCTGGTCTTCCTGGCAGGGTGTGTCCCTGCCTGGCAGCCTGGGGATTCCTTCGAAGTGGATACCACCAATTAGAATGAAATTCGCAGTCAACTACTCCAACCCGCTCATCCGCTTGCTGAGAGAAGGGTCCATTAAGATCGACTTGATCAAATGCCCCGATTGGGAGGGTATGCTGGCAGAAGCGCAACCCTATGGGCCCATCACCCTCCATTTTGACCTGGAGGTGGGGTTGGGGAATACCTGCAAGGTCGATTTTGCTCGAATCAAAGCGCTTTTACACAGCACCAGTACACCCCATGTCAACACCCACCTCGTCACGCCCAAATATTTCAACCCGGAGGACGCTGCGGAGCTAAACAAGATCAACGCACTGTGGCGGGATGAGATCCAGTGCATGATCGACCATCTCGGGGCAAGTGCCGTCGCCCTCGAGCACTATCCCTGGACCCATGCCAATGATCACATCCGCCCTGCGGTAGATCCATCCATTTTCTCACAGGTCATCTTGGATACCGGCTGCATGTTCCTGCTAGACATAGCCCATGCCCGGATCACCGCTGATACCCTCGGTGTCGATGTCAAAGACTACATCTGCGCCCTACCGCTCGACCGGCTGGTGGAGATGCACATCACCGGGGTCAAAACCCATAGCGGGGTGCTGACGGACCATTTTGAACTGGGAGATGGGGATTGGGTTACCTTCCGCTGGGTGCTTGACCAAATCAAGGCAGGTCAGTGGCGGAAGCCCGAGATTGTAGCCTTTGAATATGGCGGCATTGGGCAGACCTTCATGTGGCGCACAAATACAGAGGTACTAAAAACACAGGTGCCCATCCTTTTTGACATGGTCACCAGCCTGAATTAAGGAAAATGGGCAAGTCAGGTCTTAACCCATGTTAAATTATTCTTCCTGAACAGGGTCAACATACAACAGTTCTGCCAGGGTTAAACCCAGGATGACCGTCTTGCGACCGACGGAGATGCGCATGGTCTCATTGAAAAGCAGCACCTCTTCCACCCTAATCTCTGCCCCTGGCTGCAAGGCATTCGCCTCTAAAAAAGACAGAATCTCATACTGATCCTCAAGATTTTCATGAATACGCTGTAAAATCACCAGTGCCCCTTGTCCAACCTGGCTGAGGGGTTGCCATTGGCTGACGGCATCCTCAAAACCCGGCAGCGGATTGCCATGTGGGCACACCCGGGGATCTTCCATCTCGGATTGTAAGCGCTCTTCGACTTCTGGTGAAAGCGTATGCTCTATTTGGTGCGCCTCCCGGTGGATTTCAGAAAGGGGCAGTTTGAGTACCCGGGCTAGCATCCATTCCGTCAGCATATGCCGCCGAATAACGCTCATCGCCATCGCTTTGCCTGTTTCAGTCAAGGCAATCGTCTTATCTTCCCCAAGCACGATCCAGCCGTCACGATCCATCCGTTTAAGCGTCGCGGTCACCGTCGGCGGCGATACATCCAAAGATTCTGCCAGCCGCGCGCCAATAACCCGCTCGCCGTCGCGGGCCAGTGTATAGATCACACCCAGGTAATCTTCAATGGTTGGGCTTGGTCTTTCCGCTTCTGGCATCCATTAATCCTCTCAAAAAGTGTTGATATCATTTTAACATTGAATGCGCCTGTGGTTAAGCTATCAGTAATTGTTAACCTTTTACATGATTGTAAAATGCTATTCAAATTTCTTGATTTTAAAGGTAAAATTATGTAAATAATATGAAAGGAGCTTAATATGTCAACTTTAGGACAAAAACTGAGGGAATTACGACATCACAAAGGATACAAACTCAACGAAGTCGCAGAAGGTGCAGACCTTTCAATTTCATTCATCTCCCTGATCGAACGCGACAAAGCATCGATTTCAGTCGAAAACCTCCACAAATTAGCCAATTTCTACAACGTCCGCCTGTACCAGATCTTCCAGGATATTGAAGAGGAAGACGCCCACATTGTGCCGGAGGCGCAACAAAATTCTGCCTACGCACCCAGCATGGGGTCCAAACCCGCGTTTTTCTTGCTGTCTTCAGATGACAACCTCTCCTTCAAATCATTTCTAACCCACATGCCCCCTGGCGCTCAACTAAGCGAAATCAAGCTTCAAAAAGGTGAAACCTTCATTTATATCAAAGAAGGCGATCTTGAAATTCACCTGCCAAACAAGAAACCGCTGCACCTCAAACAGGGCGACACAGCCCATCTGACCAGCTACAAAGGCACTATATTAAAGAACGCCAGCGACGATACCCCTGTCAAGATGCTCATGGTGGCCTCTGCGACCACACAGATGGTCGATAGGTTAGGTGACCACTTCCATTTTTACGAGCTCGCGGAGTAGCCAAGTTTCTTCGCCAGGTCTGTAATCATTAGCGAATATGGTGATTTGGGCTGAAAAACAGAGAAGGAAAATCAAATCGAGCTAATACGCTGAGAGCTTTTGCGTGTTTATTCAAACCACTTGACAAAACAGCATAAATATTATATTATTTAGATAATATTTGTCATGTTTACANNCTAACCTTTCACAACCTCCACATTTTTCTCTCGCTTTTTGAAAAAACCGCTTGTGTAGCGGTTTTTTCAATTCCGACAACGAATACCGGGGCTGCTGATTGGTAACCAACCATCTCAATCCTGGCGATCCACTCCCTAGTTGCTTGCATCTTTCAATATTTAACATTTACATGATTTTCCTTCTCCTAACTCTTAATTATTTTACATTTATTGTCAACTAAATTGAATCAAAGACAAATATTATCGATTAATTTGTAAAAATATCCATCAGGGAGTATAATTTCCGGGCTATGAAACTACTGCTTCGTTTTTCTAAAAGATATTTCTGGCCGCTGACAGCGACCGTTTTCAGCATGTTAGCCCTGGTTGGCGCCCAATTATTGATTCCCTGGCTGATCCGCACCTTGATCGAACTGGTGACTACAGAAAGCCAGCTCACACAAGAAACGCTGAACACCGTCAGCCGGCTGGCATTGATTGCCCTGATTACCTTCGTGGCCCGCGCCGTGATGCAATTCACCCGCAGCTATATGGCGCACATCGCCGGTTGGGGTGTGGTTTCCGATGCACGCAAGTTTGTGTACGAACACATGCAAAAACTATCCTTGCGTTTTTATGAGGACAAGCAAACCGGCCAATTGATGTCTCGCATCGTGAACGACACCGACCTGTTTGAGCGCATGATCTCCCACGCCTTCCCGGATGTGATCGTCAATGTGATCACCTTTGCGGCCATTACCACCGTCCTGGCCAGTTTGAACTGGCGGCTGACGCTGTACAGTATGGCGCCGATCCCGCTCGTTGTGCTGGCCCTGATCGGCTTTTCAAAAGTCGTCCGGCCGGCATTCCGCAAACGCCAGCAGGACGTGGGCGAGCTTAACGCAGTGCTCAATGACAGCATATCCGGCATTCGGGAAATCAAAGCCTTCAATCGTGAAAGCGAGCAGCTCGAACGGGTCGAAATGGGCATTGAACGTTACCGGGTGTCCATGCTTACCGCCTTGAAGCTGATGGCCATTTTCCAGCCCTTCATCGATTTCTCCACGTCCATCGGTCAGCTGGTGGTGATTTTTTTCGGCGGTCAGATGGCGCTGCAGGGAACGCTTTCTATTGCTGACCTGGTGGCGTTTTTCTTGTATCTCGAGATGTTCTACCAGCCCATTCGTGCGCTGGGTATGTCCTGGGAACAGGTCCAGGAAGCATTGGCCGGCTTTGACCGCGTTGAAGAGCTCTTAACAGAATCCCCCGATGTCAAAGAACCCGAACGACCAACCCCCTTATCCGAGCCAATCAACGGGGAATTGACCTTCGAGCATGTCACCTTCAGCTATAACGATCAGGAAATCGTGCTCAAAGACATCAACCTCGAAATCCCGGCCTCACACGTCGTAGCCCTGGTCGGCCCAACCGGCGTCGGCAAATCCACCCTCGTCAGCCTGATCCCCCGTTTTTACGATGTCAAATCCGGTTCGATCAAGTTAGACGGGGTTGATATTCGCGAGGTAGACGTAGAGGACTTGCGGAAAAACATCAGCATTGTCTTGCAGGATGTGTTCCTCTTTCATGGGACGGTGCGTGAGAACATCCTCTTCGGCAACCCGCAGGCTACCGACGAGGAAATTCTTGAAGCAGCCAAAATTTCCAATGCCTATGAGTTCATCAAAGAGCTCCCGGATGGGTTCAACACCATCATCGGCGAACGGGGCGTCAAGCTTTCTGGCGGTCAGCGTCAGCGCATCTCAATTGCCCGTGCAATCCTTAAAAATTCGCCCATCCTGATCCTCGATGAGGCCACATCCTCTGTGGACACCGAAACTGAACTCCTCATCCAGCAGGCGTTGGACCGCTTAATGCAAGGGCGCACGACCATCATCATCGCCCATCGCTTATCAACCATCCGCAATGCGGATAAGATCGTGGTCCTGAAAGGTGACAGCATCGTCGAACAGGGAAAACACCAGGATTTGATCGAACAAGATGGGTTATATAAGCGGTTCTACACAGTTCAGGAAAAACTCTGATCAGCAACGACCCCCATAACAGCAATAAAGCGTTGATTTCTCAACGCTTTTTGTTTCTTAACGGCATGATGGTGTTGGTTCGCTCTTCAATGGTGATGAACTCAACGTGTCCATTGGTCAAATTGACCATGCGCTCCTTGAAAGAGTCAAGATGCTTATTGACCAGCCTGACGGTCAGGGTCACATCGGCGCCAAAAATTTGATCGATGATCAGCCCATCATAATTATTGATCATCAGCTTGGAAGGCTCAAACAGCGCATAGGACACCACAAACATGATTGTGGTCGTGGCCACCTTCTTAGCCAGAGGCATTTCCTCCAATACCAAGCGCATGCTGTCGCTGTAAGCCCGCACCAGCCCGCCGGTACCCAGTTTCGTTCCCCCAAAGTAGCGCGTGATCACCACCACGATATCACCCAGCCCGCTACCTTGGAGTACCGCCAGTGCTGGCCGGCCGGCCGTGCCAGCGGGTTCGCCGTCATCCGAGCAATGGGCAATGGTGGCGCTCCCATGTCCGATCAAATAAACCGGCACGTGGTGACTCGCGTCCGGATACTTATCCCTGATACAGTCAATAAAAGCCTGGGCTTCAGCCACGCTGAATGCTGGGGCAGCATTGGTGATGAAACGCGAATTCCGATCGACAAATTCAGTTTCGACCCGCCTGGCAGGGATCAGTTTACAGTCCGTCATAAAATCGCTCGGGTTGCTTCAGTCATATCGTCGTCATTTTACCCCATAGACGAATGAGGGCAAATAATAACCGGGTTGCGTACCTTCGTCAAATTCGCCTTGCACGGTAGGAAAATTCATCCCTGATTCCATCTATCCAATGTTATGATGTTTCTATCGAGTTCAACATGGGTAAACCAAACATGCACATCAAAATGGATTACGGCCGGCATGGCTTAACGAGCGAAGTTCCCGGGGGACCAGATGTGTTCACCGTGCAGGACATGTTACCCAGTGATGACGAAGGTGGTTTTGGTACCTTTCCCCTCAATGGGGGTTGGAAGGGATCCAAAGTGCATTCATTAATCAAAAAACGACCCTGTTGTCGAGTCTTTTTGGTGCCCCCACGGGGACCATGGCCCCGGTTTTGGCCCCTGTGCCTCGATGGTATTGAAAGGGCTTTTCAAACAAACTTTATCCAAAAAACGACCCTGAGTAAGGATCGTTCTGGTGCCCCCACGGGGATTCGAACCCCGGTTTTGGCCTTGAAAGGGCCACGTCCTGGTCCCCTAGACGATGGGGGCGCTTGATTAAGCGAAAAGAATTTTACCATCCATTGAAAAACCGGTCAAGAACGAATTTTCTACCGTTGCTCAAATTCTTTGGCCCGGGTCAAGCCACGGGTTCCACAACCTCGGGCCGGTCATTCTCAGGCGAATTGACTGCCCGTGAAACCGGGAAGCACTTTATCTCTTCTGCCGGGTAAGGCGTCAACAACCCCCGCAATGTATCCTGATCCGCCTCAGGATCCAGCCAGGCCCAGCGCGCGTCAGCGCCCAGCATGACCGGCATGCGGTTGTGATATTCCCGTACCAGATCATTCGGCTCACACGTCAAAATGGTGCAGGTGTGCAATTCGCCGCCCTCCGGGAATTCCTTATGCTCGTACAAACCGGCAAAGGTAAAGGGGTGGTCGTTCTTCAACTTGAATAAGTACGGGGTTTTCGAGCCGCCCTGTGCCTCTGCACGCCATTCAAAGAAACCATCCGCCAAGATGAGACAGCGCCGGTATTTAAATGCTGCGCGGAAAGAGGACTTTTCGTGGGCGGTCTCCGACCGGGCGTTGATCATCCGGTTGCCAATCTTGATATCATCCGCCCAAAACGGCACCAGGCCCCACCGGTAGAGCTCGATCGAACGTTCAACCGGATCTTTGACAATTGGCACAGGTTGTGTAGGCGCGATATTATACCGCGGCTGCACCACGTGTAGAAATGGCCCCAGGTCAAGGAGAGTTTGCAGTTCGCCCGGGTCAACCGTTAATGTAAACCGTCCGCACATCGCTCCTCCTTTTATAAACCAATACGACCATTCAATCCGATTCTAACATATGTGCACAGGATAACAGCACCGATCTGATGTCATTTTCGTATGTAATCAAACCTTTCATCAACCCTCTTGTAAAGATAAAACATTTGTTCTATACTATTGCTATGGATGTGTTCGAAAAAATCAAGCTAACCGCACTGAACGCACCTTTTGAGGGCGCTGAAGATATCGGTACGCCCCACAAGACTCCGGATTGCCCACATGACCTGGACCAGCTCAAAGCGCGGTTCCCGGTCACCCAGGCACACCTGACGGGCGGCCAAACCATCCCGCTCCTCAAGACCATGCAGACCTCCGTTTGCGAGCGCGATTGCTACTATTGCTGTTTCCGCTCGGGCAGGGATACACCCCGCGCCAGCCTGACGCCTGATGAACTGGCGACTGCAGTTGTGCGGCTCACCCAGGCAGGCGTCGCCAAGGGGTTATTCCTCAGCTCAGGCTTGGCTGGGGGTTGCGTACGCGCACAGGATAGGCTCATCGCCACCGCCGAGATCCTGCGCAATAAATACCACTACGGCGAATATATTCATCTCAAGATCATGCCCGGCGCTGAGAAAGACCAGGTCTTTCGGTCCATGCAGCTGGCAGATCGGGTCTCGATCAACCTGGAAGGCCCCAACGAAGTCAGCCTGAACCGATTGGCGCCCCATAAATCTTTCTTTAAAGAGCTGCTTGCGCCCCTGCAGATGATCGAGGACATTCGCAGCTCACAACCACCCTACCTGGCCTGGAAGCAGTCCTGGCCGTCGAGCTGCACCCAATTTGTGGTGGGTGCGGTCGGCGAAACCGACCTGGACCTGTTGCAAACCACCGCCCAGTTGCGCCAAAACTTCAACATCACCCGGGCATATTATTCGAATTTTTCGCCTGTGGCTGATACACCCTTTGAACACCTCGCCCCGGCCAACCCCTGGCGGCAGCACCGACTGTACCAGGCATTTTTCCTCTTGCGCGATTATCAATTTAACTTCGAGGAGCTCCCTTTCAGTTCCTCAGGCAACCTTAACATCGAGAAGGATCCCAAACTCCTCTGGGCAGAAAGACATCTCGATCACCAGCCTGTTGAGATCAACACCGCTGACTATGCGCAACTTTTAAAAATCCCTGGCATCGGTCCAATTAGCGCAAAAAAGATCCTCCAAGCCCGCACTTATGGTATCATTCGAGATATTAACGTGCTCCAGCAGATGGGCATTTTCACCAATCGCGCAGCCAAATTCATCCTGCTGGATGGTCGCCGCCCACCCTATCAAGCAGCTTTGTTCTCATGACTTCCCCAAAACACACCGTGCGCCACTTCATCGCCGAATCCATCCATGTCCACTTTACCACACCGCCTGCCTTCAGTAAAAAGCCACCCTGCCCGGATGGTTTTACCTGGCAGGATCAGTCGTTCACCATTTCCGCCTGCCTGGCTGCCTGGGTGGATTTTTCGCGGCGAGGCCGGATGGCAAAAAACATGCAACCACAACATATCCAGGTTGCCAATCAGCGCGGCTCCTGGGGCGTGGGCAGGTACTACTTTGACGTCCAGACCCAAAATATGCGCGGTTTCCGCCTGTATTACGATCGTGCGCCAGCCGACGCAACGGACCGGACGGGTACCTGGGTTTTACTGGCAAAATTGAACACGATAGAGGATTAACATGGCAAACCGCATTAAAATTTTCCTGCTGATAACCCTATTCATGATCCTTTTTACCGGTCTCCAAATTTTCGGCCCCCTGAGTCTTTCCCGCCCAGCCCACGGGCAGGAATCCTACATCTATCATTTTCCACTGTGGCTCAATCAGGACCCCAGACCCGTTTCAACCAGCTATTATGTGACCACCCTCAACAGCGAATTTCTCTTTAGCTTGGGCTGCCAGCAGGGTACACGTGACAAAAATGCATCCGAAGCCCAAAATAGCGTGGCCGTGCTCGCCTTTGGTTACCCTCGGTGTTTCGATAGCGGCGGCTACGGTGCCAACTGCTTCGGATACGGCCCCGCATCCACCAGCGATGTGAGCAATGCGGTCAAACAATTCGCGCTCGGCTATTATGCCTGCACCGGATCGGATGATCAGTCCAACCTCGTGATCGGTGTGGGGACCAGCAATTACCGCGGCCCCAGTGAACTCTGTGACACCCTGGCGAAAAGCACCGCCCACGGTACTGCCTGGTCTGGGATGGTACGGGACCTCAATCAATGGGCGCTTGCCCAGTGCATCATCCACCAGGTCCAGTTTTATGGGGCCAATGATATTGAGGTCGGATGGAACTCAGCCGCCTGGTCGCGGGCCTGGGTGACGGGTTTTGACCAGGTCAGCGGGAATTTCATGCTCCATTTTGGCGATGCCGCTGGCTGCCCTTATGAAGACGAACCTCACTGGAGCTGCGGTTCTTACTCTTACAAAGATTGGACGATGGAAGATGTGTGGTTTGTGTCTTATGGCTCACCTTCCGCCCTGCCCCTCCCGTTGATCTACCTGACCAACGGCGTGCATGCCAAACAATGGGCTTACCTCAGTCACTACAGCCTCGTCCAGCATGGTTATCGGATGAATTTCACCGGTGTGTCCACCCAATGGCAGGTTTGCCAGCAGTCTGGCGGTTGCGATGGCATCGATAACACCCCTGATATGGCCTACTGGCAATTATCCCATGAATTGAACAAGAACCCTGCCACAGCACAGGACTTGGCCTGGAAAACAGATATCCGCTGGATCTATCAGAGCGAAATTCCTGGTGCCTCCCACACCCAGGACATGCTGCAAGATGAAATTTCACCTCACCCAGCGCGCCAGGCTGCTGATAGTCTCGAGCAAGCGCTGCAGTTACCCGCCATCAACGCGGATTTACGCACCAGCCTTGAAGCAAAGCAAAATGCCTATCAAACGATTGCAGATTGGGTCGCCATCTCACAAAGCCAGCCAGCTCAAAAAAGCCAAATCAGCCCGCTTCCAGCTGCAGACTCTCCCCTGCCGGTATTCACCAGCGGAATCATCGAGCGCGGTGAGATGCCGGGCCTGCCCTACGGCGCACGCATTAACCACCTCTGGCAGGCAGTGACGGACAGGGGCTATCTGCAGATCGGCGCGGGTTCCGCGCCGAACCACAGTACCCAGGGCGCGGTGTACATCCGCTTGGCCGCCCCAGATCAGATGGACATTCAATCCGCTTATATCGAAGCCCCGCCAAGCTGCGGACCTCTCTTCATCCTGGATGAAAGCGACGGCTTGCTGTGGATACAATCGAGCGATGGATGCCAATTCACCCTGGATAGTTTTGATTGGGCATTAACCCAGAGCCTCAATTAAACAAAAAAGCGCCCTTTGCGCTGTATTGATGATGGCCTAAACGATTTCCACGTTGGTCAGGTTAATCTCGCAATTCTGAAAAGCATGCAACAAGTCGCGTTTTTTCTCTTCATCCAAGCCCTCAATGACCCAACGCAGGGTAAAAGAGCCATCCTGGAACGTGTTATTAACCGTTCTGAGGATATTTCCCCCATACCGAGAAACCAGGGCTGCTAAATACGCCAGGACGCCCGGTTTATTGGTATGACTGGGACCAACAATGTTAATCGTCGTCCAGCCTAAAATTTCCTTCGAAATGCCAACTTCCTCGAGTGCTTCTTCGATATCCGCCTCCAGGATGGCGCCGCCGCCCAATGCCGAGTAGATATCATCCAGGCTTGATGCAGCCAATGTGCTGAGCAAGTTTTCAAACTTGACCCGCTCCTGAATTTGGACATCTTCCAGGTCAACAATGCCCCGTTTGATCAGCAGGGGTTTCAGCCTTCGGCGTCCTTCTGCAGCAGCTTGTTTGAGCGCCGCAGTGACCAA
>DKFH01000172.1:3675-4374 GCA_002452315.1 Anaerolineaceae bacterium UBA6801 | reverse complement strand
CGCTGGACGCCCGCCCGTATGCCTATATCGACAGCCCGTTGCGGATCGGGTTAGGGCAGACCATCTCGCAGCCGTTCATCGTGGCGTTGATGACCGAGCTGCTGGATGTGCAGCCTGAACACCGCGTATTGGACGTGGGCACAGGTTCCGGCTACCAGGCCGCCATTCTGGCTGAGCTGGCAGCGCAAGTGCATTCGATTGAGCGCCTCCCTGAACTGGCTGAGACCGCCCGGGAGACGCTGGAGCGGCTGGGGTATGACAACATCCACGTGCATGTGGGGGACGGCACCCTGGGCTATCCGCCTGCCGCGCCTTTTCACCGCATCATTGTGGCTGCGGCAGCGCCAGCGGCACCCCCGGCGCTGCTGGATCAATTGACACCCGACGGGCGACTGGTGATCCCGGTGGGTTCCCGCTTTTACCAGCAACTGGAAGTGTGGACGCGGGCAGGCGACCAGTTCGAGAATAAAACCAATATCCCGGTGGTGTTTGTACCCCTGATCGGAAAAGAGGGCTGGGACGCCTGATTAGGGCTGTATCCATTATCGAGCGCGTTGTAACGTTGGGGGGGACATTTTACCGTGGTTTTGAAGCATCTACACCCTGGTTTTCGTAACAAATTTCTGCGCTTTAAAGAAATAACCTTTTGGCGGAAATTTTGGCCAAAAGGTTATTGATCGTTTTCTTGTTCTCAGGGTT
>DKFH01000172.1:0-3662 GCA_002452315.1 Anaerolineaceae bacterium UBA6801 | reverse complement strand
TCACCGCCAGGATGGTGAACCCGAGGCCGCCAATCAGCCCGACGGGCGTGGGGCCCAGCACGGTGTTGGGCTCGCCTGCAATGAAGATCAGGCTGAGGCCGGCGATCCCATTCAGGGCGCCGTGCCCGATCACTGCCGGCCAGACACTGCCGGATTTGATCGTCACCCAAGCCAGCAATGCGCCGAATACGATGGTGAACCACACCATGGCCAGCGGTCCCAGGAAGGGCGCTCCGAAGTAATCCAGCCCATAATTGTAGCCCATCAGGATGATCGGCCAATGCCATACGCCCCAGATGACGCCAGACAGCAGGACGGCTTTACGGCTGCCCAGCGGCATCAGCTTGGGCAGCAGGTAGCCCCGCCAGCCGAATTCCTCGCCAAAGGTGGGCAGGCCATTCAATAGCGGCGCGACCATGATGGCCTGCACGGTCTGAGCGGCTACAATCGCCCAGGGGCTGATCCCATCTGCGCCCAGCAGTTCCATTTGTTCACTAAGGACTGACAGCCCAGAGTCATAATTACCCGGAAAGGCCAGGAAGTACAGCGCCATTCCCAGGATGGTTAGAACGCCCGGCAGCACCCAGGCTGCAACGTAATAAATCCAGCGGCGCCGGTCGAAATTGGGCTTCATCAGCAGGTTCTGTCTGCCTTCTTTGGTTATCCAACGGGTGAGAATGTTTGCCACAGCAGGCCCAAACATGTAGAATGTGGCCATGAGGACCAGGGCTAGGCTGAGTTGCCCACCACCAATGGCCAAAATGGGGCTGTCGGCCAGGCCGCCGGTCTGGTAGATGACCAAGGCGGTTGCCCAGGAGATCCCAAAGGCAATCGCTAAAAATATCCAGATTCTCTTTTGATCAGTTGAATTTATCATGTCCTTTTTATCCTTACCTGCCTGCACAGTTGAGATTATTTGTCCTGGCCAGTTTTCTCCTGGCGGTCCTTCGCTGCACCAATGATCAAGCCAATTACCAGGCCAATGCCCGTGATGGTAAATGTCAGGGGGTCTTCAGTAAACACAAATAATAACACGCCAATGGCGCCGCCGATGAAAATAATAAATAACATACCTAGATGGGTGTAGCTATATTTCTAGTCTTTCATCAGTGCTTATCCATGCCGAGTGACTTTTTCTTGTGTTTATTTTACCGTGAATTAACGGTTTCTTTGCTTGGGAAATTCCCGGGGCATGACAAGTGCCAGGTTCACCTTTGGGTGATTATAATATTGCGTATTAATAAAAATTGAGACAATTTAGTATATAATTGAGGCAGGATAAGATCGGTGAGGTTGGTAAGGAGTTTAAGATGAAACAGCGTTTGTTGCTTTGTATTAGTCTGTTGGCGTTGGGGGTGTTGCTCACCTCGTGTGACATGCTCACCTCCGGTTCAGGTTCGCAGGAATTAGAAAATACCCGGGTGGCGCTGGCGATCCAGCAGACCAGTATGTCCATGGATCAAACACGCCTGGCGCAGGCTGAGCCGGTTTTGGTTGCGACAGAACCGCCCTTACAGCCCACATATACGGCCTATCCAACCTATACCCAAGCTGTGGTGGTTGAACCGCCCCCGGCGCAGGAGCCAACCACGGTTGTGGTTGAGCCGCCGGCCCCAACCTTACCCCCAACGCCCGAACCCGTGGAGACCTATGAGCAATGGCTGAAAAGCGTCAATATCCTGCTGTATGACGATATGTTTCCTTTTGGTGAGGCAAGGGTCATTCAGAATGCCGTGGATGGTTTGGGCTTGGGCAAAAACACGACCAATGTCAATGATGCCATGGGTCATTTGCTGACCAATATGAATTCAGCTACGCCCTGGGACCTGATCATCATCGGCGCAGAATCGCGGCAGAACATATCAGGCGAATATTTTGATGTGCTGGCTGACCAGATTGACCGTGGCACAGCCGTTATTTTAGAGGTCTGGTATATCGACAATATTTCCTCTGGCCGCATCCAGCCGGTGATGCAGCGTTCCGGAATTGCTTTTCACCGCGATTGGTGGCGTGATACCAACAGCAATCTGAACGCTTACCTGGTGTACCTGCTGGATCCCACCCACCCGCTGTTTTCAGAGCCAAACCTGATCAGTATGCTGATTCCTTATGATGTGATGTGGGTTGGGGATGTGGGGGATTTGCTCAAGCTTAATCCGGGCTCTGGGGCAAGCCTGTTGGGCGGCACCCAGCCAAAAGAAATGACATCTTATGGTTTGATTGCCGAATGTATGGACGGGCGCATGATCTGGCAGACCTTTTCGACCCATGATTATAAAACGCAGGAAATGATCAACTTGTGGCAGAACTATATTACGCATACCCTCAAAGCCCGTTACGAGTATTTGCATCCTTAAAATTGGTTCGGTGTTCATATTCAAAATATGCCCCCGGTTTGCCGATCCGGGGGCTTTTTATTGCGGTTCCCTGCGCCAGGGGCGAATTGGCCGGCTTTTGGGGTTTACCAGATGCTTGCAAGGGGGATTGGAACAAAACACAGGCGCCCGACGTTAAAGCTATAAGAAGTGAGCAAGAAGAGAAGAAAGGAACGAAGAACATGAAGAAAACAAAAATGATCCTGATATTTGTCCTGTTCGCCAGCCTGCTGCTTTCTGCCTGTCAGCCTGCAGACCCGGTTGGAGAGGACTTTGTGTACGGACAGGAAGCCGTGGTTGAATCCGTGCAAGTTTTGATCATGGAATCCTTCCCGCTGCAAGCACGTGCCATGGTCTCGGGCTATTTATCGGATGGATGTTTGGAACTGGTTGAGATCGACGTTGAGCGGCAGGGGATGGAATTCGTCCTGACCCTGATCACCCGCCGGCCGGCTGGTGATGTGATGTGCACGGAGGCCCTGGTGCCCTTCGATGAGGCTGTGACGCTGGACATCGAGGGCCTGGATGCAGGTACCTACACCGTGATTGCACAGGACCAGCAGGCGAAGTTCACACTGGATGTGGATAACGTCTTGCAGATGGAGCCGATCATTGGCAGCCAGGATGGGGTGATCGGCGGGGCAGCCGTGGTTGAAAACCTGTCTGTCCTGGTGATGGAATCCTACCCCGTCCAGGTCAACGTAGCCCTCTCGGGTTACCTGCCTGATGGGTGTACAACCATCCGAGAGGTGCGGGCGGTGAGGGATGGGAACATCTTTACTGTGTACGTTCAGACACAGCGCCCTAGCGGCGATGTGGCCTGCACGATGGCACTTGTGCCCTTTTATGAGACAGTTCCCCTGGATGTGGCGGGCTTGGCGGCGGGTGAGTATACCGTGCGCAGCGGGGAGCTGAGCGAAACCTTCACCCTGGACGTGGATAACTGATAAGACGTTGGAAAGACTATTCAGAAAGAAATAACACAACCTGATGAGGCTGTCTGCACATGCTGGCAGCCTCAAGAGGTTTACATCCAGGGTTCACTTGGGCATTTGCTGGGATGCGAAAAAAGCCCAGATGGGGGCCTTACGGACCCCATTCGCGGGGGCCCGCGGAGGTGCTTCGGGGCCAAGATCTTTCGTATCGTAATTAATTCTAAAAAGGGGCAGGAACATCCCCATTGGCAGGCTTTCTGGGTTTGAAGGGAGTTTGATTCATTATCGGTACCGCAAGAATCGTTTTGAGGGTGTTGGTCAAAAAAACCAAACAAAACTTCATCTGAAACCA
>DKFH01000134.1:6314-7640 GCA_002452315.1 Anaerolineaceae bacterium UBA6801 | reverse complement strand
GCTTTCTTCTTCATCCGTGAGGGTCTGAAATGGACCCTGGATATCCAGGAAATCGAAGCCCAGGCTGTTGTAGATCAGCCCTTAGAGATGAAAGGTGAAGACAATGCAAGCTGAAAAGGCGCAGGTGGCAGTGATTGGTGCGGGGATCGGCGGACTTTCAGCCGCCTATGACCTGGTACGCGCCGGCAAGCAGGTGACCCTGTTTGAGGCCGCCGAGACCGTCGGTGGCCTGGCCGCGGGCTTCAAACAACCTCACTGGGCGTGGAGCGTAGAACGCTATTATCACCACTGGTTCCAATCCGATCACCATATCCTGGGCCTGATTGACGAGCTGGGCTGGTCAGATAAGGTGCACTTTCCCCGCCCGCTGACGGTGATGTACCACAAGGGCAAATTCTATCCCTTTGATTCGGTCATAGCCGCCCTGCGCTATCCGGGCCTGGGTTGGGGCATCAACAAGCTTCGTTTCGGCCTGGTGGGCCTGTATCTACGGCTGACCAAGAACTGGAAACCCATGGAGAAAACCACGGTGGATGCGTGGATGCGCAAGTGGGCTGGTGATCAGGTCTACGAATCGATGTGGGAGCCCTTGATGATCGGCAAATTTGGCGAGGAATATGCCAAAGTGGTCAACATGGCCTGGCTATGGGCGCGCCTGCACGCCCGCACCACCCGCCTGGGCACCTTCGAGGGTGGTTTCCAGGCCTTCAGTGACCTGCTGGCCGAACGCCTGCGGACGATGGGGGTTGAGATCAAGCTCAGCGCACGCGTCGAGGCGATCACACCCGCGCCGGAAGGCGGGGTGACTCTCACCGTGGCGGGCGAGGCTGACCAGGCGTTTGACCAGGCCTTGGTCACCACCTCGCCAGGGTTGCTGGCGCGGCTGGCCCCGGACTTACCCCAGGCCTACCTGGAAGGACTGCTTTCGCTCAAGAGCATGGGTGCGGTGGTGATGGTCTTTTCTCTCAAGCAACAGCTCTCCAAGGAAGGCTACTACTGGTTTAACCTGCCCAAGAATGCCGGGTTCCCTTACCTTTCGCTGGTGGAACATACCAATTACCTCTCGCCGGAATATTTCGGCGGCGATCACATCGTTTACGTCGGCGATTACCTGCCCACCGATCATGAATATTTCCAGCTTTCGCACGCCGAGCTGGAAGCCAAATTCATCCCCCAGCTTAAACGGTTCAACCCGGATTTCGATCCGGCCTGGGTCAACCGCACCTGGCTCTCCCGCACAAAATATGCCCAACCGGTGCCGCTGGTAAACCACTCACAAAATATCCCCGCCATCCGCACGCCCATCAACGGACTGTATTTCGCCAG
>DKFH01000134.1:0-6290 GCA_002452315.1 Anaerolineaceae bacterium UBA6801 | reverse complement strand
GGATGATGATTGCGGATAAAAACGCCTGATTCCAATTTGCGCGTCTCAATTTCGAACAAATGAGCATTTTCCACAGAGATAATTTTTTAAGCACCCCTATCTGTGGGGGACATGCGCGTTTTTTAAGCTGGATACCCTATATATTGGGGTCGTAAACAACACACCCACCACTAGGGGGGGCCTATTCGGTCGGTTTAATACTTATCAAATAAATCATATTTTTTAAGATTAGGGTGCCTTAAAGATTCGGGTTTTTTTAGCAAAATCAGACCCGAATTGATTGAGAGTCGTGTTATTCTCAGTTAGAATAAGAGTAACCAGCCAAACGAGCGGGAGAGCAGTGACCTCGACCAGTTGGGATGAATAAATAGCAAGTGGAAAATTTTCTGCCACTGAACGCGTGACAACAGTGGCGTTTTTTAACAGTACGCAAGCGCAAGTCTACAAATCATTACTGTCGTGCGCCGGAGAGGAATAATTAATGAATGCAGAACATGCCTGGCAGGCCACGCTAGGTCAGCTTCAGCTTGAGATGTCAAAGGCCGCTTTTGACACCTGGGTAAGCAGTGCCACATTTTTAGGCTATGATGAACTAACGCATCGCTTCGAAATTGGTGTCAAGAATGCTTATGCCCGGGACTGGCTGGAAGACCGATTGAGCGCCACCATTGCCAGAATGCTGACGGGCATGTTAGGCCATCCGGTCACCACCCACTTTAAGGTGTGGAATCCAACGCAATCTTCTCCTGCGGCCGCTATGGCAGCGTCCCCCCATCAACCTGCCCCCCAACAGGAGCTGCAGGAAAACCCCACCATCAACGGACGCTACCGGTTTGATAATTTTGTGGTTGGCGCCGACAACCGCCTGGCCCATGCTGCCTGTATGGCAGTGGCCGAAAGCCCGGCGCGGGCCTATAACCCCCTGTTCCTGTATGGGGGCGTGGGTCTGGGCAAAACCCACCTGCTGCACGCCATCGGCAACGCCTGCCAGCCGTACGGGCTGAACGTTTTGTATGTCTCCTCCGAGGAATTCACCAACGACCTGATTAATGCCATCCGCACCCACACCACGGCCGCCTTCAGGGAGAAATACCGCCAGGTGGATGTACTGCTGATTGACGATATCCAGTTCATCGCCGGCAAAGAATCCACGCAAGAAGAATTCTTCCATACCTTCAATACCTTGCACGGGCAAAACAAACAGCTGGTGATCTCATCGGATCGCTCGCCTAAAGCCCTCTCAACGCTGGAAGAGCGCCTGCGCTCCCGCTTTGAATGGGGCCTGACAGCCGATATCCAGCCGCCCGATGTCGAGACCCGCCTGGCCATCCTGCGCACAAAAGCCGAACGTGCCGGGCGCGATGTCCAGGCCGATATTCTGGAGATGATCGCCCGCAAGGTGCAATCCAATATCCGCGAGCTGGAAGGCGCGCTCAACCGGGTGTTGGCCTATTCAGACCTGAGCGGCATCCCGCTCACGCTCGAACTGGCCGTGCAAGCGCTGGCAGATTTCTTGCCCCAGGGGGCCGACCTGAAACCCGAGGATGTGTTAAAGGCCGTCTCGGCTGCCTTTGGTATCTCCAACGAGCGACTGTTGGGCCGCGAACGCACCCGCGAGGTGGCGCTGCCGCGCCAGGTGGCCATGTACCTGCTGCGCGAGGAAGGGGGCGTATCCCTGCCCCAAATTGGCGAATTCGTGGGCGGCCGCGATCACACCACGGTGATCTACGCCTGCGAAAAGGTCAACGACCTGATGGAAACGGATGACCGCTTCCGGCGCCAAATTTTAACCTTGCGCGAGCAGCTCTATGGGCACGCCAGTGTGCTGGTGTAGCCAAAATTTGGTAATTCAGCGGGGGAAAAACCTTCAACAACAGGCTCATCAAGTATAATCCTGGGATGGACTCACACAATAAAACCAGCTTTATCACCGCCTTCCTGGCGGCCTTATTGTTCGGGGCTGCCGCACCCCTGGGAAAACCCCTGCTGGCCTTTATGAATGATTTTTTAATGGCGGGGCTTTTATACTTGGGCGCGGCCATAGGCGTCAGCTTAATTCTACTGAAGGAGAAGGCCTTTCAATGGCCGTGGCAAATCCGGCGGCGGGATCTCATCAAGCTTTCCGGTGCGATCTTCTTCGGCGGCATGCTGGGGCCGGTTTTGTTACTGGCCGGGTTACGGTTGGCTGCGGCCGGCTCGGTATCCCTGTGGCTTAATTTGGAGATGGTGGCCACCGCCGCGATTGGGTATCTGTTCTTCAAAGACCATCTGACCCCCAAGGGCTGGTTGGCCAGCTTAGGCGTCTTGGCTGCAGCCACCCTCTTGGCCTGGGAAGGCGGCCAGGCCGGTTTTCTCGCAGGCGGATTGGTAGCCCTGGCCTGCATCAGCTGGGGGGTGGATAACCATCTCTCCGCGCTGATCGATGGTATCACGCCCGCCCAAATCACCTTTTGGAAGGGTATCGTCGCAGGCAGCGTGAACACCGTTATAGGTCTGCTGATGGGGTCTTTCACCGGCGCCCCCGTACATATTTTAGGTGCCTTAACCCTGGGTGCCATTTCGTATGGGTTATCGATTTTGTTTTATCTCACCTCAGCGCAGCGCCTGGGCGCCACCCGCTCCCAGCTGATCTTTTCCAGCGCACCATTTTTTGGTATCTTACTGGCATTTTTCCTGGGTGAGCGTTTGTCGTTTGTCCAGTTGGGGGCGTTTATCCTTTTTTTGGGGTCCGTGTACCTCTTGTTCAAAGAAAGCCATAGCCACGAACACCAGCATCACCCCCTGGTGCATATACATATGCATGAACACCCCAGCGGACACCATGCACACGAGCATGCAGAACTCGAAACCGAAACATTACGGCACAACCACGAACATGAGCATGTCCCGTTAACCCACAACCACCCCCATTGGCCAGACCTGCATCACCGGCATCTTCACAACTGAGCCCTTTACTCAGATCTTCTCCAGCGTCCCCCAGCTTTTGCCAACCTTGGCCTCCGTGCTGATGGGGATCGCCAGCGAAAAGGCATTCTCCATCACCTCCTGCACCAACTCGGCGGTGTCCTTAAGCGCTTCCTCAGGGACTTCGAAAATCAGCTCGTCATGCACCTGCAGCAGCATCCTGGCCGCCAGGCCGGCTTGCTTAAGCGCGCCAGGCAACCGCAGCATGGCAATTTTGATGATATCGGCGGCCGTGCCCTGGATGGGTGCGTTGATCGCCTCGCGCTCTTCCCGCTGGCGGATGTTGTGGGGCGCACCCTGCTTGAGGTTGGGGAAGTACCGCCGGCGGCCCAGCAGCGTCTCCACGTAGCCCTGCTCGGCAGCCTGCTGGCGAATGCTGTCCAGGTAGCCCTTGACTCCCGGGAATTTCTTGAAATAGGTGTCGATAAAGTTCTCCGCCTCGGCCAGGGTCAGGTCGGTGGCGTTGGTCAGCCCGTAGGCGCTCATACCGTAGATCAGGCCAAAGTTGATCGCTTTGGCATGCCGGCGCATCTCGGGGGTGACCTCTGACAGGTCCACCCCGTGCACGGCAGCCGCGGTGGTGGCGTGAATGTCCTGCCCCGCCCTGAAAGCCGCCAGCATGGCTTGATCCTCCGCCATGTGGGCTACAATACGCAGCTCAATTTGCGAATAATCCACCGCCATCAGCTGCCAGCCCGGCTGGGCGATAAAGCCATTGCGCACCCGGCGGCCGATCTCCGTGCGGATGGGGATGTTCTGAAGGTTGGGGTTGGAGGATGCGATCCGCCCAGTGACAGTGCCTGTCTGGTTGAGGGAGGTGTGCACCCGCCCTGTGACCGGGTTGATCTGCTGGGGCAGGGCGTCCACATAAGTGGAACGCAATTTTTCCAGCTCGCGGTAGTCCAGCACCCATTCCACCACCGGATGCTGCCTGGTCATCGCCTCCAGCACACCAGCGGCTGTGGAATAATAGCCAGACGCTGTTTTGCGCGCCCGGTCGGGCGGCTCCAGCCCAAGCTTATCAAACAGGGCTTCGGAAAGCTGCTGCGTGGAGTTTAGATTGAACTCGTAACCCACTTCCTGGTAAATCTTAGCCTCAATTTCAGCCAGCTTCCCCTCCAGCTCTTGGGAAAAAGCCGCGAAGAAGTCCACATCCAGCATGATGCCGGTTGCTTCCATCTCAGCCAGCACCGGCACCAGCGGCATCTCCATGGTTTCGAACAGTTCGTAGGCATTGTGGCTATGCAGCTCTTCTTCAAGCTGGGGGATCAAGCGCAGGCAGATGGCTGCATCCGCCGCAGCATAACCCGCCGCTTCATTAATTGGCACCTGGTTCATGGTCTTCTGCCCACGGCCTTTGCCGATCAGCTCTTCAATTTGCGTCATCTCGTAGCCCAGGCGCACCCAGGCCAGGTGCTTCAACCCCAGGTTGCGTGAAGACGGGTTGATCAGCCACTCGGCGATCATGGTATCGAAGGTCAGGGGCGCCACCGCCAGCCCGGCTCGCTTGAGGACCAAATAATCATATTTCAAGTTATGGCCGGCCTTGCCGATTTTGGGGTCCGTCAGCGGGCCAGACAGGGCTTTAAATACCTCGTCCACGGTGAGCTGCTCACCCGCATCATGCCCCACGGGGATGTAATAGCCGTGGTCGGGGTCAACCGCCAGCGAAATACCCACCAGGTCAGCCCGCATCGCATCGGTGTCCGTTGTTTCGGTATCAAAGGCGATCAGACTCGCTTCACTGAGGGCCTCCACCAGCACCTTGAGGGCTTGGGACGTGTCCACGATGGTGGTCTTAATCGACCCAGGGGCTTTATCCACCGCGTGTACCTCACTGGCAGGTTGGAACAAGTCCATTTGCCTGCCCTGGGGCATCTCAGGGTGCATTTTCCCCACCAGGGCGTTGAGCTGCTCGGTCAGGCTGCGGAATTCCAGCTCGCGGAACAGGTTCTCCACCGCTTTGGGGTTAAAGCGGTCGATGCGCGCCTGGTCCAGATCGAGCTGCATGTCCAGGTCGGTGACGATCCTGGCCAGCTCGCGGCTCATAAAGGCAGATTCCTTCCCGCCCTCCAGGGCAGTTTTGGCCCGGCCGCTGATCTCGTCCAGGTGTTCATAGATGCCCTCCAGCGATCCGTATTCCTCCAGCAGTTTCACCGCCGTCTTCTCGCCAATGCCCTTCACGCCGGGGATGTTGTCGGAGGGGTCGCCGCACAGGGCCTTGAAATCAACCACCTTCTCAGGCGGTACGCCTAGCTTGTCCACCACATCGTCGGGGAAAAAGTCTTTGGCGTCAGAGAGCTTGCTGCCCGCCAGGCTGACCACCACGCGCTCGGTGACCAGCTGCAGGAGGTCCTTATCACCGGTGATGATCTTGACGCCCAGGCCCTGCTCCTCTGCGGCCCAGCGCGCCACGCTGCCCAGCACATCATCCGCCTCGTAGTTCTCCAGCTCCAGGCGTGGGATATTGAAGGCGTCCACAATCTCCCGCATGCGCTCCACCTGTCCCCGCAGATCGTCCGGCATCTTGGCGCGGGTGCCTTTATAGTCCTCATAGATTTTGTGGCGGAAGGATTTGCCCTTATCAAAGACCACCGCCAGGTAGTCGGGGCTTTCCTGCTGGAAGATGCGCAGGAGGATGCTGGTAAAACCGTAAACGCCAGCCGTTGGCTCACCGCTGCTGGTCTGAAAGGCGTTGGTGCGGGTGCCGCCTGCAGTCAGGGCGTAATACGCCCGGTAAGCCAGGCCATGGCCATCAATTAAGTAAAGAAGTGGGGGCATGTTGGGTCCTTTATGCTAATGAGCTGCATTGAACGGATTAATTTTAACCTGATTTTGCGTGAAAACATAGCAGGCGGGCTCTGAAAGGGTCGGCCAAGAAAAAACCTAACCAAAAAGGCTGACCGTCATTGCCGGTCAGCCTTAGATCGTGATCAAAACTGTGTAGCGTTTAGCGTTTAGAACTCAACATCGGTGATAATTTCATCGATGCGCGCCATGACGTCATCCGTGAGCTGATCCTTAATTTCCACAGCTTTCATGTTTTCTTCAACCTGCGAGACCTTACTGGCACCGGTGATGACCGTGCTGACGTTGGGGTTCTTCAGCAACCACGCCAGGGACATCTGGGCCAGGCTGACGCCGAGGTCATCGGCAACCTGGGCTAATTGCCGGGTTATGGCCAGTTTCGCTTCGTTCTGGACGTGCTTTTTCATCCAGTTAAAGTCCTTCAGGTCTGCCCGGCTGCCTGCCGGGATCTGACCCTGGTTGTACTTACCAGTCAGCAATCCGCCTGAGAGCGGGCTGAAGGTGGTGGTGCCGTATCC
>DKFH01000158.1 GCA_002452315.1 Anaerolineaceae bacterium UBA6801 | reverse complement strand
TCTGGGTCGACATCCACTTTGATCACGGCCAGGTCTGAATCCAAATCAACACCCAGGACCTCACCATACACTTTTAGCCCGTTCTGGAAGTGGACTTCAACCTCTCGGGCCACCTCCACAACGTGGTAATTGGTCACGATGTGGCCCTCGCGATCGATGACAAAGCCCGAGCCAAGGCCGGGGCCTAAATCGGAGTACACCTGGATGGAGACCACACCCGGGCTGACATTCTCATAAAGCTGCACCAACCCATCCTGAAGCAGGACCGCGTCAGGAACCAAAAACGTGGCAGGGGGTTCCGCCGGTATCGGCAGTTCCTCTAGCTCCCCTTCCGATTCTGTCACGGTTTCAGTTACCTGGATTTCAGTTTCAGGTGTAAAAGAAAATGAGCTGGTCAGCCCAGGGATGGCGCACGCCAGGGTCGCCAGTAAAAGTACGCTGATCACAAGCCAAATCTTAAATGAATTTCTTTTCATAGCCTTATCCTTTCGGCATTATCTTAACCGCTAAACGTAAGACAATTCTTAACAAATTGTATTAATTTGATTGTACTCTGGGAGACAAGGTCAGATAAAGGCCACGGTTTTAAGTGGACCCTATTTACTTGGAAGGTGTCGGTGGTGGGTAGTTTTTCGGGTATGAATTTATCAGGCTGGCCATGAGCAAACCTCACAGGTGGTGTGTGACTGTACCAGCCACGCCCGGATGAAGAGCCAATAATTATCTCTCTTTGGTGTGAAAATGCGGTTATTTTGATTTCGGCGCTTGACGCTTAAAACGGTTTATGCTACTATCGTATTAACAGAATATTCAGATAATTATTATCTAATCAAATCACACATATCTGAGCAGGAGAGATTCCCATGCGAAAAAAGATGGTTTGTGTTCTAATAAGTACTATCGTCTTTGCTTTGGTACTGTCCGGGTGTAAATTGCCCGCATCACAAGCACCTGAGGTTCCGGACGATGCGCTGATGACTACCCCGATCGTCATTGTCACCGATCCGCAGGATGAGATCAGCGGCGAATTTCCCCCTCTCGATGAGACCGAGGAACCTGGCGGCCCACAGGAGACAGAAGAGCCATTTGAAGACTTCTTTGCGGAACCCACCCCCACCCCTACACCTACAATTATAGTGCCCACGGTGACCCGCCCTGCGCAGTACACCCTGCAGGAGGGTGAATACCCCTACTGCATTGCCCGCCGCTTCAACCTGGACCCCTCAGCCCTGATCAGCCTGAACAATTTGGGGGCCAACAATCTGCTTCCGCCGGGCACCGTCTTGCAGATCCCTCAAACGGGAACCTGGGAAGGTGAAGGCAGGGTCCGTAACCCTCACCCCACGACGCATACCGTCCTGGCGGGTGAAACGGTTTACAGCATTGCCTGTTATTACGGCGATGTCTCCCCGGAGGCGATCATCGCCGTCAACCAGCTGGAAGAGCCCTACCAACTGTCTGCAGGCCAGACCCTGCGCATCCCCTGATCGTTGTTAGGCTTGTGTTTGACTAACTAATTACAAAAATTGAAACGCTGCGTTTGTGTTCAGCATAAGCGCAGTGCTTTTTCTGTCCATTGATCAATAATCGTTTAGCAAAAGGCTGCCAAAGGAGCATGATGACCCATCAACCGCTTTACCGAGAGACGTTATATTCGGGACCGATCTTTGATGTGGCCAAAGTGTATGTCCGCTTGCCAAACGGCCGTGAACGCGGCTATGACCTGGTTGAGCACGGTGATTCGGTCACCGTCGTTCCTGTTGATTCCAATGGTCAGGTTTATTTTGTCACCCAGCATCGGGTCGGCGCCGACGCTTTGCTGCTTGAGCTGCCTGCTGGTGTGCTGGAGGAAGGCGAGGATCCGCTGGAAAGCGCCCGACGCGAGATCCGCGAAGAGATTGGGATGGATGCGCGCGAGATCATCTCCCTGGGCGGCTTTTTCCTGGCTCCGGGTTACACAGATGAATACATGACCATCTTCTTGGCGAGAGGATTGTTTTCCTCGCCTTTGGAGCCGGATGATGATGAATTCCTGAACCTAGTTACGATGTCGGTGGAAACCGCTTATCAAAAAGCCCTCGCCGGGGAAATCGAGGATGGGAAAACCCTGGCAGCCCTCTTTTTGGCTATGCCGTACTTAAAACCGGGGGTTTAATTTCTAGCCTTTCTTGCCGGGGTGGGATGCCCATATTCACATTGAGATCTGAAATATTAAATTGCAAATATGACAGGTTGCATTGCCAAAAGTGAGGGAAATTACATCGAATATCCACAAAATCAGGTTATACTTAACGATTGGATTAAACCAGGATCACGTAAGGATCGCTGAACAAGGCTGGGATTATCCCGGTTATTATTACCGATAAAGATCAAAAATAAACAATTATAAAGGAGTATTGTTCATGAAACGCCATATGGTAATGACGGATGCCAATGAAGCAACGGCTTGGGTGGCTTACCGGTTAAATGAGATCATTGCTATTTACCCGATTACCCCTTCGTCCCCGATGGGTGAATATGCAGATGAATGGGCTGCCCAGGGTATCACCAACATCTGGGGCACGGTCCCGGATGTGACCGAAATGCAAGCCGAGGGCGGCGCGGCGGGGGCTGTGCACGGTGCACTGCAAGCGGGTGGGCTAACCACCACATTCACCGCTTCACAGGGATTGCTCTTGATGATCCCCAACATGTATAAGATCGCCGGTGAGCTGACCTCAACGGTGTTTAATGTGAGCGCTCGTTCAATTGCTGCACAGGCGCTGTCCATTTTTGGTGATCATACTGATGTCACCGCGGTGCGGTCAACCGGTTTTGCCCTACTGGCCAGTGAATCGGTACAGCAGGCACAGGACATGACGCTGATTGCCCAGGCGGCGACCCTGCGCAGCCGGGTGCCATTCCTGCACTTCTTCGATGGTTTCCGTAGCTCGCATGAGATTGCCAAGATTGAGCGCCTGGATGAGGATGATTTGCGGGCGCTGATTGATGATGACCTGGTTGCCCAGCACCGCGCACGAGCCCTCTCCCCGGATCATCCGGTAGTACGCGGCACCGCTCAGAACCCGGATGTATTCTTCCAGGGACGTGAGACGGTGAACCCGTTCTATAACCAAACACCCGAGATTGTCCAGGATGTGATGGACCAGTTTGCCGAGCAGGTGGGCCGTTCTTACCATCTCTTTGATTACGTTGGCGCCCCCGACGCCGAAAAAGTGGTCGTGCTGATGGCTTCTGGTGTGGAAACGGCGGAAGAGACCGCCAAAGCACTGGTCGCAGAGGGTGAAAAAGTTGGTGTGGTGGCTGTCAGGCTGTATCGGCCCTTCTCCACGCAACATCTGATGGAAGCGCTCCCCGGCACGGTTAAAGCGATTGCGGTGCTAGACCGCACCAAGGAACCGGGCGCAGGCGGCGAGCCCCTCTACCTGGATGTGGTCAATGCCCTCAAGGAGGGTTTGGAACTCGGCCTGGCACCCTTTGACGCCATGCCCAAGGTCATTGGCGGACGCTACGGGCTTTCATCCAAGGAATTTACCCCCGCTATGGTTAAAGGCGTGTTTGATGAATTGGGCAAAGAAACGCCTAAAAATCACTTTACCGTTGGCATTATTGATGACGTCACCAACTCCAACCTGGATTGGGATCCGTCCTTCGAGGTTTTGGGCAATGATGTAATCCAGGCCATGTTCTTCGGCCTGGGTGCAGANNAAGAACTCGATCAAGATCATCGGTGAGGAGACGGATAATTTCGCCCAGGGCTATTTCCAATATGACTCGAAGAAATCTGGCGCAGTGACGGTCTCGCACCTCCGTTTTGGACCCAGCCCTATCCGGTCACCTTATTTGATCTCGGAAAACGAAGCCAATTTTGTGGCCTGTCACCAATTTAATTTCCTTGAGAAGTTTGACATGCTCAAATATGCCCGACCGAAAGGCATTTTCCTGCTCAACAGCATTTACGGGCAAGATGAGATCTGGGATCACCTGCCGGCCAAGGTGCAGGAAGCGCTGATCAAAAAAGATTTGCAATTCTATATCATCGATGCCTACGAAGTGGCCAACCAGACCAATATGGGGCAGCGCATCAACACCATCATGCAGACCTGTTTCTTCGCCATCAGCGGCATCCTCCCCAAGGACCAGGCCATTGATGAGATCAAGAAGTCGATCAAGAAGACCTACGGCAAACGTGGCAATGCGGTTGTCCAACAGAACTTTGCGGCTGTGGATCATGCGCTGGAAAACCTGTTTAAGGTCGAGATACCCGAAAAGGTAACCAGCACGATCGCCATGAAACCCCCTGTGCCCGAAGAAGCGCCCGAATATGTGCGCCAGGTGCTGGGCAAGATCATCGATCGTGACGGCGATAACGTAAAGGTAAGCGAGATGCCGGTGGATGGCACCTTCCCCACCGCTACCACCCAATGGGAGAAACGCAATGTGGCTTTGGAGATCCCGGTGTGGGATGAGGATCTGTGCATCCAGTGCGGCAAATGCGCCTTTGTGTGCCCGCATGCCACCATCTGCACCAAAGTTTACCCTGACTTCTACTTAGACAGCGCCCCAGCGACCTTCAAGCACATCGAGGCCA
>DKFH01000155.1:2909-9284 GCA_002452315.1 Anaerolineaceae bacterium UBA6801 | reverse complement strand
GCTCACCCTCATACATAATGGGGGTGGTGCCATCATAGAAGAATGGACAATGGTCCGTGGCCATCACCTGGATGATCCGATCCTCAACACCCTCCCACAGCCTGGCATTATCAGCAGGCTTACGCATGGGCGGCGAACAAATCCATTTCGCGCCATCTTCTCGGCGCAGGTCATCCTCGGTGAAGAACAGGTACTGCGGGCACGTTTCTCCCATCATCTTCAGACCATGCGCCCGGGCATAGGCCAGCTGATCCACCTCGCCGCCAGTGTTCATGTGCACCAGGTAAAGCGGAGCATCCCCGGCCTGGGCAGCCAGCGCAGCCGCGCGCAGTGAGGCTTCAACCGTCCCCCAGGCTGGCCGGGTCTTGGCATGGAAAAAGGGGTCGGTATTCCCCGCGGCCAGGGCCTCATCCACCAGGATATCGATGATGTCGCCATTCTCCGCGTGCACCAGGGTCAGGATGCCGGCGGCATGGGCCAGGCGCATCACCCGGAAGATTTCCCCATCCGAAAGGCGCAAGCGGTTATTATAGGCGGTAAACACCTTCAGGCTGGTAATCCCCAGGTCGGGCAGCGAGAAGATTTCCTTGGCCACATCCTGGTCAAAACGGGTGATGTTCATGTGAAAGCCATAATCAACGGATGCCTTCGGGTCTGCTTTGGCCCGCCAGCGGTCAATATTCTCCGCCAGCGTGCCCTCATCCTGGGGTACAAAGTCAATCACCGTGGTGGTGCCGCCAAAGGCGGCCGCCTTACCACCCGTGTAGTGATCATCCGAGGAGATCGTGTTGAACATGGGCAGGTCCAGGTGAACATGCGGGTCAACACCGCCGGGCAGCACCAGTAAACCGTCCGCATCAATCACCTCAGCGTTGGGGTGGGTCAGGGCCTGCCCGATCAGGCTGATCTGTTCGCCCTCGATCAGGATATCCGCCTTAAAAGTCTCACTGACGGTAATTAAAGTACCGTTTTTAATGATTTTCGCCATCGTTTTCACTCCAGATACTCATATTGATAGTCGGTGTCTGCACGTTTTATTTTAACAGATTATCAATCAAACAGCACCAATTGTACAAATAACCCAACGGATCGGATTATAATGACCCCACGCACAAAAGGAAAACCGGCCTTCGTATTCATCTTACCCACTTTTTATAAAGGAGCGGGCTAATGCGAGACCGAATCAGAGTAATATTCAACACTTTCGAATTCTATATTGACTTAATATTTCTATGTGGTATGATCCAGCTTGAAGTTAAGTCAGTTTTGGTAAAGGTAACAACCGTCCAGACTTGCGGAGACTGGCCGGTTTTTTGTTGCTAACCGAGAAAACGACTTACACATTAACACTTTTTAGTAACACACAAAGGAAATGTTTAGAATGGCAGAAAAAGAAATTGGAACCGTAAAATGGTTCAACGACGCAAAAGGTTATGGTTTTATCGCTCGTGAAGCAGGCGATGACGTATTCGTTCATCATACTGCAATCCTGGGGTCAGGCTTCAAATCCTTGCGTGAAGAACAACAGGTTGAATTCTCCGTGGAACAAGGCCCCAAAGGCCTGCAAGCTGTAGACGTCCAACCCCTGTAGCCTTAGGGCATCTCTAAAACAAAATTCCGGCCAGGTTTCCGCAAACTGGCCGGTTTTGATTTTAAAATCCTGAAGGTGAGAGAAACTAACCGCTGGTCATTTTCCCCAAAAGCGCCAGGATGGCCGGGTCGAGCAGGGACTCAGGCAGCTCCTGGGCCCGGTATTCATGCGCCCTGAGGGCGCGCTCGCGCAACGTGTGCCAGAGTACCTCGCGCGCATCCTGGGACTTAACCACCAGGTCGTTGATCGTCTGGGCGCCCTGGAACATCTCTCCCGTGGTGTAAAAAAAGGTGATCCGCTTCCAATCCCCGGCGGGGATGGGCTGTGCCAGTCGCTGCAGGGGGCCGATCTGCAGCTTGAAGTACTCCTCGTGGGCCCGGGGATGATCTGGCTCATCACGCAGCAGGTCACGCCGGCGGGTCAGCTCATGGCCGAGGATCTCAGCCACATACGCAATCTGCCAGCGCTGCGCATCCCCAAAGGATTTCGTCTGGTAAAAGGCCAGGTAGTCCACCGAGATGACCTTGGGCGCGTTCTTCAGGGGGATGCGGTACCAGCCAAACAGCCGCGCAATGTCAAAATCCCGCTGGCTGGGCAGGATGGCCACCAAAATCAAAGCGGTTTCAGGCAGGAAGGCGTTCATGGTCTCCCCTTTGCATGGGATGGTTAAGAAAATTTTATCATTGATGGTGAATGGTGAATAGTGAATGGCGCCAAACGCCGCCGCGCAACAATTCTGAGCGGTCCTGCCGCTGGCGGCGAAAGGTTTGCATCTGGTGGTCGGCCACCAATTCCAGCAGCGCGCCGCCCACGATCAGCATCAAGCCCGTAACAACGCCAGGGTTCATCCCGCCCCCGCGCACCAAGTAAAAGAAACCCGGCAGCAGGCACGCGTAAACGATCAGCGTGGGCATGACCTGGATGCCCAGCAGGTTAACCAACGCAAAAAATCGCCCGCTCTTTTCTTGCAGCAGGTCATAACGCCAGTCTTGTTCGTGTAAGCCATGGAACGTGATCATCCAGTTGACGGATAACCGGGCACCCCAAAAAGCAATCGCCAACACCAGCAGGATCGATCCCCAATTGGGTTCTCCCAGGAAGATCAGCGTGAGTCCCAGGATGATGGGCGGCTGGACGCTCCAATAGGGGTCATACACCGAAGCATTATTGAGCAGCTGGCTCAGAACCCAAATCAAAAATGTTGCTGCCAGATCCGCAATCAGGAGCGAGAGCCACAAAGCCGTCGGGAGGGCCTGGAAGATATAAATACCCAGCAACGCAACCGCGATATAACACAAGGTAATGATCAGAAAGCTTTGAAACCGGTTTGTTTTTTCCATGGTGCGGCTATTTTAACATAGAATCTCCTGTCACTTCAATTCTGTTAGGTGGTTTGACCCGGGGAGTGATGCCTCTCAACAAAAAAACAGGGTGTGCCCAAAATGAACACACCCTGCCTGTCATTGAGATTGTGATTTTCCTTGTAGGCCGCACACACCAGATGTGCACCCTATTCACAATTCACGGTTCACTATTCTCAAATAAACTTACAGCACCCCCGCCTTGGCGTTGAATTCCTCGATCTTGGCATCAATCTCGGGGAGCTGTGCCTGCAGTTCGGTCCAGAAATCACGCTGGTACCACATTTCCTGGATCTCTTCGTAGGTCTTGCCCTGCTGCTCTACCCAGGTGAAGTACTTGAGATTATGCACACGTTTCTGGCCCATATAGGTCAGATCTTCCAGATAATCGGTGGCAACACCCTTCAGCCAACGGGCGTCATCAGCCGCGGCGTCTTTCTCGGTGTATTCGCCCATTTCCTCATGCATTTCAACCAGACGGCTATTGTAAAGCTCCATTGAGTCGGTTAGGACGGTGACAACAATATCATTCTCAGTCAGTTCATGGTATTTGGCAACTTTGATCGCTGAAAGGACATTAGAAATACCAGAGAAGCCTAACAAGTCCAGGTTTTCAACAATTTCAACCGGGACGCCAGATTTGACCAGATGCGCCTGTCCTACAGGTTCATTGAACAACCGTGCCAGGTTAACCACTGCGTTATCATCAATGGCCACCAAAAGATCTGTATTTCGTGCATTGTGAATCCATGGAACGTGTTTGTCACCAATGCCTTCGATACGGTGTGCGCCAAACCCGTTGTTATACAGGGTCGGGCATTGCACAGCTTCAGAAGCAGTAATAAAGCTATTCGGCCATACTTGTTTGAGGTAATCACCACTGGCGATCGTGCCGGCCGAACCGGTGGCTGAGACCATGCCACGGTACTCATCCTTGGGGCCGGCGATTTGTTTGACCATTTCTTCCATGGCGCTGCCGGTGATGGCATAATGCCACAGGTAATTGCCGAATTCATCAAACTGGTTGAAGATCATCAGATCCTGGCCGGATCGACGCAATTCCCAGCATTTATCAAAGATTTCTTTCACATTCGATTCGGAGCCAGGGGTCTTGATGGTTTCACCCGCAATGCTGGCCAGCCACTCAAAACGCTCCTTGCTCATCTCCTCGGGCAGGATGGCGATCGATTCACAGGCCAGCAGCGCGGAGTCATAAGCACCGCCGCGGCAATAGTTGCCGGTGGAAGGCCACACAGCCTTTTGCTGGGTGGGGTCAAATTGTCCAGTCACCAGGCGAGGCACCAAACAACCGAAAGCGGCACCCACTTTATGTGCACCAGTCGGGAACCACTTGCCGACCAAGGCCACAATGCGGGCAGGTGTCCCGGTCAGGCTTTGGGGAAATTCAATAAAGTTCACCCCGCCAAACAAGCCGCCGCTGGGCTTGGGCTCGTTTTTCCAAGTAATCCGGAATAGGTTGCGGGGATGCAGGTCCCATAAACCAATACCTTTAAGTTCCTCTTTGATCTTATCCGGAATCAAACTCGGGTTCCGCATTTGTTCAAAGGTGGGGATGATAATATTCCGCTCGCGAACGCGCGCTAAGGTGCGCTCCAGGCGATCGGGGTGCATCGTTAAGTCAATTTTTGCCATTAGGGTCTCCTTGAAAATTTGTCAGACAATTTGAATAGTGATTATATCCAGATCTGCGCTTAAAGTCAGCGCAGAAATTTTATTCGCCCGCCGTGTCTTGCGCATCACGGTCAGGCGCCTCTGCCACAATATAAAGCGGGCGGTCTTTTGCTTCATCGTAAATACGTCCAATATACTCGCCAATGATCCCGAGGCTGATCAATTGCACACCACCCAGGAACAGTACGATCACCAGCGTGGTGGCCTGCCCCAACAGGGCGGTGCCCGTGGTCAAGCGCAGGATGGCTACCACCGGGATGGCGATCACGCTAATCCCTGCGGCAATAAAACCAATAAAGGTCGCCACCTGGAGGGGAAAGTAGGAAAAACTGGTGACAGCGTTCAACGCCAGCTTAAGCATCTTGCTGAAGGGGTACTTGGTCTCGCCAGCATACCGCGGCTTCCGCTTATAAGACACGCCAACCTGCCTGAAGCCTACCCAGGCCGACATGCCGCGCAAAAAGCGATGCTTCTCACGCATTTGCTGCATCACCCGCACCACCTTCACGTCCATCAAACGAAAATCGCCCGTATCCAGCGGGATTTTCACATCGGTGATGCGGTAGATCAGCCGGTAAAATAAAGATGCCGTGGTGCGCTTAAACCAGGATTCACCCTCACGTTCCTCCCGCACAGCATACACCACCTCGTAACCCTCGCGCCACTTAGCAATCAATTCGAGGATCACCTCAGGCGGGTCTTGCAAATCGGCATCGATGATGATCACCGCATCGCCGCGGCTGTAATCCACACCAGCTGTGACCGCGATCTGGTGCCCAAAATTGCGGGCAAAGATCACCGGCCGCACCCGCGGGTCGTTCTCCGCCAGGTTGCGGATCACTGCAGTCGATCCATCTGTCGAGCCGTCATCCACCAGGATCAATTCCCAGGGCTCACCGGTGCGCTCCATCACGTCCCTTAAGCGCTGATACAGCTCGGGGATGTTCTCCAGTTCGTTATAAATGGGCGCAACAACAGTGAAAATTGGGGATGTCATCCTAACACCTTTTTGACTGCATCCAAAGTGGGTTCAATGATAGGCGCTGCAGAAACAGCCTGCATGGCTGCTTTCACATCTTTCAGCCCGCTGCCGGTACTGAGCACCAAAATCGGATCATCCGGCTCAACAACACCTTCAGCAACCGCTTTAACCAGGCCCGCATATGCGGTAGAAGCTGCCGGTTCGGCAAAGATCCCCACCCGGCCCAGTTCAACGATCGCAGCTAAAATGTCCTCATCAGGCACAGTCAGGTAGGTGCCGCCCGTCTCACTGGCTGCACGCACCGCGCGCAAGCCATCGCGCGGCAGGTCCACGGAGATGCTGTCGGCCAGGGTATTTGCCTGGACGGGCTGAATGTCTTCATCGCCGCGATGAAACGCGTTGGCAATGGCGGCCGAACCGGTGGACTGCACACCGATGATGCGCGGCACGCGTTCCAGCCATCCCAGCGCATGCAGGTCTTTAAACCCTTTGTGCACACCGGAGATGATATTGCCATCACCCACCGGGATGAAAACCGTCAGGTTCTTGCTGTCCTTGGGCAGACGCCGGATGACCTGTTCCCAAATCTCAAAGCCAGCGGTCTTCTTGCCCTCCGCAGTGAAGGGGTTAAAACCCGTATTGCGGTTATACCAGCCAAAATTATGCGTCGCCTCGATGCTCAAATCAAAAGCCTGGTCGTAATTACCATCTACCAGTAAAACCTTCGCACCAAACACGATCAATTGGGC
>DKFH01000155.1:0-2896 GCA_002452315.1 Anaerolineaceae bacterium UBA6801 | reverse complement strand
GCTGCCATGCCAGCCAGCGCCGCGCCGGCATTGCCGGTTGAGGCTGCCACAGTGACCTCTGCGCCAATTTCAGCAGCCCGGCCTACAACAATGGCACTGGCGCGATCTTTAAAAGAGGCTGTCGGATTGGGGCTTTCGTCCTTGATCCACAGGTGTTGTAAACCAAGCTTCTCCGCCAAACGGTTGGATTTATAGACCGGCGTCCAACCCGCACGGCGTAAAGGCGTACCAACACCGCCGGGGTCGCCCACAGGCAGCAAACTCAGGTAACGCCACAGGGATGCCTCCGGCAGGTCCATAAACTTATCGGCGCTGTATTGGGCATTGATCGCATCATAGTCAAGAATAACGCTCAGGTTTCCCCCGTCCTTAGGGCAGGTATAGGTCACATCCTCCGGTCCGTATTCCGCACCGCACAAAGAACAAGTGTAATGTGAAAATTTATGTTTCATAGCGCTTCCCATCATAAGGTCATGCTGATTAAAGATTAAAATGGGCTGCTATGCTGTTCATAACAGCCCAGATCTATCGTCATTAGGGGGTGATCCACGTCCCGGTTTTGCCTTCAAGGGCTGCACTGATGTGCTCGGGGTCAGTGATCAAGGCCTTTTTGCCGCCTTCTTCAAAGAATTTGATGATCGCCTGGATTTTGGGCAGCATGCTGCCGGGGGCGAAGTGGCCTTCTTTGATATATTGCTTGGCTTCTGCCACAGTCATCTCGTCGAGGAATACCTCGTCGGGTGTGTTGAAGTTTAAGGCAACTTTTTCCACCGCGGTGCTGATGATGAACAAATCGGCTTTGATATTGGCCGCCATCAGGGCAGAGCTGAAGTCTTTATCGATCACTGCTTCAACACCCTTCACATGACCCTGCTCATCCTCAACCACCGGGATGCCGCCGCCGCCCACCGCCACAACGGTCACACCAGCACGCACCAGGGTATCAATCACATTGGCCTCAACGATACGGGTCGGGATGGGTGAGGGCACCACACGGCGCCAGCCGCGGCCGGCATCTTCCACCACCGCCCAGCCCTCATTTTGAGCGCGCCGGGTGGCTTCGTCTTCGTTCATGAAAGACCCGATTGGCTTGGTGGGGTTCTGGAAGGCCGGGTCATCCTTATCGACGACGGTTTGGGTCACTACTGTAGCCGCGTCCTTGACAATACCGCGGCGCTTAAACTCATTCTGCAGCGAATTTTGGAACATATAGCCAATTGCACCCTGGGTATCCGCACCACAATAATCCAGCGGGATTTCGTGCAGTTCATGCCTGGCAAGTTCCGACCGACGCAGGATGAAACCCACCTGGGGGCCGTTGCCATGGGTCACCACAACATCCCAGCCTTTTTCGATCATATCTACAATATGCGTCATCGTGTCCCGGGCACAGTTAAACTGGTCTTGCACCGTTTGATGTGCTTTATCTTTGATTAATGCATTGCCGCCAACGGCGACCACTGCAACACCTTTTTTATCCATACGATTAAGTACTCCTATTCAATTAAACGATCTGATTATGCCATGGTCAGGGCCATGACAGCCTTTTGTGCGTGCATACGGTTCTCAGCCTGGTCGAACACCACCGAATGTGGGCCGTCCATGACGCCGTCGGTCACTTCGATGTTGCGGTCGGCTGGCAGGGGGTGCATGTAAATGGCATCGTCCTTCGCCAGAGCCATCTTACGCTCATCGGTGATCCAGCTTTCGTACTTCTGGGTGACCCGTTTGTCCTCTTCAGGGTCACTGATTTTGACCAGCGGTCCCCAGGATTTGGCATAAACGATATCCGCATCCTTGAAGCCCTCTTCCATGCTGTTAACGACCTCAAAGCCGGTATTGAATTTGCGGGCCTGTTCGCGGGCCTGGTCCATGATCTCGGGCATCAGTTCGAACTCTGGCGGGTGGGCCAGGGTTACATCCAGACCGAAGCGGGGCATCTGCAGGATCAGGGATTGGGGCACGGAAATCGGTTTTGAATACGATGCCGCATACGCCCACGAAACCACGATCTTCTTGCCGCGCAGGTTGCGGCCTTTCTTCTCCCAGATGGTCATCAGGTCAGCCAGGCACTGATGGGGATGGTAGTAATCGCATTGCATGTTCAAAATCGGCACACGTGAAGCGCTGGCAACCAGGTTCAGGTAACGGTTGCCAACACCCCAGTCCACGTGGCGGATGGCGATGCCGTCGAAATAGCGGCCAAAGATCTCGCCGATTTCTTTTTCAGTGTCACCGTGGGAAATCTGGGTGCTCTTTGATTCGATAAAGGCTGCGTGACCGCCCAATTGGGCCATGCCAGCCTCAAAACTGCCGCGGGTGCGGGTGCTGGAGAAGAAGAACAACATCGCCAGGACCTTATCGCGCAGGTATGCATGGGGCTGTCCCAGCGCGCGCTTCATCTTGAGGTCAAAGGCCAGGTCTAATACGGTTTCGACTTCTTCTTTGCTGAAGTCAAGGTCGCTGATCAGATCGCGACCTCGAAGATTGGTGATCATATGATTTCTCCTTTGATATTGAGTGCGCCATCCTGCCTTACTCATGCAGGATGGCTTTTCTTTGAATAGTTTGTCAGTTATAAATTACTCTGTCGCACCCAAAATGAGCGCTAACAGGGCCATGCGCATCACAACACCGTTGAAGGCTTCCTGCCAGTAGCGGGACCACTTGGTGATATCCACATCGGGAGGAATTTCGTCCATGCGGGGCAGCGAGTGCAGCAGAATCGCATCCGATTTGGCTTTGGTGGAGAGCAACTCACGGGTAATCTTGTAATTGGATGGGGTCATACCCACATCGCCCTCACGCTCGTCGCGGGACTTGGTGTAATCGGGCTGCACCACGGGTTCAACCAGGATCACATCGGCATCGGCAATCGCCTGCTCGACATGTTCTA
>DKFH01000197.1 GCA_002452315.1 Anaerolineaceae bacterium UBA6801 | reverse complement strand
AAACTTGATGACACGCTTCGCTTTATCAGAAATTCAGGCCCAGGCCATTCTTGATATGCAGCTGCGCCGCCTGGCCGCCCTGGAACGCCAGAAGATCATGGATGAGCATAAACAGATCATGAGCCAGATCGAATACCTGGAAGACTTGCTGGCGCATCCCAAGAAGATCCTCGAGATCATCCGCACCGATCTGAATGAGATCGTTGAAAATTATGGCGACGTTCGTCGCACGGTGATCGCCCCCGATGCATCCAGTGATCTTTCTGAGGAATCCCTGGTCAAGAAGGAAGAAGTTTTCGTCAGCATCACACAAAAGGGCTATGTCAAACGTGTGTCCGAGACCACCTACCGCTCACAGGGGCGCGGCGGCCGGGGTGTGATCGGCCAATCCATGCGCGATGAAGACGAAGTCAAGTTCTTCTTGCGCTGCCACACCCTGAGTACCTTGCTGTTCTTCACCGATAAGGGCAAGGTCTACTCAGAAAAAGTCTGGCAGCTCCCTGAAGAAGGCCGCACCGGTCGGGGCATCCCGATCTATAACATCATCAACATTGAGGCCAACGAGTGCATCACAGCCATCGTTCCGGTGGCCAGCTTTGAGGACGCCGCCTTTTGCACCATGGCCACCCGTAAAGGCCGTGTCAAACGTGTGGAACTGGCACAATTCAAGGCTGTGCGTCCTTCAGGGTTGATCGCCATATCCCTGGACGAGGACGATCAATTGGGGTGGGTCAACCTGACCAGCGGCGACAATGAGATCATTCTGATCACCCGCAATGGACAGGCGTTACGCTACCACGAGAGGGAGATACGTGCCATGGGCCGCTCCGCCATGGGCGTGATTGGTATCCGCACACGGCCGGGTGATCGTCTGGCCGCCCTGGAGGTGGTCGAACCCGAGGGATACCTGCTGGTGGTGACAGAAAAAGGTTTTGGTAAACGCACCCCGCTCGCTGATTATACGCCCAAGGGGCGCGGCACCATGGGTGTGGCCACCATCGATAAACGGGCTTTCAATGCTGTGGGAAAGATCGCTGAAGCCAGGGTCGTTCAGGAAAAGGACGATATCTCACTCATCTCCAGCCATGGCATTGTGATCCGCCTGTCGGTCAAGGATATTTCTGTCCAGGGCCGTGCAACCCGCGGCGTGACGGTCATGCACCTGGAAAAGGATGATGTCGTCGCAGCGCTGGCGCGCATCCCTGAGGAAACCGATTAGACACACACCACACCCCGAAGGTTAAAATCTTCGGGGTGATTTTTTCTCCCAAAATGAAGCAAGCTTTACGCTTTCTCCCACAAGATCTCCCCGGCCGGTGCGTCAATTTGCCTGCCATCCTGGGTTTCCATCGCCAGTTGGCCATCGGAGTTCACCCCGATCACCCGCACCAACCTGGGCTCCTCATTTCTCATTTGAAAGCCAACCAATTCCCCGCGCATGGCCAGATGATCATTCCAGGCATCAATAAAGGCATCTTCGCCCAAGATCGCCCGGGTATCCTGCATCGCGCGTAGGGTGTTAGCCAGCAGCGCCCACCGGTCCACCCTGGCGCCCAGGATCGTCTCGACACAAGTGGCGGGGTAACGCACAGCACCTGGGGACGGGACAGATTGCGGCGACACATTCACGCCCATCCCGATCACCGCCGCTTCCACCTGGTCAGATTGCCAGCTTACCTCAACCAGCACACCGGCAACTTTGCGCCTGGATAGCAGGACGTCATTGGGCCACTTTAGCGTAGCCTTCAATCCCATCCCGGAAAGCGACCCAATCAACCCCAGCGCTGCCAAAGCGGCCAAACGTGAGCAGTGCCTGGTTTCGGCTGGTGAAAGCCTCAACGCCAAACTAAAAGCCAGGGAATGGCCGGGTTCAGTCACCCAGCGCCGTCCATCACGGCCGCGCCCGGCTGTTTGGGCATCGGCCACCACCAAAGCCCAATCCGGTGCGCCCTGCCTCACCCACTCCAGGGCGATATCGTTGGTTGACCCCACTTCAGGGTAAAACCGCCAGTCGCTCAAACCCAGCGGGGTTAGATAGGTTGATAATTGATCATTTTGGGGTATAAACTTCATATCTGGCTGCCTTTTGTCCAGGATTTTACATTTTTCTGCATGTTATTTTACAGTGAGTATAATTATAGAATAGATCAAATCAATTTGGAGGCACATCATGGCAGACTTCGCAGGTAAGGGAAAAGTAGCTATACTAAAAACCACGCCGGAAACGGTGCTGGATGACATCAAAGAATTAATGAACCTGGCACAGGTTGAAAGCGCGCTGCCCAAAGAGGTCCAGACTGGCTTAAAGATCAACATCTCCTGGCAAACCTGGTACCCGGCCTGTTCAACCACACCCTGGCAATTGGAAGGGGTCATCCGTGCGCTGCAGGGTATGGGTTACAACGACCTGGTGGGCGTACACAACGATACCGTTGTGGTCGACACCAGCGAAGGCGAGGCCAACAACAAACACAGGTATGTGACCGATCTTTACCAGGTACCCTGTCTTTACCTATACGAAAACCAGTTTGAGTGGATCAAATACATCCCCAAACAGCCCCTGCTCGTGCTGGACCAGGTTTACCCGGAGGGCATCATGATCCCCAAAGCCCTGGTCGGCATGAACATCATCCATCTGCCAACAGTCAAAACCCACGTCTTCACCACCATCACCGGCGCGATGAAAAATGCCTTCGGCGGCTTGCTCCACCGTCATCGCCACTGGACCCACAGCGTGATCCATGAAACCCTGGTGGACCTGCTCACCATCCAGCAAGAGATCCACCCCGGCATTTTCGCCGTCATGGATGGCACCTTTGCGGGAGATGGGCCAGGTCCGCGCGCCATGCGCTGGCACGAGAAGGACATCCTGTTAGCCTCTGCTGACCAGGTGGCCATCGACGCCATGTCGGCGCGCTTACAGGGTTTTGACCCGCTATCCATTCCCTTTATCCGGATGGCCCACGAAAAAGGCCTCGGCATCGGTGACCCGCGCCAGATTGAGACCGTGGGCTATGACATTGATCAAATGGAACCCTGGAACTTCGTCCAGGAAGATACCTTTGCCTCTAAAGGCCAGAAACTGATCTACCACGGCCCCCTTAAGCCCCTCGAAAAACCCCTCTTACAGAGTCCGCTCGTTCCCTGGAGCTATTTTGCCAGCAATTTCTACCACAATGTCTACTGGTATCCCTTTGTCGGCCGCCCGCGGGTCAAGGCCGCACTGGAGACCAAGTGGGGGCAGCATTTCAAGCACTATGGCGATGGTGAGGTGGTCATGCCGGGGTTGGAGAAGAAAACCGTCCTGCAGACTCTGGTCGGACTGACCATCCTGGCCGCATTCACCGGCGGACTGGCCTGGTTGATCAAAAAGCAGCACAAGGAATAACCTCCGTAGGGGCTTACACTGTTGATTTTTCCCTGGCCAGGGCTGTTCTGAGCATCCCTACCATCTCGGTGATGTCGGCGGCGACGATATCCGGTTGATGGGCTGACCCTGCCAAATCTTCCGCCTTCGTTTCCCCGCTGAGCACCAGCGCCGTGGTGATCCCCCAGCGCCCCAGGGCAATATCGGTGTACAATCGGTCCCCGACCATGCACAGCGCCTCAAGCGGAAAGCCGGTTTTCTGTGCCAGGGC
>DKFH01000091.1:930-15575 GCA_002452315.1 Anaerolineaceae bacterium UBA6801 | reverse complement strand
CCTAACCGGCGCGCCACCCGCCACCCATTGGCTTGTTGCAAGCGCGTCTCTTTGGCATCACCTCGCAGCAAGGCGACAAAACTCTTCGACCAGTAATACAAAGCCAAAGCCCAGGAATCGCCATCCTCTGTTAACAGGTCTTCATATTTTGCTGCCAATTCATAATAAACGGACAGCGGTTTTCCCTGCAAGACCTGGAGATTGAACAGCTGGAAAACCGCCCCTTCTTTGTATGCGCCCTTCAGCAACGGCAGGGCACGCTGATAATACTCAGCCGCCACATCATAATTGCCCAGGAATCGCTCAGCTTCAGCCATCCCCATCCACACCCGTGCCACAAAATGCGGTTTTTTATCAAAATCCAGGCTTTCCACCCAGTTCAAGGCAGCCTGATAATGGCGCAAGGCCAGGCCCGGGGCGTATAAGGATAGGGCATGGTCGCCAGCCATCCGGGCATAATACCCGCCCTGCCTGGCATCTCCGCCTTGGTAGAAGTGATCTGCAATGCTGCTGGCATAGCTCGGTGTGTTACGGCCAATCGCCAGCATTGCCTCGGCAATTCGGCGGTGATAAATGCGTCGGCGTGCTTTGGGCAGGCTTTGGTAGAGCACATCGCCATATAAATTATGGGCAAGCACCAAATCAGAGGATTGGAAATTGCGCGGCTCCAGGATCAAACCTTTGCTGATCAATTGGTCAGCACTGGCCAGTAATGTGTGTTCATCCCTGTTCAACACTGTCTGCAAAATTTCGTAATCCATCTCCCCGCCAGCCACTGCCAGCACATCCAGAATCAGGCGGTTTTCCGGCTGAACCAGGTTCAAGCGCTGGGCAATAGCTTGTTCAATTGTCGGGGCCAGTGCACTTTCAAAAGGCCCGGATTGCGCCCATCGGCCATCGGGGTTCACATAGAGCAGCCCTTCTTCAAACAGGTGCTGCAGGCTGGCAATGATGAATAAGGGGTTCCCCTGGGACCTGGCATGCAGGTGTTCAGCCACATGCAGCACACCTTCCCCGCCCAGGTTGTGCAGCAAACGCTGAACATCCTCCAATTGCCACGGGCTTAATACCCTGGCGTGGATGTCTGCGCCCCACTTGCCTGTTAACTGCAAAAATGGATGCTCCTTATGAACTTCACCAATCCGGCTGATCAGCAACAGGCCCACCTTGCCCATCATTTCAGAGATAAATTCCAGGCTGGATTCATCCAGTTCATGGGCATCATCCACACAGATCAAAACCGGGGAGGGTGAGGCTTGAATGAGTTCGTTCAACGCGCCAAACATCGTTTGATCTGGGCCAAATTTTGGCTCAGACAGCTCATCCTCAAATAAAGACGGGCGATTTATATCCGTTAATTGGGCTAAAAGAGCTTTCGCCTCGAGGCCCAGGTCACCCCACTCAGCAACCGGGTCAAAGGGTTTCAGGCCAGAAATGATCGCGGTAAACAATTCACTGGCAGAGTGTTCAGTGGCAAGCCTGATCACCTCTGCCCCAGCCTGTTTAACTGCAAAGCAAAACGCAGTTGCCAGCCGGGATTTTCCAATCCCAGCCTCACCGCTGATCCAAGCACACCCCTGTGGGTTACGCTGCCAGTGATCCAGCAGCCAGGCCAGCTCGCGGTCACGGCCGACAAACGGTGGTTCGCCCAATGAGTAAGGCACCTCAAACAGCCGGCCTTCAAAGGCTGGCGGCGGGTAAGCCGAACCGCCAGGTTGCGACCATAATGTGCCTTCCCGAATGCATTCGGCTATCCAGGTAGTGTGCGGGTCGGGTTCCACCCCGATCTGATCTTTTAATGCGCTTTGGCATTGGGCATGGGTCTGCAAAGCTTTATTCTTATCACCAGCATAGTAATAATAGAGCATCAAGCGTAAGAAAACAGCCTCTCGCCAGGGGTCCAGGCCCAAGATATGCTGGCACATATTAATCGAACGGCGAAAAAAGCCCTGCTGGGCATAGGCTTCTGCCAGCTCGGTTAGCAGAACAAGGTGCCGCTCTCGCAGGCGCTCACGTTCAGCAATGGTCCACTCGCTGTAGGGCTCTTCTGCCAAATAATCACCGCGGTAAAGCTGGCGTGCCCCCTCAAAAGCCTCTACGGCTTTGTCGATTTGTTGTTGACCCAGGTAGTAGCTGCCCTGATCGGCCGCCAACTCAAACGCATCCACATCAACCCATACCCATCGCTCCCCCCAGTCTCGTCCATTTATGGGTTGCTCTCCTCCGCGAGGGTCAAACAAGTATCCCCCTGGCACCCGACGAATGGGGTTGAAGTCCTGATCCGATTTGAGCACTTTGCGCAATTGGCTGATGCGAACGTACAGGCGGTTCAGCGCAGTATGGGGGTCCTCTTCCGGCCACAACATGTCGATCAGCTGCTCACTGGTAGTCACTAGCCCCCGCCTGGCGACAAGCGCCTTCAATACCGATCTCACCTGGCGGCTCTGCCACAGCTTATCCTGGATTCTTTTCTCTCCCAATAAAACCTCAAAAGAACCNNAGGAGGTGAATGGTTGGCTAGTCACAACATTAATTGAGCAGGTTGATGTTTTCCCGATTGATTAGAGATCAATGGCACTTTAAATGAACAATGTGTTTGTTGAGTAGGAAAATTATACTTGAATTAATCTTTTGCAGCGAAGAATTCAGAAACGCATTCCCTCACCGGCAAGGGCGAACAGACAATAATTACTATTTAAGGTGGGGGATAATTAACGATCCATGGCAGAAGTCATTAATCTATTAATAACAATACCCAACCTTAATAAATGTTGACAATTTCTATCTAAATTGTATAATTTAGCAACTAAGGAAATATAAATTAATTACAAGAAGAAAAGGAAAACATCATGAAAAGGTTAAGACAGAAGCTCATATTGATAGTTGCCCTCGTTGTGGCAGCCACCCTGGTCAGTGGCCAGGTTGTTTCAGCCCAAGGCAGTGGCGCCATTTGGACCACCACAGGTTCCTGCGGTGAGCCGCAAAATATCAATCATTATTCACCTGGCGACAATGTTTTTATCAACGGTGCAGGTTTTCCTGCTGGCGAGTACGGATGGGACATCACCGGTTTGCCCGGTGGCGCTTCAAATCACCCCAATATCGCTGTGGCCTCAGGGAATCAGAGCGTAGACGAGTCGGGTGCCTTCTGCTTTTTGGCATACACCATTGGCCAAGCAGATGGCGGCACATACCAGGCCCGATTTGGCAATAAATTCGACAATTACCGGGTAATCGGAGACGTTGAGCCCACACCCATACCCACCGAGGAACCGCCAGTCGAGCCCACACCGGTACCCACCGAGGAACCGCCAGTCGAACCCACACCGGTACCCACTCAGGACCCTGAAGGCGAACCGCCACCAACTATTGCACAATCGACACCCGCACCCGTCATTGCCCCAACCACAGGCGCAGCATCAGGCCCAGCCGCACTGATCGCAACAGCAGCCTCCTCCCTGGGTCTCTCCGGGCTTTCCTTCGGGGTGTGGCTGAAACGGCGTAAATCGTAAGACACATATCCTTCAATACCAAATAATCTGACAATAACAGGAGGTGTTTTGTGCAAACACCTCCTATTGCTCAAAAAACCATCCACCAATAATTTCCATATTCAGAAGAGTAGCGGTGGTGTTCACTGGAAAATTCAAGACGAAGATCATGACCAATCAAACCTCATCCAACTTTAAATACCTGGTCATCAGCGCCTTCCTGGCGGTGATTGGGCTTGGCGCGTTGATCGCACTCATCATCCAGTTTGGCCCCCGTCGGCCCCAAACCAGCATTCCCGAGGAAACTGTAGCCCTCTTCCAGCCGACAGCAACCCGCGCCCCCATCCAGACCGCCACAATCCCAGCCCAACCCCTCCCTGGAACAACACGCGAGGATATTCAAAGCACCCCCACCACCCTACCCTCCCCCAGTCCCACCCCGGAACCGGAATGGATGGTTTACGACCAGGTTGATTTTCGCGACCAAATGATCGAAGCGCTGATCAGCATGCAATGTCTGGGAGAACAGGTGCACCTCAACCCGTTTAGTGTCGTCCCCTATTCACCGGAAATCATCGAAAGTGGTGTTTTCTACAGCACCCTGGATTTTTCCATCGCATGGGAGCACTTGGGGTACTATGGGCTGTGGATCCATTCGGGCCGATCCCCGGATTTTGGTGACCTGCCTGCCTACCCCCTGCAGCTCTATCTCGAAAATGATGCCCGGGGATACCGGCGCTCTCCCGCGGAGTTTACAGCCGTCCTGCAAGACTGCCTGATCGGGGCAGAACTTCGCTTGCGCCAGGAGGACTCCCTCTCCGTAAGCCAAGTTGTGGCTGCTGTCCGTGTTCCCCCTTCAGAAGTTGATGCAGTCAGTCACCGCCCTATGGACCTGGTGCCCTACCTGGCTGAAAACTACCCCGAAAGCGGATTCGATAAGATGGACGTGCCCGGGTTGCTGTTCTACTTCTGCGGCCGTCAGCTCACGGGTGAAGCCTACAATTCAGACTTTGATTACTGGACCCAGTCTCGCATCATCATCGGGTTCATGCCGGTCAGCGGGGATTGACTTCCTCAAAGTACGGAACGGCGCTTTTCTCCCTAAACTAAACGCCAAACTTAGGAATCTTCCCCATCGATTGTGGTCTCATCCACCCAGGCCAGGTAAGCTGCTGCGCCCCCTGTGATGGGCATGCAAATGATTTCCGGTGTGTCGTAGCTATGCTGTTCCTGCAACGCAACCTCAATTTTCGGGTAAAGCACTGCCCGGGTCTTGATCAACAACAGCCACTCCTCGTCCTTTTGCAGGGCACCTTGCCAGGTGTAAACGCTGCGGATCGGGGTGATCTGCACACAGGCTGCCAAACCCTCGCTCACCAGCATCTCCGCTAAACGGTCTGCTTCGGCCTGGCTGTCCGTGGTGGTGGTGATTAAACAATAAGCAGACATAATCATCATCTCCTGGGTTGGTTTTCCTTCGTGTTTTTCAACGAATTAAAGCATAACATACAATCTCGCCTGGCAACCACAAGCCAGAAATACATGGTAATTGCACCTTATCAGCCTTATAATAGATGCAACCAGCATATTCTGGACGAAAAACAAGCTTGAGTCACGCCGTCCAGCCAGCCAATCGGGAGGACAAAATGACATCACAACCGCAAACCCAGTATCCTGTCTTTGTGATGTGCGGCAGGGATCCCAAACGCCGCCGGTTAATGGAAGTAATTGACCCCGAAGAGAAGTACAAATCCAAAGCGCTGCTGCCCTTCCTTGGCAAGCGGCTGATCGATTGGCCGTTAGAAGCCATCAACCAGTCCGCCTATGTGGAAGAGTTCTACCTGATTGGCCTCTCAGAGGAGGATGTCAAATTTGACTTCCCTGTCCACTATATCCCCGTTGAAACCACGGCCGAGTTCGCCGATAAGTTATTGGCCGGGATAGAATACATCACCGAACGGGGAAAAAACCCTGATTTGGTGGTCATCAGCACCGCCGATGCCCCGGCCATCCAAACCAGGGAAATTGACCAGTTCTTTGTTCAGCTCCAGGCAATCAATGGGGCAGAATTTGTCCTCTCCTTTGTCCCCGAGGACCTCATTGAGGCAGCCTTTCCTGGTTCCGGCCGGGTGGTGCTGCGGTTTCGTGACCATCAGCTCGTCCCCGGCGAGCTATACGCCCTCAGCCCGCGCGCCATCCGCATAGGCAAACCGCTTATCGCAGGCATCAGCCAGCGCCGCCGCCAGATCAACCGCCAGGTGACCAAGATTAATCCCATGCCCGTGATTCGCTTGCTGGCCCAAAAACCGCTCATGTGGGGCGTGATCATCAAGTACTTGCTGGGAAGGGCCACCGTGGCAGACGCCGAACGGGTTTTTTCGAAATCATTTGACTGCCAAACCCGTGGCGTGATCATCCCCGATGCGGGCTTCGGCATGGACATGGACCTCCCCGAGGACTACGAGCGCCTAAAAACCTACGTACAAGAGATGCTAGCTCCTAAGTAGACAGTTAGCCTTTTCTCAACCATCCATTTCCCAAAACTTCTAATCTTTTCCCTTAAAGCTTTCAGCCTTCAACCTTCAGCTATCCTCTTCTCCCAAATCCATTCTGCTCATGAAGTGGTATAATCCGAAGGCTAAAAATTACATATAAAAACGAGATAGACAACAAAATGTTAGAAAAACTTACCGGAATTATTGAACGTTACGAGGAAATTGAAGCGCAATTGACCGCTGTTGGCGACGACTACACCACCGCCATCGAGCTCTCCAAGGAACGCGCCGAGCTGGAACCCCTGGTCACCCAGGCACGTGACTATCAGCAAACCCTGGAAAAAATTGAGGAGACCAAAAGCCTGCTATCCGGAGAGGATGAAGAGCTGCGCGCTTTGGCTGAGCTGGAACTGGAATCCCTCAGCGAACGGCGCGATCAGCTTGAAAACCAGCTTAAGAGCATGCTCGTCCCCAAAGACCCCCGCGACCAGCGCAATGTCATCATGGAGATCCGGGCAGGCACTGGCGGCGACGAAGCGGGTTTATTTGCCGCAGAATTGTTCCGCATGTATTCCCGCTATGCTGAGCGCCAGAACTGGCACCTGGAGATCCTCTCCCTGCACGAAACCGGGATAGGCGGGATCAAAGAGGTCAGTTTTATGGTCAAGGGCAAAGGCGCCTTCTCCCGGCTGAAATTCGAGTCCGGTGTGCACCGTGTCCAGCGCGTCCCCGAGACCGAATCCCAGGGCCGCATTCACACTTCGACGGTCACTGTGGCTGTTTTAGCTGAAGTCGATGATGTTGAAATCGACATCCCCGATTCAGATATCTCTATCGATGTATATAAATCTGCTGGTGCGGGTGGGCAAAGCGTGCAGAAAAACTCAACGGCAGTGCGCATCACCCATCTCCCCACCGGGATGGTGGTGGCCTGCCAGGATGAACGCTCCCAGCTGCAAAACAAGATGCGGGCGATGAGCATCCTCAGGGCTCGCCTGTTTGAAATGGAAGAGCAGAAAAAACAATCTGAAGAAGCCGCCACCCGCCGCTCACAAATTGGCAGCGGTGAACGGTCAGAGAAGATTCGCACCTATAACTTCCCGCAAAACCGGGTCACCGATCACCGTATCAACCTCTCTTCCTATAACCTGACCGGCGTTCTGGACGGCGACATCGATGAATTCATTGATGAGCTAACCATGGTCGACGAAACAGAAAAATTGGCGATGGTGGAGGAATAAACCCATCAACCTGCAGCAAACCCGGCAAGACCTCAAAGAAAAATTACAACAGGGCAACTGCGATTCCCCCGGGCAGATCAGCTTGGTCCTGCTCCAGCATACCCTCAAGCAGCCCAAAAGCTGGGTGCTCAGCCACGGCGAGGTTGACCTCACCACACAAGAACAGCAACTGCTGGCATCCAGTTTAGCGCAATACCTGCAAGGCGTGCCCCTGCCGTATATCCTGGGCGAATGGGCGTTTTACGGGCGCACATTCCAGCTCACACCCGACGTCCTCATACCCCGGCCTGAAACCGAATTGCTGGTAGAGCTTGCCCTGCAGCACGCCCAGGCCACCCCAAACCCCCGCATCATCGATGTCGGCACGGGCTCCGGCTGTATCGCCATCACCCTGTCAGCCGAACTGCCCGCTGCCACCATGCTGGGTATCGATCTTTCCATGGCCGCGCTGCAGGTCGCCCGCCTGAACGCCAGCCGCTTGGGACAACGCCAGGTGCGCTTTCTCCAAACCGACCTGCTTACACCATTCTCGACCCGCTTTGACCTGATCTGCGCCAACCTGCCCTACATCCCCAGCCAGACCTTGGCAACCCTGCCGGTCTCACGCTGGGAGCCGCGCCTGGCCCTCGACGGCGGCCAATCCGGCTTGAATGTCATCCAACGGCTGCTCCATCAAGCCCGGTCCAGGCTGGCGCCCAATGGGGTCATCCTGCTCGAAACAGAAGCAAGTTTGGGCCCCAAAACCCTCCATATCGCTCAGGAAGCTTTTCCCCAAGCACACCACCGGCTGGTCCCCGACCTGGCTGGCCACGAACGCATCGTAGAAATCCGGCTTGGTAACCATCAGGACAGATAACAACTTCTCAATATAGGAACCCTCATGATCGAAACCCGCCTACGCTCCATCCATGACCCCCAGGCCATCCCCGCTGCTAAACAGATCATCCAGCAAGGCGGCCTGATCGCGTTCCCCACCGATACCATTTATGGCGTGGCCGGAGATGCCTTCAACCCCCAGGCGATTGAAGCGATCTTTACGGCTAAACAGCGCCCCGACGAAAAGGCACTGCCCGTCCTCATCGGCGATTACGACCATCTGGCAGACCTCATTATCCAGCACGATCAGCGGCTCAAGCGGATTACAGCAGCTTTTTGGCCAGGCCCGCTCACCTTGATTTTGTTAAAAAGCCCCCGGGTGCCCTCAAAGCTTGCTCCTTACCCGACCATCGGGATCCGCATGCCAAACCTGGATTTCGCCCTGGCACTCCTGCGGGAGACCGGCCCCCTGGCCACCACATCGGCCAATATTTCCGGCAACCCCAACCCCGTCGATGCCGCCAGCGTCATGGCGCAATTGGGCGGGCGGATCGATCTGCTTCTGGATGGCGGGCCTACACCCGGCCCAACCGCGTCCACTGTCGCTGATCTCACCGGTGCAGAGATCAAAATCCTGCGACCGGGGCCAATATCCTTGTCAGATCTCCAGGCGGTTACAGGAGAAGTTTAGATCCGCTGGCCGAACCAGGCTTCACGAGGGAACCAGCTTACAACCAATACTTTCATTAGCTGGCCGGCTCCCTGGAGGTCGACCTTTTCTCCCCGAGGGGCAATGCGGTGTCCTCCGTCACCGGTTGTTCATCCTGCTCCGGCGTTGCATCAGGAATTTCTGTTTCTAGATTGCGGATGCGCGGGTTTGCAAATGCCACAGCACTGACCAGCATCAACAAGATACCGCTGCAAATCATCATCAAGCCGATACCGCGCCCACTCCCAACACCTACCAACCGCCCGATAAATGTCTCGGCCAGCGCGCCGCCCTCCACCAGCCAGGGGTTAAACACCTGGTCGGCTAAAACACCGCTGAGAATATAGGCCAGGGGCATCATCGACAGCGAGATCATGCTGCGTGTGGCAAAGACACGCCCCTGCACCTCTGGCGCTACTTTTCTGGCGAATATGGCTGAACTGGGGCCTGAGGAAAAGGGGATGAAGAGCATCAAAATAAACAAACCAACGCTCACATAAGTCAGCGAAGGCCGCAGCCCTGCCACCCAGAACCCCGTCGATGCCAGGGCAATAAAACCGATCACGGCATGGATCATGCGTTTTTTAGGTCCGCCCCAAATGCTCATCAACAGGCTGCCCGCCAGCACCCCGGCACCCATCACGGTCTGAACCGCACCCAGGCTGGCGGCTGAGCCAAACGAAAGCACCAGGGGGCCGATCATGGCACTGGAAAAATTCGCGGTAAAGTTCACCACGGCAAAATAAAACAACAGCCCCAGCAGGCCCGGCCGTTGGACCAGGTAGCGCCAGCCAAAAGCCACATCCTCAAAGACAGAAATTTTTCGGTCTGCTTCATCTACTGTTTTTTCCGGCTGGGGGATGTGCACCAAAATCAGGGTCGTGATGGCAATCAGATAAGTGACCACGTCGATCAGGATGATGCCCTGCATGCCGATTGTCGTGAACAGGATCCCAGCTAAAAGCGGCGTGAGGATATCACTGATCGAGCCGCCCATCTGCACCATGGAATTAGCCCGGGTGAGCTGATCCTTCGGTACCAGCATGACAATTGACGCCGTATAGGCAGGCTGTTGAAATGCGGCGAAAATCGACCCCATAAAACTGATCAAATACACCATCCACACGTCCATCCGCCCGGTTAGCAGTAATACAGCGGTTGCCAGGGTAACCACGCCAGAGAGCGAATCGGAAATCAGCATGATTTTCTTGCGGTTCCAGCGGTCGGTCAGCGCCCCCGCCACCGGTGAAAGTAAAACCCTGGGCAGGATCGCAAACAACCCTGTCAGCGCAAAGGGCGTTGCCTGGCCGGTTTGCTCAAAGATCCACACCGCCAGGGCAAAACCGATCAAGCCAGACCCAAGCATTGAAAAAAGCTGGCCTAGCCAAATAATAAAAAAGGTCCGCATGCCCTTTGTCGGCTTACGCATCGTTTTCCTCCTCGGTGAAATCGTCATGTTCTTCGACAAAATTAAAATTGGGGTAAAGGAAACAAGCCACGGAATACACATTCGATTCTTCCAAATCCTCACCGTCATCAGGTAAGTCTTCAAAAGTTTTGAGCAGCAGATCGAATTCTTCTAAAAACTGCGTAAAGGTCTCATCACGTAAGCGTTTAGTCAATTTCTTGATCATGATTTGCCGGGGATGAGGCGCAGCACCCTGTTCAAGTGCCACAGCCATGGCCCGCAAGCTGCGCAGGATGTCCTCCCGGGTATCATCCACCGCAGACCTCACCACCCAGGCTACGTTATCCTGGCCATCCTGGGATGAAAAGTTCAGTAAATCGCGGTCAATTTCGATGTCATCAGCCGTTACCCAGTAGATCTTCTCGATGATGTTGTTCACCGTGCGCGTTTCAACTACCCTGATCAAGCCCGCCGTTTCCATCAAATTGAAGTGGTAATACAGCCGGCTGCTTGAAATGCCCATCTTTCGTGCAATCTGGTTGACCGTCTGGGGTTCAGGATTCAGCAGCTCAAAGATTTGCAAGTGCAACGGATCCGTCATCACTTTTAATGTTTCCAGGTCGCTGATCATAAAAACGGGTTGTTTTTGTGCTTTTTCGTCCATTATGATTTCCCTTATCGATAAAAATAATTTTTTCGACAAAATTAGTTTAACAGAATCTGTTGTGTTTGTCAAGCTGGTTTTACCTGCCAGTTCTCCACACCAAAAAGCACCTCCCGGGAAAGGAAGGTGCCTTTGCTTGTAAGGATTACTGTGAAAGCCTACTCAAGTTGATCCAGTGAATTGAGTTCCTCAATCTCGGCTCGGTCTGCCTTCTTCTGTGCCTTCTGCTTGCGGAAATAGCGCACCAAGAAGTAAACCACCACGCCCAGCGGGATTAGGAAGGGCAGACAGAAGATACCAAACCAGATCAACGCGTCCACGATGAATTGCCCGGCTTCAATCAGCGCTTCAATCGCGGCTTTGGCCGTGCCCTGGGGCTCCCACCCGACGATCTCGATCGGTTGCAGGGACCGCTTGGCAACAATATCCACCGACAGGGCTGAAAGGGCAGCAGATTCTTCCAAATAGCGCATGCGCCCCTTGACGATCTCGATTTCACCTCGGTAATAGGTCAGCTCGCTGAACACGTCCAGAACGTCCTGCGGGTCTTGAGCATCTTCCATCAGCTCAACCAAGGCTTGCTCAGCTGCCTCCAGGTTGCGCAAACGGGATTCAAGATCGGTGAACTCTGCGGTGACATCCTGCCCGGAAACATTCTCCGCTAGCACATCATCCTTTGGGTTCGGCGTCAGGGATTTGATCGATTCCATAATCGAGTTCAACCGCCCGGCTGGCACCCTCACCATCAGATTGGCTTGGGGCAGGCTCCCGCGGTCAGTATAGGTTTTGTAGAGGTTGGAGGAAACCACATAACCGCCAGCATCCTCAGCCATTTCAATGATGGTCTGCATGGTTGCCTCCGGGTCTTCAACCGAGATGCGCATGTCGGCGTTGTAGATCACCATACGCTCTATCTCGCTCGCAATTGGGCCGACACCCGAAGTCATACCACGCGCATCAGAGGCAGTCAGCTGTTCTGCCTCAACCATTTCATAGCTGTCATATGCAGGCGCTTCCATCGGTGCTTCCCATACAGCTTCTTCAGCAGCCCGCATCGGTGCACAGGCCCCCACCAGCAAACTCAACCCAAGAAAGATCATCAATAACCAGGTTCGGTTCCTCAACATCTTATTCTCCTCGCTTTCTATTTTTCAAGTCCATTATATAACTTAATAACGCCCACGTTGAGGGAAAAGTTCCACTATCGAGAGATAATAAAAAATTCAAACAGAATTGTGCCGAGATTGGTGCCTTACCAGCCCTCTGTCAACCGATCTGCGTGCATGTTGGGTAAACCAGCAGACCGAATGCGCTCCTGGACCGCTTTCACATCATAGTCCACCCGGTGAAAGGTCCAGCAATCCTCTCCATCATCATAAATCATGTAGGCGGCCCGGGGGTCACGATCGCGTGGCTGCCCAACAGAACCCGGATTGAGGATCGTTTTTCGCTTAATACCAAAAGGCTCGTCTTCTGTCAACGGCTGATAACGGGTTGAAAGCAAAGTCTCCCCCTGCATTTGATATTTGGCTGGCAGATGGGTGTGTCCAACCAGGCAAACCTCGGTCTCAAATTGAGCCATATTCTCCCGGGCAGTCCACAAATCCATCACATACTCCCATACCGGTTTGCGCGGACTGCCATGGACGAGGGTGACCTCATCCAGGGTCAGCCGTTCATCCAAACCAGCCAGCCATTGCTTGTTCTCAAGGGTTAATGCAGATTGCAGCCAGTGTAATGAGGCGCGTGCTTCAAGATTGAACGCTTGCACCGAAATTTCCCCCAGTATAGCCGCGTCGTGGTTGCCTTTTACACAATGTAAGCCAGGTAAAGCTGCGATCCGTTCAACACTTTCATTCGGATCAGGCCCATAGCCCACAATGTCGCCCAAACACCACACGCGCTCAAATGTGCCTGCATCTGCCAGCACCGCGTTCAACGCTGTCAGGTTGGCATGCACATCCGAGATGATCAGGGTCCGCATGGTTTAGGGCATATAAAACGTCAAGGTCCAGTTGGCCCCATCGACAACCACCGAGGAATTCAACCCAAAAACCACCACCCAGGTATTGCCCGGTTTGAGCCTGAAGACCTCGCCCGAGTCATCAATGAATTGGATCGGCTGATTCCGGCTGGGTGTCCGCCAGGTAACATCATAAGCCTGGCCGTCACGAAAAACAATCGCTCGCCTTCCTCCAGTATTATCCCAAATGTCCATATCGTGCAGGGTGGGCGCAATTTCGTTGTGATTGACAAAAATCACGGCTACGTTCGAAAAAACGAGCTGTTCATCTGTGATGCGGTCCACCAGCGGGATCAGGTCAATCGCCTGGCCGGATTCATTATCAATCCAGCGTTTGTAAAGTCCCGATTCTTCATCATAACGCCATTCACCCGGGTTTACTTTAGAAAACTGGGTCCTGATCTGTTGTGCAGGCTGCCCGCCTTGCGGCGCTTCGGGGTCAAAGGCCATCCCTTCCAAGGTGTAGCGCTGCTGAACAACCCCACGACTCTCAGCAATGTCCGTCAGCGCACCAGAGTCCCCAAACACGCTAATCACCAGGTAGCGCCCGTCGTCACACAAGCCCGGGCATAATTCTTTGCCGCTGATGACCCGGTTGCCCAGGATACCTAAGATATGCTCCCTCACCGTCACATAAGCACCTTCCATCCCTAATATGCCCTCATATAGGCTGACGAGGTAAGGGTCGATCATCCGCCCAGAACGCACAGGACCGATCATTTCCGCATCCTGTCCATAAAACAGGGGCAGGAAACGATTGCCGCCTGCGCCAATGTAATATTCGAACACCATATCCGCAAATGAAAGTCCGGCATGCGGCCGGCCAGATATCGGGTAATTAGCTACCTTTACAAACACGGGTCGGCGATCTAATATCGAAGGATCTTCCACAAGTAAACCCGTCAGGGGGTTCACATTCTCGGGGAAATCATACGGCCCCACCGGTCCAATGACGGGTAAGGGTGTTGGAGTGATGGTTGCCGTTGGTGTGAACACCAAGGTTTCTGTGGGCGGCAAAGGCTCCGCTGTGTTGGTAGGAAGCGCGACCAACGTTTGGGCGGCATAGGTCGCTGCCAAATTTTGGTCAATGGAAGTGTTGCCACCACAGGCTGCCAGGAAGACAACCAGTAAGCCAAGGACGATCCATTTTAAGTGCCGTGTGAGTTTCTTCATTGCATTCACCTCTGAGTAGATCACAAACAATAATCCATTATAATCTTTTAATTCAATTTCGCAACTTTGCGCTCTGCAAGCGCTATGCTCCAGGTGTTGCCTATTCAATCCGGTCGATGATCTCTGCCACCATGTCGTAACGACTGAAGGCCGGCATAAAATACACCCCTTGGAAATCAACACGTAACTCTTCAATCAGCTCATTAGCAATCTTCGCGCCTTCCTTCGCAGAAGACTCGCCTGCTGCCGACATGCGCTGCTGGATTACCTCGGGAATTTTGATACCCGGCACCTCGTTGTGCAAAAAACGGGCATGCCGTTCAGTGACCAACGGTAAGATTCCCACCAAAATCGGCACCCCAAGGCTCCCGATTTCATCCAGATAGCGCTGATAAAAATTATGCGCTTGGTGAACATCAAAAACAGGTTGGGTGAGGAAAAAATCTGCCCCCGCACTGATTTTCTTTCTTAATACATGGATCTCTCGTGCTGGATTACTGGGACATAAATTCATCGCCGCACCCACAAAGAAGGATGTGGGCTGCCCAATCAAACCGCCCGAGTGATCCACGCCCGCATTAAATTCTTCCTTGATCAATCGGATTAAGCCGGTCGGCACCAGGTC
>DKFH01000091.1:0-742 GCA_002452315.1 Anaerolineaceae bacterium UBA6801 | reverse complement strand
ACATCTGCACCGGCATCAGCCAGCAGCGATGCGCCGGCCAGCAGCTTATGGGTCGAAAGGCCTCGCGGAGGGTCCATCTCCACGGTAATCACAAATTTTCCGGCTTCCAATTTCTGCGCCAGCTGGGACCGGTCCTCCGCTGGTTCCTGATCAACTTCTGGAGCCGTCTCCAGATCTGAGATGACCGTCACCAACCCGTCCAGGGGTGTGGATGACACGGCTTCAGCCATCACGGCCACATGGTCAGGGGTTGTCCCGCAGCAGCCACCAATCACATCCGCTCCGGCACGCCAAAAGGAAAGTGCATAATCATGAAAATATTCCGGCCCAGCCGGGTACATGATCCGTCCGCCCACCTTTTCCGGGAAACCAGCATTCGGCATCACCGAGAAGTGTCCTTGCGGAACGGCACCCTTCATCAACCGCAAAATGCGCAAAAGCTGTGCCGGGCCGCCCGAACAATTGACGCCGATCAAGTCGACACCATACTCATCCAAACACTGGGCAACTTCCTGGGGTGTGTTTCCCAGCAGCGTCCGCCGGTCACGGGTAAAGGTCATCGAGGCGATCACTGGCAGTCCCGGGTCCACACGGCGCGCAGCCTCTACGGCAGCCCTGACCGCGTACAGGTCCACCATGGTTTCGATCAAAATGACATCCACGCCCGCCTTCGCCAGCGCGGAAATCTGCTCTACATAGACATCAAACGCTTCCTCGGGTTGAATGCGCCCAAAAGGCGCCA
>DKFH01000075.1 GCA_002452315.1 Anaerolineaceae bacterium UBA6801 | reverse complement strand
GGCAAAAGGGAGCCCACCCTGATGTGCCGGTTGAAACGTTGCTCCTGCTGGCAGAGGATGAGCATATTGACCCTGCAACTGGCGATTACTATAGAGATTGCCAGGTTCAAAAGCCCAGCCGAAATGCCAGGCGGGAGGATCTGGCTCGTGAACTCTGGGAGCTCTCCTGCCAGTTGACCGGAATTAATTGGACTTGAAAAGTAGATCCAATCGAAAACAGGCACCCAAATGAGCGCCTGTTTGTTGTTTAAATTTGTGTTCAGTTTTTATATCTCACCCGCATCAACAAGTGCTTCCAGCCGGTCAACATAGCGTGCCATGGTTTCAAAAGCCCGGTCAACCGGCTCCGAGCTGGTCATATCGACGCCTGCCAAACGGAGAGCATCCAATGGATACAATGAACCACCTGCACTTAAAAACTCGAGATAGCGGTCCACCTTGTCCTGGCCGCCCTCTTGGATGCCTTTAACCAAGGCATGGGCTGCAGAAATGCCGGTGGCGTAGTTGTAAACGTAGAAGTTCATGTACATGTGTTGGAATTGCGCCCAGGTGATGCCGATCTGATCTCGGTCATAAACGACATTCTCACCATACCCCTCGGTAAACAAATCGGCACAAAAGTCTGACATGATTTCTGCAGTCAACGGTTTACCTGCTTCAGCCCGTTCATGCATTTCGAGCTCCCAGCGCGCCAGTGTGGGCATGATGAAGAAGTAGCGGTGGAAATTCGACATGGCTTCTTCGATTAAAGCCAGCTGGAAAAGGGGATCAGCCTGAGTGGTGAACAAATAATCCCGCACCATGGCCTGGTTAAAATTGCTGGCAACTTCTGCCACAAAGAGCGAATAGCGGCTGTAAATGAAGGGTTGTGCCCTTCGGGAATAAAACGAATGCATCGAGTGCCCCAACTCATGGGCCAAGGTGCTCAGGCTGAAGACGTTATCGGCATAACTCATCATGATAAATGGGTTGGTGTCATAAGCACCGCCAGAGAAGGCGCCCTGCCGTTTGCCTTTGTTCAATGCTCGATCTACCCAGCGGTCTTCTAAGGCCCCTTTCCGCAATGTTTGGGTATATTCCTCACCCAAAGGCACCATGCCCTCGCAAATCCATGCTATAGCCTGCTCAAAGGGAATTTGCGGTGACTTTGATGATAATGGGGCTTTAATGTCGTAAACGTGAAACGATTCAAGTGCGAGCGCTTTTTTGCGTACTCGCCAGTACCGATGCCAGGTGGGCAGGTTGTTTTGGAAGGTATCGATCAGGGCATAAAAGACAGACGAGGGAATGTTGATTGTGTCTAACGCGGCTTGCAGTGAGGAAGGATAGTTGCGTGTGCGTGCGTTGAACACATCCCGATGAATACCACCTAATTGCAGCGATGCAAGGGTGTTCTTAAAATCTAAGTAACCTTTGGCGTAGTTCTCAAAACCCGTCTGACGTACGCGGCGATCTGCGTGGGTGATGAGGCTGTTGATGCTGGACTGTCCAACCTCCATCGCATTGCCATCTTCATCTACGGCGTCATCAAATGTTAAATCTGCGTTGGTGATGGCATTGTAGGCGCGAAAAAAGACGCCTAAGGGTTCGCCGGAGAGGGCAAGGACCTGTTCGACCTCATCTGAACGGACGTGCGCCTTCTGCCGCTCCAATTCGTCGATAAAGTGGTCAAGGTGTGAAATCCGCATGTCCTCCTTGGTCCAAGCGTGCAATTGCTCAAACCCGATCTGCATGAGTTCGGGGTACATGAAAGATGTGGCCGCATTCAAGCGGACAATAAGGCTCTGTCCTTGTCCGGCCATCGCCTGGGCCTGCTGGTCACTGGTGTCTACCGAAGACGCCAGCATACCATAGACCATGACTTTCGAAGACAAGCGCATGGTGGTTTCATAAAGGTCCATGAAGTCTGCCAGGGTTTGCGCACTTTGTGACAATTTTCCTTTGAAGGCTGCCAGCTCAGGGATATGCTTGTCAACTTGATCTTTTGCTTCTTCCCAGGACTGGACATCCGAAAAAACACTTTCCAGGTTCCATGTCTCATGAAGGGGGACTTCGGACCGAAGCGGTAGGGATTTCTTTTCCATAGGGTTACCTCCAGTGGTTAACTTGAGTTTTAGACAATTATCTAACAGTCGTTTTAATCATACCATGGATTTCATCCTCATCCGCGTGTTTAGTGAAACCTGTCACTGAGCGCTTGCTTGACATCCTCAGGCGCTTTGAAGACGCCCCGTACGGTTACAGATTGGATCGTATCCAGCGCCAGTTGGGGGGTGACATCATCGGACAGTATAAACATGCCTATCACCTTAACATTGATCATCTCATTGTCATCGCGCTTTTGCTCCAGCTCATGGCGGGTATAGCTTAACGTGCCGATGACCATGGACTTCCTGGTAGTGATCGAGTCAACGGCTGACTTTTGGCGTTCAAGCTGGTTGCGGATGGCTGTGCGGACAAAATCCGACCGGCTGGCATAAAACCCCTCCTGAACGAGTAAATCAATTCTCCCCAAATCGACGCTGGCAATATTGATGGTAATTTTTTCGGTTTCTGACATTTTACTCCTCCTGGAATCCTATTTCCATCTATTTAGATGGAAAATGACATTAAACTATTATACTATGATCCAATACCAGGTATTCCAATTGGTGATCATGGGAATCAAGCCAATATATCGGATCATGGCTATCGAGGTTCAGGCCAGGATGCGCAAAACAAAGCAGAAACGATTGTGTTATTTGAGAAGAGAGGATTGATTAGTCTTCTGGGTAGGGGACATCCAGCTTTTCTGCAGCGTCTCGCATGACATTGGATGAACGTCGGTCGTAACGCATGGTGGTATTGGGGTCTTCATGGCCTGCCATTTTTGAGACAGTCGATAGATCCACGCCAACATCGAGCAGGTCGCTCACAAAAGTGCGCCGCATGTCATGGGGGGTGGTTTTCTTGACCAGCCCGGCCTGCAGGGCACGTTTATCGATCAGGTAGTAAATGGTCTGATCGCTTAGCCGCGCCACGATCTTCTTTGGTTTGAGATCCTGTTGTTTTTCAGATGCCGACAACCGTTCCTTCCGAAAGCGAACGATCTTACCGGCTTTGTTAACCGCATAAAACAGCGGACCAGGATCTGTTCCCCTGACCTCGATCCATTTTTCTATCGCCCGGACGGCGCCACTGGCAATGAAAGCATATCGCTCTTTATTCCGCTTACCAATCACGTGCAATTGACGCTTTTTCAACTCTAGATCTTCGAGATCCAAAGCGACAACCTCTGCCCGCCGCAGGCCAGAAGAATACATCAGGCTGATGATGGCGGCATCCCGCAGCCCCAAGACAGGGTTATCCTCATCTGCCAAACACGCATTGATCAATCGCCTAATCTCTTCTGTCTCGAGCTCGCGCCCCGTTGGGAGACGTTGAGCAGAAACAGAGCGCACATCCGTCGCCCGCTGATAAGCTTCTGCGCTGATCAAATCGTGCCGCCATGCTTCTTTGAGCACCCGCCGGACGGCACACAAGTAGCGATTTACGGTGGCCGGAGCATATTTGGCGTCCAGCCAGGCCTTGATGGCTGTAACTGCGCCATAATCCAAGCGTTCCCAGGGAAAAGCCAGGCTATCCTTAATGTTACCGTTTGATAAGGCGGAAGCAATTTGATCCAAGGCCGTCTTCTGCACCCGGCGGCTGTCTTTACTGCTCAGGCTGGCCAAGTAAGAGACGACCGGATTACTGGAGGCTGTCCGCCGAATACGATTTTGTAACAACCTGGT
>DKFH01000027.1 GCA_002452315.1 Anaerolineaceae bacterium UBA6801 | reverse complement strand
CATCCAGAAGAGCTTTGAGATTGTTGAGGGTGTTGAAAATGGGAATTTCCTCTAAACAAATTTGATCGTAGGGGCGGACCTCTGTGTCCGCCCAGGGCAACCACGGAGGGTTGCCCCTACGTATTAATATAAAATAGATAATAATAGTAGTTAATAGAATTAATTATGGATTTTGACAAATGATGAGCAATCATTGTTCGTTTTTCAACACCCTCAAACCATCCCACAGCCTATACCATCGCATCTTTAACAAAACCATAATGTTAACAAACCATAAAACATCTGAGTATTGTGACCCATCCACAGCCCACGCAATGCTTCAGAAGCAGAGTAAATGTTTATTAACAGGGGAATCAGGGTGCGGATTCTATGGCCCTAATAAACCAAAAGACCGTGCCCAGGCAAAAAAACCAGGGGCAGAGGTTCAATAAATGAACAAAAATATAGCCCCTTAAAAGCCGTGCTGATGCGCTATGCGGGTCACAACTGGCAGCCCAATGCGGGGTGCATCAATCGCCAAAGACCGTCCCAACATGCCGCGCACTATTCAACCAGGGATGATCAGGTGGCACAGGTTTTTCCTTCTGGATGACATCTTCTATCGGTATGCTGGCGGTCTTGCCCTCCTGGACGCCCACCATTAAGCCAAACCGGCCTTCACTTACGAGGTCGGCTGCGTAGGTTCCCAATTGGGTCGCCAATACCCGATCCCCGGCCGAAGGCGCCCCGCCTCGCAGCAGATACCCCAGGATGGTGATCCGGCTTTCGATGCCTGTGTTACGCTCCAGTCGGTTGGCCAGCATCAGCGTCTCACCGGAATATTTGCTTCTCAGCTCGGCCATCCGTTCTCTGCCCTCTTCTGTACTCTGCCCTTGATGAACCTGCTGGTTCATCTTTAACGAGCGCTCAAAAAACGCCACCAGCTCAGAAGAATGAGCCCCTTCAGCAACGGCCACAATGCTGAACATCTTCCCCGCCTGGTTGCGCGCCAGGATTGCCTCGGTGAGCTTTTCGATGTTATAGGGGATTTCCGGGATCAGAACCACATCCGCGCCCGCAGCAATCCCGGCAGCCAGCGTCAGCCAGCCCACATCGCGTCCCATGATTTCCACAATGATGATGCGGTGGGTGCTGTTAGCCGTGCTATGCAGCCGGTCAATCGCTTCCGTGGCAATCATCCTGGCTGTGTCAAAGCCGATGGTCATATCTGTCAAGGGCACATCATTGACCGCCGATTTAGGCAAGGTCACCACGTTCAGGCCGGCTTCCCCCAGGCGGTGGGCAACCTCCATTGTTTCCCGTCCGCCAATACATACCAGGGCATCCAGCCCGTTTGCCTTGTAAACATCCACTGCCTGGTCGGTTTTATCCACTACCCGCCCATCTTCCTCGATCTTATGCGGCTCATCCCGCGTGGTGCCCAAGATGGTCCCCCCTGCCGTGAGAATATTCGAAAGCGCGCTACCCCCCAGGTCAACCGTGCGGTTGGCCAACAAACCCCGAAAGCCGTCCCGAAAACCCACCAGTTCCATCCCGTGGATGCTGGCAGCCGTTTTCCCAAAGCCACGAATAGCAGCATTCAAGCCCGGGCAGTCACTACCGGCGGTTAATATCCCGATCTTCTTGGTCATCGTTTATTCCCTTCCTGGTCATATGATACACTCACCCCAATTATACACATTACCGCCCCACAAATAAGTTTAAAACGAGCCGATTTTTTTCCAGACAGTTCTGCTGATGGTTTAATCACCCCTCAGTGATACCAATTCACCATCCCATCATCATTCTTGCCAACCCCACAGCCGCGCCCGCCAAAATCAACCAGGGGGCGCCCACCTCATACCGTAGCAGTAAATACAGCGAAACCAGCCCGATCCCAATCGTAACCGGGTCAACCAGCGATGCGCTAGCAATCTCCCAGGCAACACCAGCCATCAGCCCCAAAGCGGCAAAGTTGATCCCGTCGATCAAACCGGCAAACTGCTCAGAGTCGCGCAATTTCGTAACGGCGAAATAAACGATCCCGATGAAAATAAAAGAGGGTAAAAACATCGCCAATGTCGCCAAAATGGCCGCCGGTACGCCCCCCATAAGGTAGCCTACAAAGGTCGCGGTGGTCGATAAGGGTCCGGGGGTCACCTGGCCAACCGCAATCGCATCCACCAGCTGTCCCTCTGTCAGCCAGCCCAGGCGCACGACCAGGTCCTCGTGGATGAAGGCCAAAAGGACATAACCGCTTCCAAACATCACTGCCCCGGCCTTCAGAAATACCCAAAACAACCTCGATAAACTGAAAGCAGTGTTTTGTACGGTTTCCTGCACTGCCTGCCAGGGCGCAGACCATGCGATCATGAATAATCCCGCCATATGACCCCGCCATATAAGAGATTTGACACCCCACAGCACCAAACCGCCAGCCAAGAGAAGCAGCATCGGGCTGATTCCCAGTAAATAGGCGCCAAAAACAACCACGATGATTCCCAAGCCCGGATAGTCTTTAAGGCGGGGTTTTAGCATCCCCCATAACGCCGAAAGGATGATGGCCACCACCACAGGCTTGATCCCATACAGCATCCCCTCCAGCTGCGGTAATGCGCCAAATTGAACGTAAGTCCAGGCAAACACCAACACGGTCAACATAGCCGGCACGATATAACACAATCCAGCCAGGATCATCCCCGGCCATCCGGCATGGTTAAAACCAAGCAGGATCGCCAACTCGGTGGCATTCGGGCCAGGCACCAGGTTGGCTACCCCCAGGTAATCCAGGAAGGTTTCCTCGCTAACCCACTTCCGCTTTACGACAAATTCCTGCCGCATCATCCCATATGCAGCCGCAGGTCCCCCAAATGCGGTGAACCCTAATTTCAAAAAAGCCAGGACCAGCGCAGTCAATCGTTTTTTCATCACAAAGCCTTTTACCCGAAAATTGTCATTGGCTCATCCATCAACCGGAAAACACATGCACTTAAATAAGAAGGAAAGAATATCAACATGATCCATATCCATTTTTGCCAAAACAACCCACCAAAACGCACAATTTAGAAGAAGTTACGCTCTTCAGGCCTGGTTGGCACCTTTGCCAACATGCAGTTCATCAAAGCTGGGTCCATTAGAGTCAATTTTACATGATTATCGATCAATCCGACTTTGATACAGCTCAATCGCCTATTAAGCTTGACCCCAATTGGTATCTCATTTACAATCCACAATAATGGAGGATGGATGCCCAAAGAAACTTTTAATAATTTACCAGCTGAAAAACGAGATCGGGTTATCGCAGCTGCCATTGAGGAATTTGCCGAAAATCCCTATCGTTCAGCATCCATATCCAGCATTGTTAAAAAAGCCGAGATCGCCAAAGGGAGTTTTTATCAGTATTTTGAGGATAAAAAAGCGTTTTATCGCTATTTGGTAGGCTACGCTACCGATGAAAAGCTCACCATCATCAAAGCGCTCCCCAGCCCCAACCCCTCCAGCGATATATTTGGGTATATCCGCTGGCAATTCCTTGCCCAGGTCTATTTCGAACTGCATCGTCCGCAATTAGCAAAGCTTCTCTACCGAGCCTTTATAGAGGAAATTCCTTTCCCTGTCATGGCCGAAGAACTCCGCCGCAAGGGCACCACCCAATTCTTCAAACAACTGCTCACCCAGGGCGTGGTCCATGGCAGCGTTTCCCCCTGGGTAGACCCGGATGTCGCTGCTTTCGTCACGGAAGCGATCTTCTACCAATTCGGCAGGTATTTCATCAAACGGCTGCAATTGACTGCAAGCAACTTCTCAGAACAGTCCATTATGGAAAACCAGGAAGCCATGGACCTGCTGAATAACCTGATGGATATCCTTGAAGCAGGCATGAGGCGGGAGCCAGAACTGCGGAATAATTTATTCGGTCAGTCAGGCCGGGACGGTTAACCGAGCACACACGCGCAAAGCCAAATTACCACATCCACATCTCCCCAATAAAAACTGCCCCGAGTGTTGGGGCAGTCTCTCTTTTCATTCATCTGCAAAGGTTCTTCGCCGCGAAGCAGAATGGGACCATGCAGAGATTACAATTCACCATTCACAGCTTTATGGTTATTGAAATCCTGTAAATAGCCAGCATTGATCAGATAATCAATGATCTGCCGGGCATTTTCCTTGGGTGAGACACCAACCGTTTTCAGCGTGATCTCAGGTTCAACCGGCGCTTCGTAGGGGTCATCGATACCAGTGAAGTTCTTGATCTCACCCGCACGAGCCATAGCATACAACCCTTTAACATCGCGTTGTTCACAAACTTCAAGAGGGGTATCCACAAAAATCTCAATAAAATGGCCGTCCAAAACCATCTTGCGCGCCTCCCGGCGGGCCTGGCGGTAGGGACTGATCGCGGCGCAAATCACCGTACCATGGTGGCGGACAATTTCACCAGCCACAAAGCTGATCCGCAATATATTCGTGTCCCGGTCCTCTTTACTGAACGTCAATCCTTTAGAAAGGTGGGTTCGGACCACGTCCCCATCTAGCATTGTTGGGCTTTTCCCGTATTCCTGCAGCATATTGCTCAATTGTTTAGCAATTGTCGATTTACCTGCACCGCTCAGTCCTGTAAACCATAGACAAAAGCCCTGTTTATAGCGCGGCGGATAGGCGTCCAGCAATATCTGGGCTGACTCTTTGCGGGTAAACCATTCAGGTAAAGGCACACCCTTTGCCAGATAATCATCGCGCACCTGTGTCCCTGAAATCGAAAACACCTTCGCCCCCTCCGGCACCTGGGAAGCAAGTTCGTAACGGTCGTCATCGGGCAGGTAAACCATCATCTCAAAGGGGACCATCTTCACGCCTACCTCGGGTTCAACCTGCAAGAGCAGTTCCTGGGCGTCATAAGGGCCATAAAAGGGCTTACCCTCGCTGTCTGTGCCCGGGCCGGCATGGTCTCGTCCGACAATGAAGTGGTTGGCGCCGTAATTTCTGCGAATAATGGCATGCCAAACTGCTTCACGCGGACCGCCCATACGCATCGCCAGCGGCAACAAACTCAGCAGAGTGTTATTGCCGTAATAATTATCTACCAGTGCCTTATAGATGCGTACCCGGGTGTAATGGTTTACATCGCCAGGTTTCGTCATTCCAACCACCGGATGGATCAGTAAGCTGCCGCCAATTTGCTGACTGGCGCGCTTGGTCAATTCCTCGTGAACCCGATGCATCGGGTTGCGCGTTTGGAAGGCCACCACATTTTGATTGCCCATTGCTTCCAGACGGGCGCGTGTTTCTGCCGGTGTCAGGCGCAGTTCTGCAAAATCGTCATAAGTGGGTAAATTCAAAACCTTCAATTCACCAGCAATACATAAATCGCCCCAGCCGGCCATTTCTGACACAATGGGATGTTTAAGGTCCGTTGTGCCGTAAACCTTTTGAGATTCTTCCTGCCAGTTAAAATGAAAAACTTCGTCCATCCGCATGATGGCCATGATCTGATTATGAACATCTCTCAGAGTCACCCATGTTGCCTGGGTTGGCAAATCAGCCTTATTAATGGTGAGCGTCACTGGAATAGGCCAGACGCTGCCGTTACTCAATCGCATGTCATCCAGCACAGATTGGTAATCTGCCCGGCCCATGAACTGGGTTAATGGTGAAAATGCTCCGGAAGCCAGCAGCTCCAAATCATGGGTTTGGCGGGGGGTTAGCCGGATCGTCGGTAAAGTTCCCGCTAATTTAAATAATTCTTCCCGTTCATCGCCTTTGACAACCAGGTCCACCAATTGATCACCATAAGGTGAAATCAGAAGATTTGACTCATAAACCATATGCTTTACGCTCCTTGAATTTATTCAAACCTTCTTATTTTAGCACACCTGGCAAATTTTTCTAGCCCATTAATGATCATGACCCTCTTCAGGAAAAGAGATCATTATCAAATAACAAAGCGCCTTGAGGAAAGGCAGAGATTTACAGCGTAGATCAAATCACGCAAAGCTGTCATATAAAGAAAACACCGTCAACGACTTGCCCACATCATCGATCGTCCAGCAAGCGGGCTTTGTACACTGAACCTGAACCGGCTCACCCGGTAACACATCAAAATAATTATCACTGAAAACCACATCTGCATCATCCAATGAGAGCTCAACAAAGCGCGCCAGGTACTGCGTTTCGAGTGTGATAAGCACATCGTCCCCGCCACCTTCTTGCAAATAAGCCCTCAGCCCCGGTTTGACCAGGTGCAAATGTTTATTGCGCACAAAGGTCGCCAGTTGGGTCATCTTCACCTCACCCTGCTCAATCAGCTGGGCGACAAATACCATTTCACGCTTCTCCTCCAAGGAAAGGGCGCTGAAATCTTTCTCAAATACCTTCCTTGAAGAAAGCGGTTCGATTTTGGCGTCAATTTGCCCTTCTTCGATCACATCGCCATCGATCCGCATCAGCCGCCAGCTAATCACACCGCGCCACTCAACCCGCAAATCACTGGTCAGATGAATGCCCATGACCGCAGTTTTCTCGTCATCTTCGATGGAGAGCAACACCGGCGCATAAAACTTTCGGCTGGCATAATGCAGCGCTTTCCAGCGGCCAAAATAATCCAGGCTCGACCACGATGCCACCGGCCAGCAATCATTCAACTGCCAGTACAACGTTCCCCCCACCCGGTGCATATGACGCCGCCAGTGCTCAACCCCGTACCGGATCCCCTCAGCCTGTAATACCATCGTCAGGTAAACCAGGGCAGGGAAATCTGCCGGCATCATGAAGTGCAAAGCCATCTGCCCCATGAACAATGCGCTGGCAAAAGGACTGCGCTGATGGTGCTCAATCATGTAATCTGTCAGGTTCCAATGCGACTCATCGGCAAAATAACGGATGGTCTTCAAGGGCGGTAATGACTGAAAGCCAAATTCGCTCATGAAGCGCGGGAGTTGTTCGCGATAGGCGCTGAAGGGCTTTGCGCCGTGCCACACCTCCCAATAATGGGCATCCCCCTTATCATTACTGTTGCTGTCTGTAAAGGGCGTGCCAGATGTGGGCGAGCTGTACCAGTAGGGAGTATCGGGGTCCAGATCAGCCAGCCATCCCGGCAGGGTTTCATAAAAAAATTGCCGGTAAGGCTCGCGCAGCCTGATCCCATCACCGGTTGACCAGCCCCATTCCTCCCACCCCAAATCCATCTCGTTGTTGCCGCACCACAGCGCCAGGCATGCCCGGTGCCGAATGCGCCGGACGTTATCACGCACCTCTTGGTGGATTGTCTCAACAAAGACTGGGTCATCCAATGGGTAAATACTGCAAGAGAAAATGAAGTCCTGCCAGACGAGGAGGCCATACCGATCACAAAGATCATAAAAATCTTCGCTTTCGTAAAAGCCCCCACCCCACACCCGGATCATGTTGTGATGGGCTTTGGCAGCATCGCCCAGCAGTTGTTCCAACCCATCCCGGGTGATGCGTGTCGGGAAGACATCCGCCGGGATCCAGTTTGCCCCCTTGGCGAAGATCGGCTCCCCGTTGACCACAAAAGTGAAGCTCTCCCCGTATTGATCAGGTTCCTGGCGCAGCTCAATCGTACGCAAGCCGACCTGGTAATCCCGCACGTCCAAAACCGTCTCATCAAGCAAACGCAAAGTCACCTGGGCTTGATATAAAGGCTGGTCGCCGTAACCATTCGGCCACCACAGTGCCGGCTCTGCGATCACCACACTGGCCAGGGCTTTGCCATCGACCACACGGCATGTGGTGGCAAATCGCCTGCCCGATGGGTCTGTCAGGCTCATACAAATTTGGAGTGCGGCGTCCCCCCACTGGTCAACCTGCGCTTCTGCTGAAACCTCCACAGAACCGTCAAAATGATGCTTCTGACGGAGATGTACCTCCTCATATTTGGCGGTTGAATAACCCGCTAAACTGGCCCCCTTCCAAACACCGATTGAGGGCAGCTGCGGGCCCCAATCCCAGCCCCACTGGCAGGGTACTTTGCGTACATACGGCCCGCCCTGAATGGACTGCTCCGGCGAGAATAATGGGCTCTGTTCCTGTAATGCCTGTACGTGCTTGACCGGCGATTTAAACATTATCCGCACCTCGTTTACACCCGGCTTCAAGAGATCAGTCACCTCCCAGGCATAAGTGCGAAATGCATTCGCTGCGTCCCCCAAAATTACGCCATTCAAGCGCACCTCAGCCAGTGTGTCCAGACCGTCAAAGATGAGCCAGTTTCTATCCTCCAAGCAAAGGCTTTCAGGAACAACAATTTCTCCCATAAACTCCCAATCCCTGTGGGCGACCCATTGAACCAGAAGTTCATGATCCTTCCGAAACGGATCGGGGAGCTTGCCAGCCTGCAGCAAAGCCACATGAACCTCGCCCGGAATCGTTGCCGGAATCCATTCAGACTCACCCGCTGCTCGTAACTGCCAGTTTCCCTCGCCCAAGCTTAACATTTCCATATGCTGATCCTTTGTCTAATCTACAACCAAGGAGTAGAGGTCATATCCCTATTTTAACAAAGATTCCCGGCCCACACCTGTTTTCCGGATCAACCGTGAGAAGAGCTAAGCAAATCGGGTCTGCTAAAGAACACAGAATTACCCAACCTGATCCTCTCACTCACTTAACAATGACCACGTTCGCATTTAATTAACAACTGCCAAAAAGGAATGAGATGATAATCTTGCGTCTAGCAGGTAGAATAAAGCCTGAAGATTGTATCTAATCGAAAGGAACACTTGATGAAAAGTTATCGAAAAGAACTCTGGTTCCAGGTGCCCAACCGCCGGGCCCTGATCAACATCACACCCGAGGTCAATCAAGCCCTGCGNNGCGAAAGCGGCATCCAGGAAGGCTTGTGCCTGGTCAATGCCATGCATATCACTGCCTCAGTCTTCATCAACGATGACGAAAGCGGCCTGCACCAGGATTATGAGGACTGGCTGGAACAGCTGGCCCCCCATGCGCCCATCGACCAGTACCGCCACAACCGCACCGGCGAGGACAATGCCGATGCGCACCTCAAGCGCCAGATCATGGGGCGCGAAGTTGTCGTGGCGGTCACCAAGGGTCGCCTGGACTTTGGCACCTGGGAGCAGATCTTTTACGGCGAATTTGACGGCCGGCGCCGCAAGCGCGTGCTGGTGAAGATCATCGGGGAATAGTTTTTCCCTGTGTGATAATCAACCTTACACCCCTCACTGGAGAAATCGAACCCGCCTGACCATGTCCAAGATGCCCTTATTCCTTCCCACCACACCTGAAGAGCTTGACTCCCTCGGCTGGGACCAGCTCGATGTGATCCTGATCACCGGTGACAGCTACATCGACAGCCCCTCTATTGGCGTGGCGGTGGTCGGCAAGGTCTTGCAGGACGCCGGGTTCAAGGTGGGTATCATTGCCCAGCCGGATACCCAATCGGCAGCGGATATCACCCGCCTGGGTGAACCGCGCCTGTTCTGGGGCGTGACCGCCGGCAGTATCGATTCCATGGTCGCCAACTATACCGCCACAGGCCGTCCCCGCCGCGCCGATGACTACACGCCCGGCGGGCACAACACCAAACGGCCCAACCGTGCCACCCTGGTGTATGCCAACCTGATCCGCCGCCATTTCAAAGGCACGGTCCCTATCGTGTTGGGCGGTATTGAAGCCAGCCTGCGCCGCATCGCACATTATGATTTTTGGTCCGATGCCATCCGCCGCTCGGTCCTGTTTGATGCCAAAGCGGATTACCTCCTCTACGGTATGGCCGAGCACAGCGTGGTCGAGCTTGCCCGCATTCTGAGTGCCGGTGATGACCCAACCCCAATAAAGGGCTTATGTTACATTGCCAAACAAGCGCCTGAAGGCTATCTCACTCTGCCCACATTCGAGCAGGTCTCGCAAGATAAAGATGCCTTCACAAATATGTTCCACACCTTTTACGACAACAACGACCCCATCAGCGCCAAAGGGCTGGCCCAGCGCCACGGGGATCGATACCTGGTTCACAACCCGCCTGCGCCCTACCTGTCCACATCCGAACTGGATCGGGTGTACGCCCTGAACTACGCCCACGCCCAGCACCCCCATTATGAAGCCCAGGGAGCGATCAAAGCACTTGAGACCATCCGCTTTTCAATCCCCACCCATCGCGGCTGCTATGGGGAATGTAATTTCTGCGCCATTGCCGTTCACGAGGGACGCACCGTGCGTTGGCGGAGCCAGAATTCCATTTTAGCAGAGGCACAAGCGATCACCCAGTTTCCTGATTTTGGCGGTTACATCTACGATCTGAGCGGCCCAACAGCCAATATGTACGGTTTTGAGTGCCCCATCAAGCTGCGTCAGGGCCCCTGCCAGGATAAAAACTGCCTCTATCCAGAAACCTGTCCCGCCCTGCCCATCGACCACCAGGTGCAGACCGAATTATTGCAAAAGCTGCGCCAGGTCAAAGGCGTGAAGAAGGTCTTTGTGGGGTCGGGCTTGCGGTATGATCTGATCCTTGCCGATCAAGCCCATGGCGAGGCGTATCTCAAAGAGCTGGTCCAGCATCACACCTCGGGTCAGCTAAAGATCGCCCCCGAGCACACCCAGCCGGATGTGCTGGCCCGCATGCGCAAACCGGACCTCGGCAAGCTGATCGAATTCAAAGCGCATTTTGATGCCCTCAACGATGCCATCAAGAAAAAACAATTCCTCAGTTATTACCTGATCGCCGCCTACCCGGGCTGTACCCTGGATGATATGCGAGCGCTCAAACGGTTTGCCAGCCAGGAGCTGGGCGTCCTACCTGAACAGGTGCAGGTCTTTACACCCACCCCCTCTACCTATGCCAGCGTGATGTACCACACCGAAAAAGACCCCTTCACCGGCGAAGCCCTTTTTGTCGAAAAGAACCCTGCCGCCAAAAAACGCCAGAAAGAGGTCATCACGGGTGACGGTAAACCGCCCCGCAGGCACCGGCGGGGAAAATAAGCATCAATCCCCCATGTTCAAGGAGCGCCCCATGCCCGAACATCCACCCGTGACCCACTCCCTCTCCCAGCTTCAAGACTGGATGGAAGATCACGCGCCTGGCGTAGCCTTTCAGCCCCCGGCTAATCCTGCCGCCATCGACAACTTCGCCCAAAAAAGCGGCTTGACCCTGCCCGATGACCTGCGCCAGCTCCTCCTGGCGGCCGATGGTGAGACCCGCAAATCAGCCGGGGCGATTGGCAACTGGCGCTTGATGCCCCTTGCCGAGATCCAGGCTGCCTGGGGATGGCTCACCCAGTTGGCGGCTAAAGGCGCCTTTGCAGATCGCACCCCGCAACCCTCACCCTACCTGAGGGAGGCCTGGTGGCACCCGGCCTGGATCCCGGTCGTCAGCAGCGATACCGGCGACTATTTCTGTCTGGATACCGATCCGCCTGAACCCGGTCGGTTTGGACAGGTATTACTGTACCTGGCAGAAAGACCACACCGTCCGCTGGTGGCCGCCAGCCTGGGGGCCTGGTTAGACTGCATCACCCACGACCTTGCTGCCGGGGTGTACGCTTATGACACAGTCGAAGGCTTTGACGATCAAGCCTTCTTGCGTTCGTCCCTGGAAGGCAAACATCTGCTGGATGACATCCCAGGCACCCTGATCGTACAGGATGAGGCCTGATAAACGGCAAAGCTAAACTTGAGGTAACATCCGGACAAAAACTATCCAAAACATGGGGTCAAATCGACCCCCTTTCATTACCGTCTTGATGTTCGCAAATTTCCTATTGAGGTAACTATCATTGAAGCCAGTCCAATATAGTCCATCTAGCCCCCAAAAAAAATCCTTCGTCAGGGATTTCCCCATTTACTATGGCTGGGTGATCATGGCGGCTGGCACTTTGGGCATGATCATGACCAGCCCCGGCCAGACCTATACCGAATCGATCTTTATCGATCACCTCATCAAGGATCTTGCCATCAGTCGCACCTTAATCAGCTCCCTATACTCGGTTGGAACCCTGATAGGCGGCTTTTCGCTTCCATTTTGGGGAAAAATGATCGATCGCCATGGATCCAGGAAAATGATCACCATCGTTTCGGTACTTTTTGGTATGTCTCTAATTTTTATGGGTTCGGTGCAAAATGCCCTTATGATCGGCCTAGGGTTCACCTTGGTGCGCATGTTGGGTCAGGGCAGCCTGGGGCTTTTCAGCC
>DKFH01000178.1 GCA_002452315.1 Anaerolineaceae bacterium UBA6801 | reverse complement strand
ACCCCCATTATGTATGAGGGTGAGCCTGTCGCAATTCCGGGCAAGGAGCTGGGGCGGGATGATTTCACCAAGATCCCCAACGGGTTACCCGGCCTGGGTGACCGGATGCCGATCATCTGGACAGAGGGTGTGGGCACAGGGCGGATGACCCCCAACCAGTTTGTGGCAATGCATTGCACCAATCCTGCCAAAATCTTTGGGCTTTACCCGAAGAAAGGAGCCCTGGTGCCCGGGGGGGATGCGGATATTGCCCTGTGGAACCCCAACAAAACGGTGACCTACGGCGTGGGTGTTGCCCAACACCGCACGGACTACAACCTCTATGAAGGCTGGCAGTTAAAGGGCTTCCCTGTGATGGTGTTCCTGCGCGGCGAAAAGATCGTTGACGGTGAAAACTGGTTTGGCAAACCCGGGGGAGGCCGCTATCTAAGCCGTAACGAGGGCGAGATCCTGCAATGATTAGGTCTTGCTGGCGATGTTAATTCTCCTGCCCGTTGGGCTGCTGCTGCTGGGTTCCTTAGCCATTTTTGTTTTGGATCTGACCCATCCAAAGTTTGGCTCAAGCTGGTTGATTGCAGTTGTAGCGGGTATTGCCGCCTGGGTGGTCATTTTTTATTCCCGACTGCAATTACCAACCCTTCTTGACTTGGGTACCTGGCAAGCACCGGAACTCAACCTGAACGGGCACTTTTCCCTGTTGCTGGATTATCAATCCTGGCCATATGCCCTGGCATTGGTCACCATTCTGCTGGCGATGGTTTTCACAGATGCGGCCCGCACCCGTTACGACAGCAGCCCACGCGCCTGGTCTGCCAGCCTGGTGGTCACCGCATTAGGATTGTTCGCCATCCAATCCGGCACGAGCCTGACAATGATGATGGCCTGGGTTCTTATTGACGTGCTTGAGCTATTTCACCTGCTGCGGCTGCAGGAAACAGCCCGCTTTAACCTGCGCATGATCATCTCATTTGGCGTGCGCATGGCTTCAATCCTGTTATTGTTCTTTGGTACAATGCTGGGCTGGGCTTCTGCGGGTGATTTTGATTTGACGCAGATCCCCACCCGTGCGGGGTTTATTTTTTTGGTGGCGGCGGGGTTGCGGCTGGGCGTTTTTCCCCTCAACATGCCTTTTTTGCAAGAGCCTGTTTTGCGGCGGGGCGCTGGAAATATCATCCGCATGACCCCCGTAGCAGCCAGCCTCAGTCTGCTGGCGCGACTACCGGCTGACCTCATCACGCCCGAGCTAAAGCCCTGGCTGCCTTTGATGATGGGCTTACTGACCCTGGCTGCGCTTTATGCTGCTTCGCGATGGCTTTCGGCAGTGGATGAGGTAAACGGCCGCCCCTATTGGATTGTGGCCTGGGCCAGTTTGGCTGTGGCTTCGGTGCTTAATGGGGTGCCTCAATCCAGCATCCCCTGGGGCATCGCCCTGATCCTGCCCGGCAGCTTATTGTTTCTTTATTACCCACGCATCCAGCGGATCAACTTCTTGCTCTTGTTGGGCCTGATCGGTATATTAGGGCTCCCCTATACCCAGGCTGCCTCAGGGTGGGCTGGCCTGGTTGGAAATGGTTTCAGTGTGTGGACATTTTTGCTGATCATTGCCCATGGGATGATGGTGTTGGGTTACCTGGAGCAGGCTTTGAAGCCTGGCGGTGAAGCTGGTGCGCTTGAATCCTGGGCGCGCCTGGTTTACCCGTTGGGCCTGATTTTGATCATCCAAGCGATGGTTGCCCTGGGTTTGGTTGGATGGCCGGGCGCTTTTACCCCGGGCGTGTGGTGGCTTGGGCTGATTTCCAATGCCCTGATCGTCGCCGTGCTGCTGCTTATTCGTCGGTTTGGCGTCATCGCGCCTTATTTTCAGCTGCCAACCAGCAGCAGGATTCGCACAGTCTCAGATTGGGTCCTCCCCCGCATTGAACCTGTCTTCCGTTTGGAATGGCTTTATCGCGTGGCCTGGCGGCTCTATCACTCTCTGGGCAAAATATTGAAGTTGTTCTCTTCAATTATGGAAGGTGAGGGTGGCATCCTGTGGACAGCGCTGATTTTGGTGTTGCTGATCGCATTATTTACAGGTATGGGGGTCAATTAAGATGCCGAATTTACCCGTGATAGCCTTTGTGGTGATCGTGATGGCCGCTATGATCAATTTGGTCTTCAGAGATTGGCGGATCAATGCGGCCGCATTGAGTGCGCAATACCTGGCTGCCTTTGTGCTGGTGATGCTCTCATGGCCGATTGAAGTAGCGATTGTCAAGTTGATCACCGGGTGGATGGCGACCGCGGTCATTGCTTTCACCTGTTTGCGCCAAAAGTCACATGTCTCCAGCACAGAGGTGGCTTCCAACCTGTTCTTCAGGGGTTTGGCAGGGTTGCTCATCGTGCTGCTGATTTTCATCGTCGCGCCTACCCTGCATGAAGCGGTCTTCCCTGCTGTCGATCTGATGATCATCCAGGGCGGTTTGATTCTGATGGGGATGTCCCTGATGCAACTGGGGATGAATTCCGAGCCTTATTTGGTCATCATCAGCCTGCTGAGCTTCTTGACCGGCTTTGAAGTGATCCATGCGGCGCTGGAGCTTTCTACCTTACTGACAGGCTTGCTGGTGATTGTCAACCTGGGTTTGGCGCTGGTAGGTGTTTACTTGATGGTTAATGGTGATGAAGTAAACGAACCGACTGAGAGAGGGGAATCGCTATGACCCTCAGCACCCCCATCATCTGGGTTGTGTTTCCGTTGCTGGTGGCAGCGATTTGTGCGGCCTTATCCACACGGCGTATTTTAAGTTTGATCATCGCCAGCACCGCAGCATTTGGCTTGGCTTTGCTGGCGGCTTTCATGCCTGAGAACCTCACCTTATCCCTGGGCCCACTGACCATCCTGGTGGAAGAGAGTTTGGCCTTCTTAGGCCGCCAGATCACACTGACCTATGCCATCCTGCCTTTTATTGCCTTTACCTATGGCACAACAGGGTTGTGGTTGCTGAGCAGCAATCTGCCGGGTGTGCCAGTGGCCTTTCGATCGATCAGCCTGGTGATCACGGCCAGTTTGACGGCCGCGCTGGGTGTGGAACCTTTCCTGTATGCGGCGTTACTGATCCAGACGGCCGTTCTGGTTTCAGTGCCGGTGCTGGCTTCCCCAGGTGCGGGGAGCGAGCGCGGGGTATTGCGCTATCTCGGATTGATGACCATTGCCATGCCCTTTATCTTGATTGCCGGATGGCTGCTCACCGGGGTGGTCATTCTTCCACCAGAAAGTCCCCTGATTGGTCAAAGTGCCATTGTTCTCGGGCTGGGCTTTGCTTTGTGGCTGGCTGTGTTTCCCTTTCATAGCTGGGTTCCGATGGTCAGTCAGCGGGGGCACCCGACCGTGATCAGCTATTTGCTTTTTATCATCCCAACGACCATTCTGGTTTTTGGGTTGAATTTTCTCAATCGACATGCCTTCCTGAGGACATCCGAAACCATCTTCAGCATCATTCGGACGATTGGGGTGATGATGATCGTCTTTGGCGGGGTCTGGACGAGCGTTCAGGATCACCTCAAACGAGCTTTTGGGTTTTCAGTCCTGGTAGAAACCGGTTTTTCTCTTTTAGCCATTGGGTTGGCAACCTCGGGGGGATTGAAATGGCTGTTGATGTTGTTCCCGGTGCGCGCGTTGGGGTATTGGCTGTGGGGGTATACACTGGCGCGGCTTGAACACCGCTGCGGGTCTTTGGAGATGGGTGAGATCCAGGGGTTTGGGCGCAGGCTGCCGATACTTTCGGCGGGCTTGTTCCTGGCGCAAATGAGTGTGGCCGGTTTACCCCTGCTGGCATCATTCCCAATTAAGATCGCTTTGCTCAGCCAGGCTGTGGTGGAGGGGACGACCATCGGAGTGTTAAGTTTTGTTGGCACCCTGGGCTTGTTTTTGTTCTCAATCCGTTTATTGATGAATTTACTTCAGCCGATTGACATTGAGGATACCCAGTTTTGGTTCCTGGAAGAGAAAGTGTCCCAATTCTTACCCGTAATCTTGATGCTGGTGGCGCTGGTTGCTTTTGGTCTTTTTCCGGGCTTTTTCACCTCGGGGATGACCTCTATATTGACCGCCTTTCCCCAATTGCAGTAATATGCTTTCGGTTATTGCGTGAGGTATCATCATACAAATAGGCTAAAAGCCCGGTTATCTTGTATAATGCTTTTACAAAATGAGCAATTAACCCCACAATGGCAGGGGTTTGTGCTTGACCCCAAGGATGAGGTGTGAATACCATGGATGATACATTGAGTTTATCGCAACTGGAACAGCGCATTGAGTGGCTTGATAATGAGCGTCGTAACGATAAAACCGCGTTGGCCGGCCTGCAAAATAAAATTGACAACCTGAGCACGGAAAATTCGGCCTTGCGTATGCGCTTGGCAGATCTAGAAAGTGAAATTTCGAGATTAAACACCCTGATGGCTCGGGTGGATCAGTTTGATGTCGAAATCAGCAATCTGCGCACGGATCTCTCCCGGCAAATTGAGGACATTAAGGGCTCGACGGTAGAAAAATTTGTTCAAATTGAAAAGAACAACCAACGCATTGTAGATTTTAATTTGGACATCAATGATCTCCGGAAAAAGATCGCTGCACTTGAAAACACCTCGGACCTCATTGATGAGCGGAAGGAAGAAGACATCCGCCTGGGGCGGTTGATCGAGGAATTGAAGGCCCAGGTCAATAATATTTCCCGTTTTGATGAAGAATACAAACGATCTTTGCGTGTGGTTGAGGAAAACCAACGCCAGGAAGCGAAAAGGACGACAGATCTGCAGGGCGAACTTGCCGCTACTCGCAAACGGCAGGATGAAACCCGCGGCAAGCAGGATTTGTTAAGCGACAGCATGCGTAAGCTTGAGATCCGGATCAAAGAATTGCTGGATGCCGAATCGGAGCGCCAGGAAGAACAGACGGCTTTTATTGAAAAGATCAATATCGCCCAGGTGGAACGAGACCGCACTTTTAGGGGGTGGTCTGAGCGCTTTGAGCGGATGGAGACCGTCACTCGTGATTTGGAAAGTGAAATCACTGACCTGGATGAAACCCACAATGCCGTCAAGAAATCTCTCAGCAGCCTGGACGAGGTGACCCAGCGCTTTGATCGCCGGGTGAACGAGATCACCGAGGTACAGCGGCTGAACGAAGACCGTTTCCGGCAGGAATGGACGACCTTCAAATCAGATGACCAAAAACGCTGGTCGAACTATACCCTGGCACAGGAAGAACAGTACCGCGAAATGAATCGAGGGCTGGAAAGCGTTGAGAACCGGATCGCGAACCTGGAAGACCTGGTGAAAAACACCCAGGATACCCTGGACCAGGTCGGCAGGGATGATGTGAAGCGCATGCAGGCGCAATTGATTGCCCTGCGTGAATCAATCGAAGCTTATCAAAAGATCTTCAAAGATTAACACATCGGGGAGATGATGACGTGCAGGTAATTGGCACCGCTGGTCATGTTGACCATGGCAAATCGACCCTCATCAACCGGTTAACTGGCATTAACCCGGATCGGCTTAAAGAAGAGCAAGACCGTGAGATGAGCATTGAGCTGGGCTTTGCCTGGCTGACGCTGCCCGATGGCAACGAGATTGGTATCGTCGACGTCCCCGGGCATCGAGATTTCATCGAGAATATGCTGGCAGGGGTGGGGGGCATTGATGCGGTGCTGTTTGTGGTGGCGGCTGATGAAGGGGTTATGCCGCAAACCCGGGAACACCTGGCCATCATTGATTTGTTGCACATCCCGGCGGGTGTAATCGCCCTGACCAAAATTGATCTGGTAAAAGACCCCGAGTGGCTTGACCTGGTAGAGGCCGACTTGCGCGAGACTTTGGCGGGCACCGTGCTGGAAGATGCCCCGCTTGTGCGGGTGAGCGCCAAATCAGGAGCGGGCATAGACGAGCTGGTGGTTGCTTTACAGGTGGTGCTCAAAACGCAGCCCCACCGTCCGGACCTGGGCCGGCCGCGTTTACCGGTGGACCGGGTTTTCACCCTGCCAGGTTTTGGCACGATCCTGACCGGCACGCTGTTGGACGGCCAATTGTCGGTGGGGGAGGAGATCCAAATCTTGCCATCCGGTGTGAAGGGGCGTATTCGCGGCCTGCAAACGCATCATCAATCCGAACACAAATCCCTGCCGGGTAGCCGGACGGCCGTCAACATCAGCGGCGTGAGCGTGAATGAAGTTGAACGGGGCGATGTGCTGGTCTACCCCGGGGATTACCAGGCCACCAAAATGATCGATGTATATTGCACCATTCTGCCGGATGCCGGGGCGCCGTTAAAGCATAATGCGGAGGTCAAACTGTTCCTGGGCGCGGCGGAGGTGATGGCCCGGGTGCGTGTGCTGGGGGTGCAGGAATGCACGCCCGGCGGAGAAGCCTTTTTGCAGCTCATGCTGCAAAAGCCGGTCGTTGCCCTGCGGGGTGACCGCTTCATCCTGCGGCGCCCATCTCCCTCGGCCACGATCGGTGGCGGCCAGGTTGTCGATCCGCATCCCGCCCGCCGTCACCGTCGTTTTAATGTCGAACGGCTCGATGCCTTAGAACAGCTCTTGATGGGCACGCCAGAGGATATTCTGCTCCAAACCGCGTTGAAACTTGGCCCTTGTCCTATGGGTGATATTGTGGCGCAAAGCGGGCTGGAAGAAGACCAGGCGCACAAGGCGCTTGATGCATTGATTGAGCAGGGGGCGCTGATTTCTTTGAAGGCCGGCCGCCTGATCTTGCCGCAGGTTCGTTTTTCCCGCATCAGGGAAAGCATCCTGACCAGTATGGCGGATTTTCACCAGCAGTTCCCGTTAAGGCCGGGAATGCCCCGCGAGCGTCTCAAATCGCACCTGGCGCTGGATTCCGGCGTGTTTGACAGCATTCTGTCCACCCTGGCGGACGAAGGCGTCCTGGTTGAATCTGGGGCTGGCCTGTGGTTAAGCCAGCATAAGATTATATTTTCCCCGCAACAGCAAGCGCAAATCGATGCTCTGTTGCGGGATTTTGAAGCCCAACCCTATGCACCGCCCGGCTACAAGCAGAGCGTTGAACGCATCGGTGAGGAACTGCTGACAGCGATGATCGCAACGAAGCTGCTGGTTCGTGTGGGGGAAGACGTCTTGCTGCTGCCGCAGGTTTTTCAAGTCATGCAGCAGGCGGTGATCGACCATATTAACCAACATGGCAGCATCACCCTGGCTGCGTTGCGGGATCAATTTGAAACCAGCCGCAAGTACGCCGTGGCGGTGCTGGAATATCTGGACCAGACGGGGGTTACCGTGCGCCGCGGCGACGTTAGGGAACTGGCAAAAAGCCGCTCATAGGCGTTAATTGCCGATGGAAGGGTGATGGCAGAGGGCATTTTGCACGTGTTAGACAAAGGCAGGCAGGAGAATTGCGGTAAAATATTTAAACTGGAACAACCTGACCAAAGAAAGGAGAAAATCAAATCATGAAGTGGAAAATTCTACTCACCGATGGTTTAGCGCCCATCAAAGACCCAGATTTGCTCGCATCAGTTGAATTGATCGATAAAAAAGGTATCTCAGCGGAGGACCTGTGGGACGTGATCCCCGAGATGGACGCGGTCATCGTACGCGGGCGTACCAAGATCACCGAAGACGTGCTCGCGAAAGCGGAAAACCTGAAGGTGGTGGGCCGCATGGGTGTGGGTGTCGATAATATCGACCTGAAGGCCGCCGAAGCCCATGGTGTGGCAGTGGTGAACACGCCGGTCTCCACCACGATTTCGGTGGCTGAGCTGACCTTAGGCTTGATGCTGAGCCTGATTCGGGGCATTCCCAAAGCGGATGCTGGACTGAAGGACGGTCAATGGCTGAAAAAGGAACTGGTTGGCACGGAGCTTTACCAGAAGACCCTGGGCGTGATCGGTTTTGGCAATATTGGCGGGGCTGTTGAGGCACGGGCGCTGGCGTTTGGGATGGAGGTCATCGCTTATGACCCGATTCGTCCTGCAGATCAGATCCAGGCGGCGGGGGCAACCCCCGTCAGCTTTGAGGAACTGCTGGAACGTTCCGATATCATCACCATGCACATCCCGCATATCCCATCAACGCATTATTTGATCAACGCGGCCGCCATCGAAAGGATGAAGGATGGGGTGTTGATCATTTGCGCAGCACGCGGGGGCGTGATCGAAGAAAGCGCCTTGCTGGCCGGCCTGGAGAGCGGAAAAGTCGCCGGGGCTGCCTTGGACGTATTCGAAAAAGAGCCGCCCGCCGGGGATGATCCGCTGCCCATGCATCCCAAGGTGGTGGGAACACCCCATATCGGCGCCCAAACGAAGGAAGCACAACTGCGCGCAGGTTACGACATCCTTGAAGAGGTTGTCGCCGCGTTGGACGGAAAACCGCTGCGCTGGAAAATTGTATGATCGGAAATCCTATCAGCCGGAAAATTACTACATAACCAAGAAAAGATAAACATGTCAGAAAACACACAACACTCACCAAAGATGCAAGAACTGTTAGAGCGGGTAGCTGAATTTACCGATTTGCAACACATCATGGCCGTGTTGGGGTGGGATCAGCAGACCTACATGCCCCCCGGCGGGGCGGAAGAACGCGGCTTGCAATCCGCCGCCTTAGGCAGGATCCTGCACGAAAAATTCGCCACGGAAGAATTTGGCCAGCTGATCGCTGAGCTGGAAGCAGAGGTGGGCGATTTAACTGCTGAAACCGATGAAGCCAGGTCGGTTAAAGTTGTTAAAAAGGCCTATGAAAAGCAGGTCAAGGTACCTTTACCCCTTTTGATGGAGACGATCAAGGCACAAACGATGGGGCATGAGGCCTGGGTCACAGCCAAAACACAAGCTGATTTTTCTATCTTCAAGCCCCACCTGGAGACGCTCGTTGATCTGCGCAAGCAATATGCCGAACTGTTTAAACCGTATGATCATATTTACGACCCCTTGCTGGACGATTTTGAGCCCGGCATGAAGACGGCCGACGTGAAGGCGATCTTCGATGAATTACGGCCGCAGCAGGTGGAACTATTACAGGAGATCGCGGAGAAAGAGCCGCCGGATGATTCCTTCATCAAGAAGCAGTTTAATGAGGCATACCAGGAACGTTTTGGCCGCCATGTGATTACCCGGTTTGGGTACGATTGGCAGCGCGGCCGCCTGGATGTGGCACCGCATCCCTTCACCACCGAGTTCGGTCAGGGTGATGTGCGCATCACCACCCGCTACCTGAAAGAAGATGCGGGTTCAGCGTTATTTGGCACAATGCATGAGGCTGGCCATGCCATGTACGGTCAGGGCGTTCCGGCCAAGTATAAGCGCCATCCCCTGGGCGAAGCAGCATCGCTTGCCATACACGAATCCCAATCACGTTTGTGGGAGAATATCATCGGGC
>DKFH01000146.1:8804-15003 GCA_002452315.1 Anaerolineaceae bacterium UBA6801 | reverse complement strand
TGGGTGTGATCAACGGCGATAAAATCGCCATCTTGGGTGTCTCCTTCAGCAACCAGGGGTTGAACGACGAGCAAACGCCGGTTATCGAAATGTGGATGGCTGATGGTGGTAACAACTGTGCCAACGACTTTGCCAAGAATCATATAACGTCCTGTCAGGTGAAGTGGGTTTTCCCAGGTTTGAGGGTGTAATCAAACTCGCCATGCGGGCGGACGATTAGCTCGTCCACAATGCCGACCAGCGCCAGGTCAACCGGCACGTATTGGATCTCGGGCATGGCCAGGGCAGCTTCCCGAGCGCGCACCATCACGCACAGGTCACCCAGGCCGGCCTGAACCACATCGGCCGCGACCTGCAGGCCGCCTACGGGTTCGAGGTCTTTATTGAGGGGCTGCACGATCAGCAGTTTGATCCCTTCCAGGCCGGGATACTTGATCGTGCAAACGGCAGTGCCGTGGACACGTCCAAACAGCATGGATTAATGACCTCCGATGTTTTCCAACACGCGGGTGATGATCGTCTCCAGCAGGGTTTCATCGACCTGGTCGCCCAGTTTTGCCCTGACGGCAGTGCGAATGCGCTCACGGAGGGTTTCATCTGCTTTGAGTGGTGTTTCCGCTTTGGCGCACGGACCCGATGGGGAAGGTGCAACCGGCTGGGAGAGGTAAGGCCGAACCGGTGCTGCTGGCGGCAAGGGATGTGGCTGGATCAGTTTGACACCCAATTGCCCTGCTTTTTCAAAGGCCAGCTCCGTCAGGACGACGTCATCGCCCACCGTGAGGGTGAACACCCCGCGGGCAGCCAGGTCTTCAATATCTCGTTCTGTGTAGAATTGTTTGCTCATAAACGGCTCCTATCCGTGGCGCTGGTGTGACTCAGCCGGGGATGCCTTCCAGGGCTTCAAGGGCCTGGATAGCGGCGTTCTTGGCGGTGATGATCTCTGCTTCAGTGCCTGAGAGCCACATGCGGCCAAACCGGCCTACGGAAGAAATGTGGATGATCTTGATATTGGCTTTCTTTTCTGCTTCGTTGCAAGCGTAATTGATGTAAGCTGCCGGGGCGCATTCTAAAACCAGCAGGGTTTCACCGGGTACCAGGATGCTCCCTCGGCGAAAACGGTTCAAAAGCTGGGCCTGGTAGGAATCGACCCGGGTGATCACCTGGGTGGAGACGACCTGGGGCTTGATGCGGTCTTCTTTTTTGAGGCCCAGGCGGTCCAGGACGACCTGGCCGGCTTCCAGCACGGCGGCCTGGTTAAGGGAGTGCACCTCGAACATGCCAAATTCGCGCTCGACGATCTGTGCGCCGGGCTTGGCTTCCGTGGCTTTGACGGCGATATCCACCACCCGGAAAACCTCGTTGCCGGGCGCCATCTCAACATAAAGCGAAGCCATCCCCTCTACGGGCAGATCACCCTGGGTGACCGTGCCGATAAAGGCGGAGTACTGCGCCTGCATGCGGTCAATAAAACAATAACAGCGTAAAGAAAAGTTTTCGGCCATTTTGGCTCCTTCTTGAAACGAAATTTGGTTAAACAGCCTGATCGTGCATGGCTATCCCGACCGGTGTGACAAATAACGGATGCGGCGCAACCCGGGTAGGCAGCCCCGTGACCTCCTGGATCACTGTGTCAATGTCCGGGAAGAGGCTGGTGCCACCGACGAGGGTGATGGATTGCGCCTCAAACCCCTGGATGTGCTTATTGACGATCGTGCCCATCTTCTCCATCACCGGGCGGATGATGGGGAAGAGCCGGGTTTGTTCAGCGGGGTCCTGCTTTTGTGCTTCTGCTGCTTCAAAGCTGATATCCGCGCCGCCGGCGATCACCAGGGACATGTGTGTCCCCCCAGTGGCTTCATCGGCTGTGTGAACCACCTGACCGTCCTGCAAAACGGCAATGCCAGTGGTCCCACCGCCAATATCAACAATGACGCCATCCTGGATGCCGAGGACATTATTGGCCGCTGTCGGCTCGGCAACCAGATGGGGACAGTGCATGCCCGCTGCTTCGACCACGTTGGCGGTCCCCCGAACTTCGGCGAGGGGGACGCCAGGCGGGTATCCGCTGGCAGCGTGGGTCAACTTTCTGCCCAAGCGCCGCTCAACGCTTGATCTCATCTCCCGCAGGAGATCAACAGCGCCGAGGTAATCGACTACCAGCCCATCGCGGACGATTTGGGTGAAACGATATTCACCGGCCAGTGGGGTGCCTCGTTCATCCAGCACAACCAAGACAGTGTAGGCCGTGCCCAGGTCGACACCGACGCGCAAGCCGCCATTGGGTGTGGGGACGGGCGGCGGTGTGTGACCGTTCGGGCTGGGAAGGATGACTTCATGGGCGCGGGAAAGCAGGACCTGCGGGTTAATGCCCGTGGCGTTCAGGGTGGTTTTGGTCACCGGTCAGGCCTGGCTTATTTTTTGGCTTCTGTGCTGCGTCCACCAATGCTGCCCTTGGTGTTTTGCGGCAGGATCATCTCCACATCTTCGTGGGGTCGGGGGATGACATGCACTGAAACCAGTTCACCGACGCGCTTAGCGGCCGCAGCGCCTGCATCCGTGGCTGCTTTGACTGCGCCGACATCGCCGCGCACCATGACGGTCACAAAGCCACCGCCGACATACTCGGAGCCAATCAGGACCACGTTGGCTGATTTGACCATTGCATCAGCGGCCTCGATTGCACCGACCAATCCTTTGGTTTCAACCATCCCCAATGCGATTAATGCTGTATCTAATGCCATTTTGTTACATCCTTTCGTTTGTTAAGTTGCTTATGTACTGGTATTCAAGATTTCATCGAGGGCATCCCGGACTGCTTTTTCAATCTCCTGGGCTGTGGGGCCTCCTGTGGGCTTGCCGGGGAGCATGGCAGCAGCCGGTGGTGCGGATAATTCGTAAGCCAGACGTTTGATGTTAAACAGGTGCTGGGCTGTGATGTTGTCGCCGGTGATGGAGCCGCCCACACCACCCGCACCCAGCGTCATGGAAGGCATCACCCCGGTGGTCAGGCCGATAGCGCCCAGGGTGCCCATGGTGTTGACCCCGATCCGGAAGACGGGTTTTTCGAGGCCAAAAGCCATAATCACATCCTGGTTTGTCGCGTGGATGATCAAGCTGTGGCCCCGTCCGCCAAACTGGATCAGTTCAATGCAGCGTTCACAGCCTGCTTCCCAGTCTTCTTCCTCGTACCATCCCAGGACAGTAGTCAGTTTCTCCCGCGAAAGGGGCTCTTCTTTGCCGGTTTGGCTGAGGCGGGTGACCAGGATACGGGTGTCCCTGGGGATGGCAAACCCTGCCATGCCGGCCAGGTATGCAGCAGATTTGCCCACGGTGGCAACATTCATGGTGCCATCCGGGTGAAAGAGGAGCTTGCGGAGCTGTTGTGTTTCCCCGCCGCTCGTAAAGTAGGCGCCTTCCTGTTGCATTAAGGCTGCCAGCCGGTCGGCGATGGGTTTATCCGCCACCACCGCCTGCTCGGTGGCGCAGATGGTCGAGTAATCGAAGGCCTTGCTGGCCACAATATAGCGTGCCGCTTTTTCAAGGTCTGCTGACCGGTCGACATAGACCGGCACGTTTCCAGGGCCGACACCAAAGGCGGGCTTTCCAGTTGAATGGGCCGCCCTCACCATGGGGGTTCCGCCAGTGGCCAGGATGAGCGCCACATATTTGTGCTGCATCAACGCCTGGGTGCCCGGCAGGCTGATGTGCTGCATACAGGCGATCAATCCAGGGGGCGCGCCATGCGCCTCTGCGGCCTGAGCCATGATCCGGGCGGTTTCATAGGAGCATTTTGCTGCAGCCGGATGCGGGGCAATGACGATGGCATCGCGAGCTTTGACGGCGATCAGGATTTTGAACATGACGGTCGAGGTCGGGTTGGTGCTGGGAGTTAATGCCGTAACCACGCCAATCGGCCAGGCAATGTTATAGATCCGCTTTTGGGGGTCGTGCCCGACAATGCCCACCGTTTTGAGGTCTTTGATGCTTTCCCAAACATTTTTTGATGCAAAAATATTCTTCAGGTGCTTGTGTTCAGCAACGCCATAGCCCGTTTCTTCATGGGCCTGGATTCCCAAACGTTCAGAAGCAGTCAGCGCGGCCGCAGACATGGCAGCACACACGCGGTCCACCTGCTCCTGTGAGGCAGTTGACCACTGCTTCCAGGCTTCAAACGCGCGTTTGGCCAGGTCGCGAGCTTCCTGGATGGATTGTAAATCTCGGTCGAACTCAGTCATCGGATTTAACCCTTCTGATAGGTTAATTTTCCTTCTACTTCTAATGAATCGATCATGGCCATGATGACGGCATCTACAGGTCGGTCCTTGGTGATGGCGGTTTGCCTGGCGCTGGACCCATGGGCGGTTAACACCAAGTCTCCCACCCCAGCGTTGACTGTGTCAATGGCAACATAGGGTTTGCCAACCGGGGCGCCGGTTTCATCCGTTTGCTGGAGGATGAGCAATTTTTGGCCGGTCAATTGTTCATCTTTGATGGTGGATACGGTTGTACCAATCACTCTGGCAATTAACATGCGATTGTTCTCCTAATCAGTAGGCTTTTTCGGCTGGCGCTGGCCTGGATTTGGCCGGGGAATCGGGTTGGTCAGCCTGGATGATCTTGACGCCTGCGCTGGCCCCTAAGCGGGTGGCACCGGCCGCGACGAGNNTGTTCCGCATCCTCGTGGGTGCGAATGCCCCCGGATGCTTTGACGCCCAGATGCGGACCGACTGCCCGGCGTATCAAAGCGACATCATGGGCTGTTGCCCCGCCCCCCGAAAAACCGGTTGATGTTTTTACATAATCTGCCCCTGCTTCTTTGGCAAGCAGGCTGGCCACGATCTTTTCCTCGTCGGTCAGCAAGGCGGTTTCAATAATGACTTTGACCAGGGCGTTCGCCTGATGGGCTACGGCTACCACTTCGCGGATATCGCTGGCAACGACGTCATTATCACCTGCTTTGAGCGCGCCGATGTTAATGACCATATCAATTTCGGTGGCGCCGTTTTCAAGGGCATTGAGCGTCTCAAAGACTTTGACTTTTGTCGATGTTGCGCCTAAGGGGAAGCCGATCACCGTGCAAACTTTTACATCGGTGCCTCGCAAAAGCTCAGCGCACAATTTGACATGGGTGGGGTTAACACATACCGAAGCAAAATGATATTTTCGAGCCTCAAAGCAGAGCTGGGCGATCATGTCCGGTGTGGCGTCTGGCTTGAGCAAGGTGTGGTCGATCATGCGGGCCAGGGATTTGTCGTCCGGGATGACACCCAGGGTTGAGGTCAGACGTTCTGCCCCAGCGCTGATGACGTGACCGGCATTATCAAAGCATGTTTTGACCTTAACGCCATCGGCAACTTCGATTTTGCAGGTGGCACCTTGTGGATACTTTTCTTGCTCAGCCTGTTCGGCAATGGCCAGGAGGACTTCACGGGTGATGATTTCGACCAGGGATTCGATTGTTTTTTTGTTCATGCTCATGGTCACTTCCCATCTTTTGTATAGGATGCTTCAATTGCTGAAATTTTGTCAACCCGTCTGGCATGCCTGCCGCCGCCAAACTCTGTGCTCAGCCAGGTTTTGAGGATCTGCTGGGCAAGGTTGACGCCGATCAAGCCGGCACCCAGGGTGAGCACATTGGCATTGTTGTGTTCACGGCTGTTAACAGCGGTGGCGTGATCGTAACACAGCGCTGCACGCACACCGGGGACCTTGTTGGCGGCCATGCACGAGCCGATCCCGGCGCCATCGATGATCACCCCGCGCCAGGCTTGGCCTTGAGCGACCAATTCGGCCACCTGTTGGGCAATATCCGGGTAATCGACGGAGTCTGTGGAGTGTGTTCCGCAGTCGATGACCTCATATCCGAGGCCCACCAACTGTTGTTTTAGAATTGCTTTCAGGTCAACCCCACCGTGGTCCGTGCCGATGGCTACGGTGCGTTTGGGGTGCTCTTTCTGGTCCGGATTCTGAGCAATTGGATTTATTGATTCGGAAACTGCGTTGCTGGATTCAAGATACATACCCAGGGTTTGTTGGACTGTCTTGCGGACAATCTCCTGAATGTCTTGATCTGAAAACTTGTTACTCATCCAGCGGGCTCCTATCCGAGTGTTGTGAATAAGTTAAGCATGAAGATGGGTGTGGCCGCGGACAACCCTCCAGGCGTTTTGAAGGACCTGGTCTCATGGTGAGTGCTGTG
>DKFH01000146.1:454-8703 GCA_002452315.1 Anaerolineaceae bacterium UBA6801 | reverse complement strand
ATCCATTTGTTCAGGCGAAAGTAGCTTTTCGTTGTTGTTCATTTTATTATCAGGGTATAATGGTTTTGTTATGTTGGGCTGGGCAAGCGGTTGGTAAGTTAATGGTATCGGTCTGACGCCCGAAGGGGCGTCTTTTAATGCGTATGGGAAGTGAGGCAATGAGAACCATTACCTGGAATGATGATCAACACACGGTTGAGATGATTGACCAGCGCATTCTGCCACGGGAATTTGTGGTCCTCAGTTATGATGACTATCAAGCCGTGGCTGAAGCCATTCGCACAATGGTGATCCGTGGCGCCCCGGCTATTGGCGCAGCGGCTGCTTATGGGATGGCCCTGGCTGCGCAGCAATCGACAGCAGAGTCGCTGGAAGGATTGCTGGCGGATTTGGAAACCGCCGGGAAGGTCCTCAACCAATCCCGTCCGACGGCGGTGAATTTGTCTTGGGCTGTGCGGCGGATGCTCACAGCGGCGGATGCCTTTGATGGTACGCCCGATGAATTGCGGGGGCACCTGCTGGATCTGGCTAAAGCGATCGCTGATGAGGATGTGGAAGTCAATAAGCGCCTGGCGACCTATGGGGCAGCGCTGATCGACGATGGCGACCATATCATCCATCATTGCAATACCGGGGCGTTGGCCACGGTCGATTGGGGCACTGCCCTGGGTGTTATCCGCATGGCACATGAGCAGGGCAAGCGCATCCATGTTTATGTGGACGAAACCCGTCCTCGGCTGCAAGGTGCCCGGTTGACCGCCTGGGAACTGGAGCAATACGGGATCCCTTACGACATCATCACGGATAGCTCCTCTGGATATTTGATGCGAAAAGGCCTGGTGCAAAAGGTGGTTTTTGGCGCAGATCGGGTGGCAGTCAACGGCGATGTAGCCAACAAAATCGGCACCTATATGCTGGCGCTGGCGGCTTATGACAATGGCATCCCGGCCTACAGCGTGTTCCCGGTCTCCACGATCGATTTCGAGCTTTCGCGCGGCGACCTGATCCCAATTGAAGAACGAGATCAGGCGGAAGTGCTGGGTTTGACCCTGATGGGCAAACTGGTTGCACCTGAGCATGCTACGGCGCGCAATTTTGCCTTTGACGTTACACCCAATCGGATCATTTCCGGCTGGGTGACAGAGAAGGGTGTGATTTACCCGCCATTTAACGTCAATATGCAAGCGGCAATGATGGAAAAGGATTAACGATGAGCATTATTCTAACAGGTTCGATTGCGTATGATTACTTGATGTCGTTCCCGGGATATTTTAAAGACCATATTTTGCCAGAACACCTTGAATCAATCAGCCTCTCTTTTTTAGTTGATGATATGGTGCGCCATCCCGGCGGGGTTGCTGCAAATATCGCTTACAACCTGGGTTTGTTGTGCGAAAGCCCAAAATTAGTTGCCACAGCCGGGGTTGATTTTACGGAATACCGGCAAATGCTTGAAAATGCCGGTGTGGACACCTCTGGGGTGAAAATCATAGAGGATAAATTCACTGCCTCTTTTTTCGTCAACACGGATCTTTCGAACGCACAAATTGCCAGTTTTTATGCTGGCGCCATGGCCGATGCGGCACAAATTTCAATGGCTGATTTAAGCCTCACAGATGAGGACCTGGTTGTAATCTCACCCAATGCGCCGGATGCAATGATCAAGTACGCGGACGAGTGCCAGGCACTGAATGTGCGCTATGTGTTTGATCCCAGCCAGCAAATCGTCCGGCTGGACGAGGCGGGATTGAGTAAGGGTATCGCCGGTGCTCATGCGCTGTTTGTCAACGAATATGAATTTGAGCTTTTACAGAAACACACCCGCATGACAGGCGAGAAGATCTTAAGCGGATTGGCTTTTGCCGTGATCACACGGGCTGAACAGGGCTCACGTGTGTATAAAGGGGGTCACTTCCTCAGCGATGTGCCCGCCTTCCCGCCCGAGCAGATCCTGGATCCGACAGGGGTGGGAGATGCGTTCAGGGCTGGTTTTTTGAAGGGCTATGTCAACGGATTCGATCTTGTGCTGTGCGCTCAAATGGGTGCGCTGGCTGCGACCTATTCCTTAGAGCAAGAGGGGCCTCAATCCCAGTGTTATTTGCTGGAGGATTTTGTCCATCGTTTCCGAACGAAATTTGATGACCAGGGCGCGCTGGATATATTTATCCAGGGTTCATAATTAAGAAATAGCGGGTATGATACTGCTAACAAAAATTTGGAGGATTTAATGGAAAATTATGATATTAAGAATATAAATCTCGCTGAGGGTGGGCGACGGAGGATTGAGTGGGCAGAGCGGGAAATGCCTGTTCTGCGCTCCATCATCCAACGGTTTGAACAGGAACGGCCTTTTGAGGGCATCCGTATGTCGGCCTGTCTGCATGTCACGGCCGAAACAGCGAACCTGATGCGGGCCTTGCAGGCTGGCGGCGCGGATGTTGTGCTGACGGCCTCGAACCCACTTTCGACCCAGGATGATGTGGCAGCCTGCCTGGTCTCTCATTATGAGATCCCTGTGTTTGCGATCAAAGGCGAGGACAACGCCACTTACTACAAGCACCTCAATGCTGCCCTGGATCATCGACCGCACCTGACGATGGATGACGGCGCTGATTTAGTCAGCACCCTGCATAAAGACCGGCGTGACCAGCTGGTCGAGATCATCGGCGGCACCGAGGAGACCACCACGGGCGTGATCCGCTTACGGGCGATGGCCATGGATAACGAGTTGAAGTTCCCGGTGATTGCTGTAAATGATGCCATGACAAAGCATTTCTTCGACAACCGCTATGGCACTGGCCAATCCACGATTGATGGCGTGATACGCGCCACCAATATCCTTTTGGCTGGCAAGACCTTTGTGGTGGGCGGTTATGGTTGGTGTGCGCGCGGCCTGGCAATGCGAGCCCGCGGCATGGGCGCCAATGTGATTGTGACCGAAGTGGACCCCCTCAAGGCGCTGGAGGCGGTAATGGACGGCTTCCGGGTGATGCCCATGATTGAAGCAGCGCCGATTGGTGAAATCTTCGTGACCCTGACCGGTGATATCAATGTAGTGGATAAGCACCATTTTGAGGCGATGAAAGATGGCGCGATTGTGGCCAATTCCGGGCATTTCAATGTGGAAATCAATATTCCCGCGCTGGAAGAGATGGCTGTGGAAAAGCGCCTGGTGCGGCCATTTGTTGAGGCTTATGACTTGCCGGATGGACGGACAATCCACATTTTGGGTGAGGGCCGGCTGATCAACCTGGCCGCTGCCGAAGGGCACCCCGCCAGTGTGATGGATATGTCCTTTGCCAACCAGGCATTAAGCGCAGAGTATATGGTCAAGAATGCGGACAAGCTGGAAAACAAGGTGTACGCGGTTCCTGAAGATATCGATATGGAAATTGCCCGGCTGAAGCTGGAATCGATAGGCGTTGAGATTGATGTGCTGACGGAAGAGCAAATTGCTTACCTGTCCTCCTGGCAAGAAGGCACGTAGGATTGGAATAAAATAATTGCAAAGGTCATCTCTGATCAAGTGAGATGACCTTTTTTGTTATAAATGTTTTGTCAATGGATGTTTGTTGAAGGATGCCGAGGTTGGGGGCTTGCTTTTAGGCCTCGTCATCCACGTCATCGGTGTAGTTATCATCTGTGTCCGACCAGGGGGTCGCTGGACCGCTCACCATGGCTTGCTCGCGGATTGCTTTCTCGATTTCCAGGGCCAGCTCTTCATTTTGGCGCAGGAATTCCTTTGAATTCTCACGACCCTGCCCCAAGCGGAGATCGCCATAGGAATACCAGGAGCCGTGTTTGTTGATGATATCCAGTTCAACGCCTAAATCAAGAACATCGCCGATCTTTGAGATGCCTTCGTTGTACATGATGTCAAATTCTGCCGTGCGGAAGGGGGCAGCGACCTTGTTTTTCACCACCCGCACCCTAACGCGGTTGCCAACGATCTCGGCACCGGACTTGATGGATTGAATGCGGCGCACATCCAGGCGGACAGAAGCATAGAACTTAAGGGCGTTGCCGCCGGTGGTGGTTTCGGGATTGCCAAACATCACACCGATTTTGTGGCGCAGCTGGTTGGTGAAGACCACAGCCGTACGTGTCTGGTTGATCGCGCCGGAGAGCTTGCGCATTGCCTGGGACATCAGCCGCGCCTGGGTGCCCATGGTTGGGTCGCCCATATCCCCCTCAATTTCTGAGCGGGGCACCAGGGCAGCCACAGAATCGACCACAACGATGTCCACTGCGCCAGAGCGCACCAGGGTTTCGGTGATCTCCAGGGCTTGCTCGCCCATGTCAGGTTGAGAGATGAGGAGCTCATCCACATTGACGCCGCATTTGGCGGCGTAGACGGGGTCGAGGGCATGCTCCATGTCGATGAATGCCGCGGTGCCGCCCAATTTTTGGGCTTCAGCCACAATGTGCTGGCAGACGGTCGTCTTACCGGAGGCCTCCGGGCCGAAGATCTCGGTGATGCGCGCCCGGGGAATCCCGCCCACACCCAGGGCAATGTCGAGGGACAGCGACCCGGTGGGGATGGCATCCACGGCGAGGTGTTTGGCCTCGCCCAGTTTCATGATTGAACCTTCACCGTAGCGTTTGATAATGTCCTTCAGCGCTTTGTCCAACACTGCTTTTTTTGCGTCATCCATGTCGCCATCCTTTTCTAGGGCTCCTCATGGGAGGATGTGTAAATGTGATTGAAACGTAACTTTTGTATAGACCAATTATAGTCCAAGTGTTTCCTGATGAATTAAATCTATTTTAGCACATTTGTTCAGTCTGTCAAGTGGCTCACTCAACGGCATCAAAAAGGATAAAGGGGTCAAACAGCTGGTAGTGGCCGCTCATGCGCCACAGGCAGTAATTACCCATCTGTTGGGGGTTATTGGTGGTTTCATAATGTGCCATGGACTCAAATTGCGCCCCGGCTGGGCCCAGGCGGGACTCTAAATGGAGATGGGGGTTGCTGGAATAGCCAGTATTACCGACAGTGCCCAGAGTCTGCCCGCAGGCGATAGGGTCGCCAGGCTGCTGTTGGGGTGGGCTCTGCATGTGGGCATACAGGTGATACACAGCATAATCACCGCTGTGAGTGGGGGCAGGCAGTTCGGGGCAATACAGGCGATAGTTGGGGTCCTCGGGTACTGGCAGGTAACCCGCCAGGAGCACTTTCTGCACCTGTGCGGGTAGTGTTGAGAGGGGTGTTTCGATCAGGATGGCATAGCCATAGGGGATATCATCCTCGGTGAGGGAAAGAACGGTATGCCCACCCATGATGGCGTAGATCTCGATTCCTTCGATAGACATTCGGTCACCGCGTCGGTAATAGGCAAAATCAACGCCATGGTGGCCGGTATCCTGACCAAAGTTTGGCGGTATGTTGAGGGGATTGACCAGGATTGATGGCAGGCTCTCAAAGCTTTCCTCTTCCAAGGGTGAACACACCTCAAACGCTGGTGTAGGCGTCAGGCTGGGGGTGAAGGTCGGCGTGGGTGTGCTGGTGAGGGTTGAGGTTGGGGTCGCCGTATGGGTAGCTTCTGGTAGTGCTGGTGTTGACGTGGGGGTGCTTGCCAGCGGTTCAGGCTGGCAAGCAGTGAGGATAAACATCAAAACCAGCACCAGAAATTTGATCATACAGATTGAATCCGGCGGCATTCCATATAGAAACGCTTTTCTTTGGCTTCACCCATGGAAAAGGTCTTACGCGGCAGGGCGCCATCCATTATGACCGTTTTGAACAGGTCTGATTTGTCCATACCGGGCACATAGAAGCCCGCATTATTGCTTTGCAAGCCTTTATCCAGCAGGACTTCCGTCCCGTGGACATAATCGATCTTCTCGGCGCCGCCGTGTTCAAGGAAGGCATCCAGGAATTTTTGCAGCGTGCCGACAGGCAGGTTATCCTGCGGATCAAGGATCTTGATCAATTTCAGGCCATCAGGTGAGAGCATGCCGATTGGATGCCCATTTCCTGCGGCTGAATCGACAGCGGAGAACAACGCCTCAGGCGAGTCCATCGTCTTTACCACCAGCCGATCTCCCCAATCGGCGCGCATTTCCTGGAGGATATCGGCCTTCACATCAAATAAGAGGCGGTGAATGGGTTCAAAGGTCAGGGCCGGGTCGTGCACGTTTTCGATTTCAACCAGGGCATACCGGGCGGGGTGATCAGGGCTTACTGATGGCTTGAGCTCTTCCCAAATTGCTTTGGCGGTGGCCAGTGAATGGTTTCCGTCACCCATGGCAAACAGCAGGGGTTGATGTGCCCCAGGCGGCAGGTCATATTTAGCCGCAAAGGTCTCGGGGACGATGAGGGCTTGCAAGGCTTGAATGATGCTTGCCTGGGTTTGGTCATCGCTGACTGCGTAGCCCTGCAGATGGCCGCTGCCGAGCATGAGTTCAAAGTCATACAGCTGTGTAAATTGGTGGAGGGCGGCATCCAGCGGGCCGAAGACAGTCTCCTGCGGGTCGTCGAATAAGACCAAAATGTGCGGGCATTCCAGCGGAGCCTGTTTGCGGATGCGGATGCGGGGTGGGAGTCGGTCAATGATGGTTCCCTCTGTGGCCCTGATCAGCGTTTGGGCGCCCTGGGTGTAATCGTAATGTTGCAAATCGAGGCAGACCATCAAACCACGCCGGGTTTGACCCTTGTACGTACGGCGGACGTAGATAAACCCTTCCAGGGGTTCAAATACGCCTGATTCGAGATAGTTTTGCATGACGAGATGGGTACGTTTGATCCGGTTTTCTTCCTCGGGTGTGTCGAGATACACTTCGGGCAGGATCATATGGTAGGTTGACGGCGCATCGCCGACAATGTTTTCCACTGCTTGCCAGTATTCAGGCTCTGCGGTAAATTGGTCACAGGCGATTACCGCCCACTTTTGCATCTCCAGCGAAGATTTTGGGAGGAGTATCCGGGGAATTTTCAGACCGATTTCGTTGGCTATTGTCATTTGATTATTCCTTTGTTTGGTGAGTGGTCAGATTTCCATTTTAACCGAATTCCCGATCTATGTGGGAGTGGGGGGAGGATTTTTTGAACCTAAGACCTGATTTTCAAACAAAAAAGGGCTGCTGGTAAAACAGCAGCCTTTAAGATATATGTGGAAATTTTTCGATTCGGTTAGGTTCAGCCCTTGAGCAGGTCCGAATCAATTCCGGCGACATAGGCGATACCAATCGTCCCAGGGCCGGTATGGGTGCCGATAACCGGGCTGAGGCTGGCCAGCATGAGTTCGTCCGGCTGGAATTTTTCTTCTGCAAGGTTAAGCAGCTCAGACGCGGTCTCTTCAGAGTCTGCATGCACCACGCCGACAAAATTCACCGGTGATTTGCCATCAACCCCCGCTTCAACCAGTTCGACCAAGCGTATGTGGGCCTTTTTGGATGTACGCACTTTTTCGAGGGCTTCTATTTTTCCTTCTTCGAAGTAGAGGATGGGTTTAAGCCCCAATGCTGTACCTAAAAATCTGGATGCACCTCCGATGCGGCCGCCGCGATGAAGGAACTCAAGGGTCTCCACAGCGAAAAACACCTGGGTGTGCTCACGCACAGTTTCAACGAATTTGGTGCATTCTTCCAGTGTGGCGCCATTCTGAGCGGCACGTGCGGCTGCTATGGCCATGAAGGCCAGGGGGAGCGATGTGCATAGGGAATCGATCAGGGTGATATTGGCGTCCGGGACCATCTTCTTTGCCTGGATGGCAGAATCCAGTGTTCCGGAGAGGGCTGATGAGATCACAACGGTCAGGATATCGTAGCCTTCAGCATGCAGTTTTTTGAACACATCAGCAAAGGCCTGGACGGTTGGCTGGGATGTGGATGGCATCACATCTGCAGTTGATAGTCGCTCATAAAATTCTTTTGGACCGATATCGATGTTATCGAGGAAGGTCTCTTCTCCCCAGATGACGACCAAAGGGACAACCGTGATTCCATAAGTGGAAATGATTTCTTCAGATAAATAAGCAGTGGAATCAGTTACAACAGCAATTTTAGACATAAGCTTTCCTTTCTTACTAAACGTTTATAAACCAATAGATGAGCATACACATCACCAGTATTAACCCACTGTTTCTCAAACAGTTGCGAATTATCTACCTCTTATGACCATTCTGAGGTGTTATTGGAGCTTTAATATAATGAAACTAAAAAGCACAGAGGGTGTTGAAAAACGCACAATGATTGCTCATCATTTGTCAAAATCCATGATTAATTCTATTAACTACTATTATTATCTA
>DKFH01000146.1:0-413 GCA_002452315.1 Anaerolineaceae bacterium UBA6801 | reverse complement strand
AAATTCCCATTTTCAACACCCTGAAGCACAAGCCCTTGACCTAAGTGGGGATACATACTAAAATCACAGTTTGGAAATTTGACCGGAAGAAAGTTTTGATGGTTTAATGTGTTTGAAAATCTGACCGAGCGACTCTCAGGAATATTTGAAAATCTGCGCCGACATGGACGCCTGTCTGAAGTGGAGGTAGATGCTGCCATGCGAGAAGTCCGCCTGGCACTGCTGGAGGCGGATGTTCATTACGGCGTGGTGAAGCGGTTCACAAACCGGGTTAAAGAACGTGCGATTGGTCATGATATTTCCAAGGCGCTTAATCCTGCTCAACAGGTGATCAAAATTGTCAATGAAGAGTTGATCGCCACCCTGGGAGATCCCGGCGTGTTGAACCTGAAAGGCGAGCGGCCGCATGTGAT
>DKFH01000029.1 GCA_002452315.1 Anaerolineaceae bacterium UBA6801 | reverse complement strand
TCGTTTCTGAGACCGTCTCCGGCTCACGTTCGATCAAAGCCCCGTCTTTGACTGCGTGCAGCTCAACCCGATCCGCCCACAGGGTGACGATCTCACCATCCTCCAGGCGGATCACCTGACGGGTGAGGGGCAAAATCGAAGGCAAATCGGAAGATACGCAGGTGAAGCCCTCCCCGATGCCCACCACCAGCCCTGAGCCCTTTTTGATGGCGTACAATTTATCATCATCAATTTGGCCGATCACAAAGGCGTAATCCCCTTCCAGGTCTTGGTTAGCGCCCTGGATCGCGGCAATGAAATCCAGCCCCTGGTCGAGATAGCGTTCTACGGCATGCACGCAGGATTCGCCGTCATTTTCAGAGCGTACGGTCATCCCTTCCGCCATAAAACCCTGGCGTAGTTCCACATTGTTGACCACGTTACCGTTGTGCGCACCTACCAGGTCCCCATCGGAATCCAGGTGCGGCTGGGCGTTCACTTGGGAAGGCGTCCCAAAGGTCGCCCAGCGTAACTGGGTGATGCCACGCGAGCCCGTCATCTCCGCAAAGTTGTACTTTTCCGCCACGTCATCCACACGGCCGGCGTCTTTGCGCAAATCGATGGTGCCCCCGCTGATGGTTGCTGCGCCAACCGAATCGTAGCCACGGTAGGTCAATCGCCGGGCCGCGTCGGTCAGGATCGGCCCCAGGGGTTGTTCTTTATCGGTGACAATGCCAAAAATTCCACACATGATTAAATGCTCTCCATTTTTTAGTTTAGCGCTGAAGACAAGTGTAACACAGGAGAAATGGTATTGGGTATTGGATATTGGGTACTAGGGATTAGGCACTGGATCGCGAAAAGTAACCCTCCGAATAAAATACAAACCATGCCCTGATCCATTTTTCAAGGCATGGTTAAGCAAGCAATGTTCCCCATCCCTTCAATGGGGGACAATATCTTCAATGTTAACCCGTAACTCAGGCCCGAAATCTACCCAAGAAAGGTGGCCCTGTCTGAATCAAATCGCTTTACGGCGCGTTCCAGGTCGTGAACCCGATCTTCAAAATCTGCGAGGGGGACCCACTCAGCTCGTTGACCCGGAAGACACCCGGGCGTCCCTGGTTCGTTCGGTAACAGACATAGGTGCCTACCGGTGCCCTGGCTGCAGGTCTTCGGGCAGGAAGCGCTGGGTAAAACCCAGGATGTAGAAGACACAGCCCGGGCAGAGAAGTTGGTCACTGCGGGCAACATGTTCACCTGGGTGGTGAATGACAGGCTGGTCTCCATGGCCGTGAAAAATCGCCCTATTGCACACTCGATCACCATTGGCGGGGTCTACACACCCCCTGAGCATCGCCGCCAGGGGTATGCCGGTGCACTGGTTGCCAATCTCAGCCAATACCTGCTGAATGAGGGTTACCAGTTTGTGAACCTGTTCACGGACCTTAACAACCCAACATCTAACAAAATTTACCAGGCGGTTGGGTATCATCCCATATGCGATTTTCTGACTTACCGTATCAATCAAGCAGCCAGGTAACCCGGCCTATTAAAGCCCAGCTTTTCACTACACCCCATTGGTGGTAGACTTTGGCCATGATCGACTTTCCAAAGCCCCACCCCAGGAGACAATGACTCAAGCCCTGCAAATCTTCCAGGTGATCCTATTTGGAATCCCCATCCTCACCCTATCCGCCATCGGGATCGCCATCCTGTGCCGTGCGGTGAGCATCATCAACCGGCGCTGGTTCCTGGCAGTGTTGATCCCATTCTTGCTGGCCAACACGCTGACGATCTTTGCAGAGCCTGCCCAACCCACCATGGATTGGCGCACCTGGCTGATCCTGGGAGCAAACCTGGTCCTGATTTTGGGGGCGATGTGGGCCTCGCATGGCTTCCAGGTTTATGGGCTCGACGTGCAATTCGTTGAGCAGGTCCTCGCGGAAGTCCTCCAGGGGCAGGGGTTTAGCGTCACTATCCACAGCCAAGAAAAGCGAGACCTGTGGGGCCACAGCAGGGATACCCGCATTTTGACGGCCTCAAAGGCAGACCAGGCGCATAACCTTTGGATCACAGCCCGCTTTAACGAGGTGTTGATCCGTTCGGAGCGCGCGTCAGATACCAGGTATCTGCGTTCTGCGCTGCCTGCCTTGCAGTCTGAAAAGGTCACCTACGACTTCAAAGCGCATGCGGCGGGCGTGCTCTACATCGTCCTAGCCCTGGTATTGGGGGTCCTGACCTGGATCTTCTTTTTCGAACCGCGTTTTATCCTGATCGATTAAACCCACCTCTCAACTCACGGAGGTTCTAGTGGAAAAGATGCAGAAGCAAAATAGCACAATCCGAGACCTGCCACGCAACGTGTGGGCGGTCAGCCTGACCAGTTTCTTGATGGATATCTCCAGCGAAATGGTCATCAACATCATCCCCTTGTTTCTGTTCAACACGCTGGGTGTACGCACTCACATCATCGGCATTATCGAAGGTGTCGCTGAAGCGACCGCCAGCATCCTTAAAGTGTTCTCCGGGTGGCTCTCCGATAAGCTGCGCGGCCGCAAGTGGATCGCGGTGGCAGGCTACGGGATTTCGGCGCTGGCCAAACCCTTCTTCTACTTCGCGCAATCCTGGGGCATGGTCGCGGGGGTGAGATGGGCAGACCGGGTGGGAAAAGGTGTGCGCACCGCGCCCCGCGATGCCCTGGTGGCTGACTCGATCGAGCCGCACCAGCGCGGTCTGGCTTTCGGGTTTCACCGAGCAGCGGATACCGGGGGCGCCATGGTTGGCTTGTTAATCGCCGCACTGATCGTGTGGTTGACCCAATCCACAAGCCTGACGCTGGGCGAAAATACCTTCCGTACCGTTGTGCTGATCAGCCTGATTCCCGCCTTCCTGGCGGTGATCAGCCTGGCCGCCATCGCCAGGGAAACAAGGCTAAAAACAGAAGCAACTGCGCCACAAATCACCTTCAAGCGCCTGGGAAAACCGTTCTTAGTGTTCCTGCTGATCGTGGGGGTGTTTGACCTGGGCAATTCTTCCGACGCATTCCTGGTGCTGCGGGCCCAGGAGCGCGGGGTGAGCGTGCTGGGCATCATGCTGATGCTGGCTGCCTTCAATCTAATCTACGCGCTGGTCTCAACGCCTGCTGGGGTGCTTTCGGATCGAGTCGGACGCCGGCGGGTGATCATCGGCGGTTGGCTGGTCTACGGCCTGATCTACTTGGGGTTCGCGCTGGCCCAGCAGCCTTGGCACGTGTGGGTCCTGTATTGTGCCTACGGGCTGTATTACGGCCTGGCTTACGGCACCGCCAAGGCCATGGTGGCTGACCTGGTGACGCCAGACCTGCGCGGCACAGCCTACGGGACCTATAACGCCATCCTGGGGATTATCGACCTGCCTGCCTCGCTGATCGCCGGGGTGCTGTGGCAGGGCATCGGCACCTGGTCAGGGTTCGGCCCCTCAGCGCCCTTCCTGTTTGGGGGCAGCATGGCCATCCTGGCGGCATTGGCGCTTTCCATCTGGAAACCCAAGACCATTTCGATAGCAACCGGTTAGCCTTACCCTCCAATTTAGAATTCACAACTTAGGTGATGCCGGATAAGCCCTTCTAATCATTTAAGAATGGCAAGTATTGAACACCTTTGTTATCCCCTCCCTATGGTAGGATTAAGCCTGACTTCTCTCTACGGAGGCTTACACATGATCGATAAAAAAGCCGTCATCGCCGGGCTGCTCTGCCTGGATGTCACACCAGACCTCTCACAGGTGCCTGATGGCCAGTTTCAGCACCTGTTTCAGCCCGGACACCTGGTCAGCACTGGCGGCATCCGAACCACACCGGGCGGTGCGGTGGCCAACACGGGCCTGGCTTTACACCGCCTGGGTGTCCCTGTGCGGTTAATCGGCAAAATTGGGGATGATTTATTCGGCCAGGCCATCCAGGACCGCCTCCGGATGGAAGCGCCTCACCTGGCAGATGACCTGACCATCGACCTGAGCCTGCCGACCGGTTTTACCATCGTCATCAACCCGCCAGGCGCAGACCGGTCCTTCCTCTACCACCCGGGCGCCAACAACACCTTTTACGCCTCAGACCTGCCCCGCCCAATCCTGGAGGAGGCTGACCTGTTCCATTTTGGTTACCCTTCAATCATGCGCTCAATTTACCGGGCGGATGGGGCTGAACTGGTCTCGATTCTTCAAAAAGCCCGGCGCGCCGGGCTGTCCACCTCGCTTGATGTCACCCTCCCCGACCCCGTCAGCCCTGCCGGCCGCGTGGACTGGCCCACCCTGCTAGCCAATGCGCTGCCGTTGGTCGACCTCTTCCTCCCCAGTGTTGAAGAACTGGTCTTTTTGCTCGACCGGGCTACTTATGACCAACTCAGTGCAGACCCCAACACAGACTTCATCGACGCAGTGGAGCCCGGCCTGGTTGAATCCCTGGCCACAAAGGTTCTCAGCTATGGCGTCAAAGCCCTGCTGGTAAAACTCGGCCGGCGTGGCCTTTACCTGCGCACCGCTTCGGCAGAGCGCTGGCAGAAATGCGGGCGCGGCCTGGAAGGACTGGCTGACGGCTGGCATGCGCGGCAGTTGTGGGCGCCAGCCTTTTCTGCCCAGGTCACAGCGTGCACCGGCGCGGGAGACGCAGCCATCGCTGGTTTCCTCGCCAGCATCTTGCGCGGTGCAGGCCCAGAATCGGCTATGCGCATGGCCACCGCCGTTGGCGCCCTCAGTGTTGCACAGGCGGACCTGTTGGGCAAGTTAAGCGGCTGGGACGAGCTTGAGGAACGCTTACAACACAGGTGGGACGTCTGCCCGCTGGATCTGGGGCCATCTGGCTGGCAGTGGGACGCCAACCAGGGCCTGTGGGAAAAAGAACCCGACTCGCAGTAAGGTTTAATGGATGAAATTCCCTCAACTGACCCCCGGTGTCTTCATCCAGCACAGCAACCGCTTTTCTGCCGTAGTTGAGCTTGAAACAGGTCATGCCGTGGTGGCTTATGTTCCCACCACCGGCCGCCTGACCGGCGCTCTCCGGCCGGGCTGCCGGGTATGGCTGGCCCCAGCCCAGAATCCCAACCGCAAGACAGCCTTCACCCTCCTGCTGACCGAACTTCCCCAGGGGGGCTTATGCGCCGTGAATGCAGTCATAGCCAATCAGCTCTTTGAGGAAGCTGTGTCACAAGGCCTTCTGTCTGCATTCCCGTATGCGAATATCGAGAAGGAAGTCTCGTTCGGTCACAGTCGGCTGGACTTTCGCCTCTCCTCCCCACAAAAGACCTGCTGGGTGGAGGTCAAGTCGGTCACTTATGTGGAAGATGGCGTGGGCATGTTCCCGGATGCGCCCACGGCGCGGGGCCAACGTCACCTGGAGACCCTGGCGAACCTGGCCGGCAGCGGTGATGGCGCCAGCGCAGTTTTCATCGCCCAGCGCGCCGATGCATACCGGTTCACCCCCTATCAAGCCATCGATCCTGACTTTGCCGATACGCTGCGCCGTGTGCACGATGCCGGGGTGGGCATCCACGCCTATCGCTGCGAGGTTACCCTGGAGAAGATCGAAATCGTAGAAGAAATCCCGGTGGAGCTGTATTATTCTAAGAAATCTTGACGGCAATAATCAAAATGAGATATATTTATATATAGAGTCTACTGTAAAAACACGCTCTTTAAAAACCAAATACACGATTATCAAACGCAAAACTGGCCCAAAAGCGCCCGAGCACATCCATCAAAAACGACAAAAAAGGATCTGCATGAGTGCTTTTTCTCTCCATCTCTGTTCTTTTTTCGTTATTTTGGGCCGCTTTCATCGCTCTGTAACGTTGAATTCTCCGAATATTGCTCATCGCGGCAGATCCAATCACCATACAGGCGACTCTAAATTGGCCCCGGACAGGTAATTTGCCAG
>DKFH01000094.1:5472-6215 GCA_002452315.1 Anaerolineaceae bacterium UBA6801 | reverse complement strand
TTTTTTTAGCAAAACCGGGTAGGGCGGCGGGGTTTCCTGGGGCCAATATTCCGCCTGGCAAAAGGCGTTGAGCTTTTCCTCGGCCGGCTGGGTCAGATGGCGGGTGACGAACACTGTGTAGGACATTTATTTAACTCCTGTGGGCTGCTGAACACCTCCCCTTAATTGTACTCGCTCAATATTGCATGGCATTTGCTTAAAGTGGCCATCGCGAGCGGTAATACAGCGGGAGACGGCATTGGGATTAGTATATGATTTTGTGTGGGTGGTCCTGACGGGGCGTCAATTTTGTATTATAATCGCTTGGCGAGGAGTTACACACCTATGATGATTAAACGTTTTCTACCTCGGACTATGATTTTCCTGGTCCTGCTGGTGGTTTTGCTGGGTTCTGGCGATGTTATGCCCGTATTTGCAGAACAACCCGTGGTGAATGTTTACGTTTTTGAGCGTGAAGGCTGTCCCTATTGCGCCCAGGCGCTGGCGCATTTACATGAGCTGGCCACCCAGGAGCCGCGCATTGTGATCCATGAGTTTGACGTCGTCAAAGATCCTGAAGATCGGGAACTATTCTTTGCCTTTGGCGATAAGTTTGGATTCGAGCCTCAGTATGTCCCCACCATCTTTATCGGCAGTCAATTTTGGGTGGGTTATAACGAAAATATCCAGGCTGAAATGGATCGTAAAATTCAGCAATGCCTGGCCACCCCGTGTGTCGATGAGGGCATTGGCATTCTGCGGGA
>DKFH01000094.1:0-5439 GCA_002452315.1 Anaerolineaceae bacterium UBA6801 | reverse complement strand
GCAGCCCGGTGGATGAAAGCGCGTTTTCGATCACCTTGCCGCTGATCGGGCAGATCGACCTGGCAGATCAATCCCTGTTGTTGAGCACCTTGCTGATCTCCTTTGTGGACGGGTTCAATCCCTGCTCGATCTGGGTGCTCTCGATGCTGCTGGCGATCACCTTAAACACACGCTCACGTAAAAAGGTGCTGATCATTGGCTTTGTCTTCATCACAGTGACGGCCATTGTCTATGCCCTGTTCATTGGCGGGCTGTTCACCGTGTTTACCTTCATTGGATACGTGGGCTGGATCCAATTGGTTGTTGCGTTGATAGCGCTGGTCTTTGCGCTGGTGAACATCAAGGATTATTTCTGGTACAAAGAGGGCCTATCCTTCACCATCAGCGATAAGCAGAAACCGGGTATTTACAAAGGTATCCGCCGGATCATGAACGCTGAGGAGAACATCTGGGGGCTGATCAGCGCGACCGTTGTCATGGCAGCTGGTGTATCCCTGGTGGAATTCTCTTGCACGGCGGGTTTCCCGATGGTGTGGACAAATTTGCTCGCCTTCCACGAAGTGACCGGCCTGGCCTTTTTGGGATTTTTACTGGTTTACATGCTGGTATACCAGATCGATGAAATGGGAATCTTCTTGGTGGCGGTGTTCACGCTGCGTAAATCTAAGATGGAAGAGAAATATGGCCGCATTCTGAAACTACTGGGCGGCATATTGATGTTGGCCCTGGCGATTGTGATGCTGGTTGACCCGACCTTGATGAACCAGATCGGCAGTTCATTATGGGTCTTTGGGGCAGCCTTTGGCCTGACCGGGCTGATCCTGCTTGTCCACCAGGTGATTTTGCCGAGAATCAAATAGCATTCAATTAAAATAGGGGTATTTACCCCACAACCAGGTGTAAGCAGAGACACGGCTTGCCATCCCGGTCTCTAAATATCAGGCTGTGTCTCTAAGGGTTGACTTTTCGACTTCTTCATCAAAATACTTGCTATTTTAAGCGAAAATCCGCTATAAAAGGAGTAAGGATTGGAGGAAATTATGCCTGAAGAAGATGCTTACTGGCATGAACAAATCCACAGCATCATGCCTGACCTGGAGATTTCTGCCTATGAACTCCACCAAGAGGGGCTGGTCAATGATGTTTTGATCGTTAACAACGAGTGGGTGTTTCGTTTTTGTAAAACGGACTGGGCGAAGGAATTAATGGCCAACGAGGATCGCCTGATGGTCTTTTTGGGGCCGAAATTGCCCCTGGCGATTCCTCAGCCCGTCAAACGAGCAGAAGGCGTGATCGTTTATCAGCACCTGGTCGGTGAACATTTTGTCCGCCAGGCTTGGTCCGCCGCTGACGAGCCTGGAAAGCAGTCCTTTGCCGATCAACTGGGCGCGTTCCTAGCGGCCTTACATCTTGTGGATACCAGCAGTTTAGATTGGGAGGTGCTGCACAGCTATGCGCCGGTCACCCGGGAGACCTGGGTTGAAATCTACGACCGGGTGGTTGACCAGGTCTATCCGCTGTTGCTTTCGCACCAGATTGAATGGGTGCAAGCTTTGTTTGAGCCAGCGTTGACCCAGCCGGACTTCTTTGACTTTATCCCGGCGCTGGTGCATGGCGATTTGGCGCCATACCACATCCTTTACGACCTGGACCAAAACCACCTGACGGCGGTGATCGACTTTGGGGTGGCCGGGTTGGGCGATCCAGCGACGGACCTGGGGAGCTTGCTGAATTATTACGGCGAATCCCTGGTTGGCAGGCTGGCGAAAACATACCCGGACTGGCAGAAACTCGTTGACCGGGCGCGCTTTTATGCCCAGGCGGTTGAATTGCAATGGGTGCTGCTGGGTTTGGAATCCGGGGAGAAATACTGGTTCACCTCTCACCTGGGGAACGCCCGGGATATCCGCGATAAGGGGTAGAATTAATAGGCTTAACAACGATACATAGGAGGTATTTACCATGACCTTGCTATTATTGTTGATCGCGGCGGTCAGTAGGTTGATCGCGAAGGCATCGGGCGGTTTTTCCTGGGGCAGCTGCCTGGTTACAATCGCAGTGGGTTTTATCGGGGCGATTGTGGGCTGGTGGATTGCCACCTCGCTGAATTTACCCCTGTTGTTCCAAATCAATATTCAAGGCCAGAACTTCCCGGTGATCTGGTCAATCATCGGCGGTGCGCTGTTTGTAGCCGTCTTAAACCTGATCAGAGGCAGAAGGCACTAAATAACGGCTAAATTTAATAATAGGACGGCGCCGATAAAGCGCCGTCATTTTTGGTTAAATTACATACCACCTTCGACTGAATTTTCATCTCTGGCTTTTTTTATCAGGGATTGTTTCAGGTCCCAGAGTTTGGCGGAGAGGGACACATGGTAGATATGCGGATTCATGATCCGCAGAACGCCAGGGTCGAGATGGTCGATGTCTTTTTGGCGAGTTTCCCGCATCTGTTCAATGGTGGGGGATTCATAAACCTTTTCGCCATCCAGAATGACGGGCACCAGCAATTTCTCAACGTGATCGATCTCCTCACGGCACAGCGAGCGGCGTTTGGTCGCCATGGTGGGATGGCGCAGTTCCAGGGGCGATTGGTTGAGGATGTCTTCGCCCTGCAGGGTGATCAGGTCAGCGGTGGCCTTTCCGCGCTGGTCGTAAACCCGCCAGACGCGTTTATTACCCGGGTTGAGGGTTTTATCCACATTTTCAGAGATCTTCAGCGTGGGTATCCATTTGCCGTCCTGGCAGATGGCCACCAATTTATAAACGCCATCCAGGGCGGGATCACCGGTGGAGGTGATCAGGTGGGTGCCCACGCCGTATACCAGTCGTTTGATCAGCTTTTCTGGATCGACGCCATAGCGCTCTGCCTCCTCTTGAATTTGGGTGAGGATCTGCCAAATGACCAGCTCATCAAGGTCATTTGAGAGCACAATGGAGACATCGGGGAACCCGGCGTCATTGAGCATTTTTGCCGCCAGGATGCTCAGGTGGGCTAAATCGCCGGAATCAAGCCGGATGCCAACCGGCCGGTGGCCTTTGCGCTTGAGTTCTTCAAAGACACGGATGGCGTTGGGCACGCCGGACTGCAGCGTGTCGATGGTGTCTACCAGCAGCATGCAGTCATCTGGGTAAACATCGGCATAAGCCCGGAACGCGGCCAGTTCGCCCTCACCCAGGCCCATAAAGACCTGCACCATACTGTGGGCATGGGTGCCTTTGGGCGGGAAGCCGAAGGCATGGGATGCGCCCACATTGGAGGAAAAGTCTGCCCCGCCGATCAGGGCGGCACGCGTCCCGGCAATGGCGCCCAGGGATTGCGCCCGGCGCAGGCCAAATTCCATCAACACTTGACCGCGGGTGCTTTGCTTGATACGAGCGGCTTTGGTGGCGATCAGGATCTGGTAGTTGGCGGTGTTCAGCAGGCCGGTTTCGATGATCTGGCCAATCGCCAGGGGGCCTTCAACGACGTGGATGGGCACATTGGGATGGACGACGCGGCCCTCTGGCATGGCAAACAGGTTGATCGCTTTGGTGTCAAAATCATGCCCCAGCCACCTTAAAAAGTCATCGCCGAAAAGCTGTCCGCCCGTGGCGCTTTTTTGCGAGCGCAGGTATTCGATCTCCGCCGGGCCGAAGACGGCCTGGTCCAGCCAGTCGAGGATGGATTCGAGCCCGGCGTTGACGCAATAGCCCGCTTTGTGAAAGCCATAATCCGGGTTGCTGCGGTAGAAATGATCAAATTGCGCCATGGTCTCATGCAAGCCCATCCGGTAATATAACTGCGCCATGGTCAACTGGTATTGGTCCGTCATCAACGCCCCGCTGGCCCATTTGATTTCATCAGGTTTCATCACTGTTCCTCTGATAAACTTGACCGATTAATCCGTAACGACCCGGATGCCTCTTTCCAGCAGGCGCCTGACCGAACAGGCCTTGGCCACCTGGTGGAGGCGTTTGATCTGGGCATCATCCAGGTCGCCTTCAAAATCGACCTGCTCGTAGATGACTTCTTCATATTCGTTTTCCGGATCACAATCGTCGCAATCATCCGCAAACACACGTTCGTAGGAGGCATCCACAGAGATACCCCTGAGCGGGATGCCATGATTTCCGGCGTAGGAATTAACCACGATTGCGGTGCACGCGGCCACGCTGGCCAGCAGCATGCCGTATGGCGTCAGGTTATGCAGGTGCATCACGGGTTGGAGATCGGTCGGATCGTCTTCATTGGGGTCGGCAGCTCGAAAATCCGTTCGAAAGCTTTTATCCTGGTAGACTACAACTCTTTCTGACATATTAAGTTTCCTTTCATTGAATGATGACTCTACCTATTAATTATAAGAGATGAAGGCGGTTTAACAAAATTATTGGCCGTTTTCCTGCTGGACGGCGAAAATGTGGACCAAACCGTCTCCTTTTCCGAGTGCGATCAGCGAGCCATCGGGTGAGACGCTCAGGTCGATGGGTTCATCGCCGCTGGATCTGGCCGCTGGAAAGGGCAGGAAACCAAGCCGGTTCCCTTCAGGTGCAGACCAGAAGTCCAATCCCTCCGCCGAGGCAGCGATGAACACGGCACTGTTGGGTGTGAAAGCGATGGCCCCCGCCTGCCTGCCCGGGGAAGGCGTCAATTCCTGTGGTCCAGGCAGCAGGTTGCCCCCAGGGATCGGGATGAACCAAGCGCTGAGGCCTGCCCCGGCCAGCAGGCTTCCGTCCGGTGAAAGGGCCATATCCGCAAAACCCATAGTGGGAGGCGAAAATAGGTGGGTAGTTTGTGTGTCACTTATTTGGAAAATGCCGTTCCCCCTGGCGAGAACATACTGGAGTTGATGGGTTTGCCCCACCGCGTTGATTTGGAAGGGATCCCCGCCACCGGGGGTGAGGTTTGTGCGCCGAAAGCGTCCGTTCACATCCCACAGGCTGACCGTGCAATCATGGCTGCCCGTTAGGAGCGTGCGCCCGTCATTTGAAAATGTCAACCCCGTAACGGCATCAAAGTGGCCGTTGCGTAGATCATCAAAACGCCCCTCGGCCAATTCGAAGATGCGCACCGTGCCATCGGCCAGACCGGCCGCCAGCAGGCTGCCATCGCGTGAAAATTGCATTGCGGTTGCCGACCCGTCCAGCACGCCGAGCAGCTCACCGTTGAAGGTGCTGTAAACGCGGATCCAGCCATCGCCATATCCCACCGCCAGTACGCTGCTATCGGGCGAGAATGCCAGGGCAAAAAGCTGGCTGGGGTGCAGGTTGAGGGTGTCTAACAAGGCCCCGTCACTGAGGGCTCTTTTTTCGATGGTGCCATCCGCTTTGATCCCCATGAAAAAATCTAACCGAGTGGAGAAGCGTACATCTGAAAATTGGCTGTCGATTTCCCATACGAGGGCACCCGTGGTGGCCCGGCGCAGTTCGGACCAGCCTGTATTCAGCGAGATGAGCAGC
>DKFH01000135.1 GCA_002452315.1 Anaerolineaceae bacterium UBA6801 | reverse complement strand
GGATCGGTGAGTTTTCGAAAGCGGTGCAATATGCGGAACAGGCGGTCAATGACGATCCCTCTAATCCGCGGTTACATGGAAACCTGGGGTCGATGTACTTCCGCAACCTCCAGTACAACCAGGCGATAGATTCGCTGGAACTGGCGGTGCGGGGGGGCGTCACAGCCAATGGTGTGGTGGTTGAGGGTTTGCCTTTGAGTTATTCCATGACCGTGATGGAGTTTTACAGCCGGTACGGCTTGGCGCTGGCACGGGTGAATCGCTGCAGTGAGGCTGTCCAGGTAGCCCAGGCGATGCAGCAGACCGTTCCGGACGACGCCACAGCGATGTATAACGCGGAATTTATTATTGAGACCTGCCAGGACTTCCAAGAAAACCCACCTACACCCACGCCTGAGGAGGATTAAGCCAACCACGGTGCGGTTGGGTAAAATTAGCTTAAGCAGAAAAGCGACGTTTGGCTTGAAACGCATTATGAGTGAAGCCTATGTACTTACAAGGTAGAGACCCACACTTTCGACATACCCAGAAGAAATCGAATCCTTATCGAATTCTTGTGTTTGTGGTGTTAATTGTTTTCTTTGGCTCGATTTTAACAGGCATCGTCCAGGGGGACGTGCAGCCGCTGTTTTTACCGACGCCGACCCCAACCCGAACCTCCGATTCATTCGTGATTGAGGGGCGTACGCATTTTGAGGCTGGCAACTTAGAGGCTGCGATCACGGCCTTGAGCCGCGCTACCACCCTCGACCCTGAAAACGCGGGAATATATGCCGAGCTAGCACGCATTCAGACCTATTCTTCGGCGATGAGCACCACCGATGCTGAGCGCTCACAGCGTCTGGCGGAAGCGTTGGCCTCCATCGATCGGGCGAAAGAGCTTGATCCGAACAACAGCGAGGTGCTGGCGATCCGCGCCTTTGTGTTGGATTGGAGCGCGAATCCATTTTTAGTTGATGACCAGACACGGGAAGATTTGCTGAACCAGGCTGAAGCTGAGGCATTAATGGCGCTGCAGATAGACAGCACCAACACCCTGGCGCTGGCCTATTATGCTGAGGTGCTGGTCAGTCAGATGAAGTGGAACCAGGCCTATCAATATATTCAGCAGGCAATCGAACGAGACCCCACCCTGATGGACGTGCACCGGATCATGGCGTTTACATATGAGACCCTGGGCGAATATAACCTATCGATCCAGTCTTATAAAAAAGCCATTGAAATTATGCCCAATTACACGTATCTCTACATCGCTGTGGGGCGGATTTACCGGCATCTCCAGCTTTATGAGCAGGCCCTGGAGCACTTTGCCAGGGCGGCGAACCTGAACCAGCAGTTGGGCATCAAGGATCCCACACCCTACCTGGCCATCGCCAACACATATGCCCAGGATGGCGAGTTTTTTGCTGCCGCCCTGAACGTTCAGCAGGCACTCACCTTTACACCAGCCAACCCCAGTGTTTACGGTCAACTGGGGGTGATCTATCACAAATCGCGCAATTATGAGGGCGCTATCCCCGCCTTGCAATGTTCAATTGAGGGTTGCAGTCCTGAGATTAGTTGCGAGGTTCGTAAATGCAATCCAGAGGTTGACCCGATGGTGGCGGTGGAGGGCTTGCCGCTTTCGGGCAGCACCGTTGTGAATTATTTTACCTATGGCTCTGTTTTGGCTGGACTGCATCGACCAGGTGACGACAAATGCGATAAAGCAATGGACATTTTTTCCCAACTGCGCAGCAGCTACGCGGAAGATCCGACGGTTATGAGCATTGTGCGGGCGGGCGAGGAAATCTGTTCTTACAGTCTGCGGAACACAGAGGAGGGCGATGTTGGGGAAGCTTCTCCAATGGAGGCTGAAGAACCGCTTGTTGAACAGCCGTAAAATGAGGCGTGTTTGGTATAGTTATCGGGGGTTTATTGTAAATCTTTTGTAAGAATCCTTCTAAATGCCCTTGACGGGTTTTTTGAAGAAAGGTAAGATAGGGGGTGTTAGCACTCTCGACTTTGGAGTGCTAAAATGGTGAAGATTTACTGATAAAAAAAAATACTAAATTCAAATGGAGGAACTTATGGCAATCTCAATCAAACCTTTGGGTAATCGGCTCGTGGTCGAGCCCATCGAGGAAGAAGAAATTACTGCTGGAGGCATCGTGCTTCCTGAAACCGCCAAAGAGAAACCCCAGAAGGGTGTTGTTTTGGCAGTTGGTCCAGGTGAGCGCAACGATAAAGGCGAGCATATGCCCCTGGAAGTTGCCGAAGGTGACCAGGTCCTGTTTGCGAAATATTCGGGCACCGAGGTCAAGTACGATGGCAAAAAACTGTTGATCATGCGCGAAAGTGATATTCTCGCGAAAATTAACTAGTTATTGAATGAAATCCAAGGAGTAATTAATCATGGCTAAACAAATCATTTTTTCTGAAGAAGCACGCCGATCGCTCAAGGCTGGTATCGATGTTGTCGCGAAATCGGTTGCAACAACACTTGGTCCGAAGGGCCGCAATGTTGCATTGGATCGTAAATTTGGTTCCCCGACCATCACCCACGACGGTGTGACGGTTGCCAAAGAGATTGAGCTAGAAGATCCCTTTGAGAATATGGGTGCCCAGTTGCTGAAAGAAGCAGCCACAAAGACGAACGACATTGCCGGCGATGGCACCACCACATCGACCGTTTTAGCGCACGCCATTGTGACCGATGGTCTCAAGAACCTGGCCGCTGGCGCAAACCCAATGCTGCTCAAGCGCGGTATTGAAGCTGCAGCTAAAGCTGTTGCTGATGCCATTGGCGAGCAGGCGATTGACATCACCACCAAGGAAGAAATTGCCAATGTGGCCTCGATTTCTGCCCAGGACCGCGAAATTGGCGAGCTGATCGCCGAAGTGATGGACAAAGTCGGTAAAGATGGCGTTATCACGGTTGAAGAATCCCGCGGCCTCGAATTCGAGACAGAATATGTTGAGGGTATGCAATTCGATCGCGGTTACATTTCACCCTATTTCATCACCGACCCCGAAGCCATGGAAGCCTCTATTGAGGAGCCCTATGTCCTCGTTTATGACAAGAAGATCTCCGCGGCCAGCGACATCGTTCCCCTGCTGGAAAAATTGGTCCAGGTTGGTAAACGCGAGCTTTTGATCATTGCTGAGGATATCGATGGCGAAGCTCTGGCAACCCTGGTGCTCAACAAGCTGCGTGGCATGCTGAATGTGCTGGCTGTCAAAGCCCCCGGATTTGGTGACCGCCGTAAGGCAATGCTGCAGGATATCGCCATTCTGACCGGCGCAACAGTGATCTCTGAGGAAACTGGCCGCAAGCTGGAGACCGTTACGATCAATGACCTCGGTCAGGCCGAGAAAGTCGTCAGCACCAAGGACGACACCACCATCGTTGGCGGCAAAGGCGAATCCAGCGAGATCAAGGGACGTATCGAACAAATCCGTGTTGAGATTGAGAACACGACCAGCGACTACGACCGTGAAAAACTGCAAGAGCGTCTGGCCAAACTGTCCGGCGGCGTTGCCATCATCCGTGTTGGCGCTGCCACCGAGACCGAGCTGAAGGAAAAGAAACATCGCGTTGAGGACGCCCTTTCGGCCACCCGCGCGGCTGTTGAAGAAGGCATTGTCCCCGGTGGTGGTGTGGCTCTGATCAATGCCATGGGCGCTGTTGAGAGCCTTGAGATGGACAGCGATGATGCCCAAATCGGTGTACGGGTTGTCCGTAATGCATTGGAAATTCCCATGCGGAAAATTGCCGAGAATGCCGGAAAAGACGGCTCAGTGATTGTTGAGCATGTCCGCCAGGCTCAGGCCAAGGAAAAGAATACACGCATTGGTTATGATGTGTTGACGGAAGAATTCGGCGATATGGTCAAATGCGGTGTGATCGACCCCGCAAAGGTGACCCGCGGTGCATTGGAAAATGCAGCCTCGATCGCGGCGATGATCCTGACCACGGAAGCCCTGATCACTGATATCCCCGAACCTGAACCACCAATGCCTCCCGGAGGCGGTGGAATGGGCATGGGCGGCTACTAGGCCGAAAATATATCGCAAAACCTAAAGGCTGTGCCATATTGGCGCAGCCTTTTTTATGATTAAGATCAGGGCTGTTTGCTATTTGATCAGCGCTGGTATAATTGAGGACATGTTTGCGCTCAAGTGGATTACAAAGAAACCGGTCGTTTGGTTATTACTGGTAATGATTTTAATGGCAGCCTGTACGGAGCAGATTGAACCTGCGCCAGAAGCGGTGGCATCCCCATCGCCCACGGCTGTTCCCAGCATTACCCCAACAATTGAAGAACCCACAGCCATACCGCTGCCGGCCGCCGCGATTGTCAACGGTGAACGGATCCCGTTGGCAGGTTTTGAGCGCGAATTGGCGCGCTATTACCTGGCCCAGGACTCTTTGGACATTGACGATGTGGATGAGGATGAAGCCCGGCAGACGGTGTTAAACGACATGATCGACCAGGTGTTGATGGCACAGGCAGCCCGTGAGGCGGGCACGACTTTCAGCGACGAGGATGTGAATGCGCGCATCGATCAGTTGGCTGAGGATGTTGATCTAGAAGCCTGGATGGAGACCTGGGGATACACCTGGGAAGAGCTGGTGGCGGATTTGCATCTTCAACTGCTGGTTGCTGATCAGCGTGACCGGATTGCCGGCAATATCCCGGACGCGGTTGAACAGGTTGAGTTACGCCAGGTGTTCGCCTTTACCGAAGCGGGCGCCGAGCGGGCCCTGGCCGACCTTAATGCGGGGACGCCGTTTGAGGAGGTAGCGTTTGAATTCAGCCCGGAGACAGGCGGATATCTCGGGTGGGTGCCCCGCGGATATTTACTGGTGCCAGCAGTGGAAACGGCTGTGTTTGATCAACCAGTGGGGAGTTATACGGAGATTATTGAATCGGAAATCGGCTACCACATCGTTTTGGTGATTGACCGGGCAGTGCGCCCGTTAACTTCGGATGCCAGGCTGACGCTGGCTCGCCAAGCCCTGTATACGTGGCTGGATGGGCGTCGCGAAGCGAGCGTGATTGAGGTGTTGATCGATTGACATGCGAAGAGATCATCCCCCCAATTATCCCCGAGACTATGCCAGAAAAAGCACGCCCAAGCCAGTGCCCTCTATGGCAACGCCGCGGCGACCACAAGAACCCCGAAAGTCGAATACCTTAGCCGTAATATTTGCGATTGGGATCCTGGGGGGAGCCATCTGGTTGATCATGTTGATCTTTGGTCTTGGGCCATACGCCATCGAGCCAGTGAAGACCACGCGCACGTTGACGCCCACGGACATCCTCATTTCAGGAGTAACCCCGGCACCTGCCGGTTTGATCACCAGCACGCCCACACTCACACCCACATTTGCTCCCGAGATCACGCCAACCGCAACGCCCTCGCCAACATTGGCATTGTTGCCGTATATTTTGATCGGCGAGCCGGAGTATATGAGCAGTGCCCTGATCAGGCCATCACTGGGTTGTGACTGGCTGGTTATTGCCGGCCAGGTGTGGAATCTGCAGGATGCGCCTGTGAAAGGATTGTCATTGCACCTGTTTGGTGAGCTGGATGGCTACGCCATTGATCGTCTTAGCCTAACGGGTTCCGCTCCGGACTATGGCCAATCAGGGTATGAGTTTCAACTGGAAAATTTAACGGTTGACAGCCAGGATACGCTGTTTATCCAGCTGTTTGATGCCAATGGAAACGCGATCTCTCACCCATATGGGCTTGAGACCTTTAATGATTGCCAAAAGAACCTGATCCTGGTGAATTTCAAGCAGGTGCGTTAGGTCTATCCCTTAGTTTTGCAGGATAATTCGATTTAAAAACGCTGGTTTAGCCGCCCAGGTATGCGCTGATCACCATGGGGTCATTCATCACATCGGCTGCGTCGCCTTCCAGGACGATATTTCCCGTTTCCAACACGTATGCTCGGTCTGCAATGCTCAGGGCCATATGTGCATTTTGTTCCACGAGTAAAACGCTGGTGCCCAGCTGGTTGATGTCCTGGATGATATCGAAAATCTGTTCAACCAGCACCGGGGCCAGTCCCATGGAGGGTTCGTCCAACAGCAGGAGTTTGGGGTTGGCCATCAGGCCGCGCGCCATGGCCAGCATCTGCTGTTCGCCACCGGATAACGTGCCGCCCAGCTGCTTTTTCCGGTCGCGGAGCACCGGGAATCGCTCAAACATCGCCCCCATTTTATCCTGGATTTGCTGTCGGTCACTGACAGTATAGGCGCCCATTTCAAGATTTTCTAAGACCGTCATTTTGGCAAAAATCTTACGGCCTTCGGGGACGTGAACAATCCCTTTTTGGACGATCACCTGGGCGGCTTCGTTGGAGATATCCTCGCCGAGGTACTCCACCTGGCCCACCTTGGCGTGCAATATGCCGGAGATGGTGTTGAGCAGGGTTGATTTACCTGCGCCATTGGCACCGATCAGGGTGACAATCTCACCTTCCTGGAGATCAAAGCTAATCCCTTTGAGCGCGTGGATCGCGCCGTAGTAAACATTAAGGTCTGTAACTTTAAGCATGGCTATTCCGCCTTTGTTTCTGATATTTTTCAGCCAGCGCTGCACCGCCAGGACCGAGGTAAGCCTCGATCACCCTGGAATTCGACTGGATTTCACTGGGAGAACCTTCGGCGATTTTCATGCCGTAATCCAATACGCTAATGCGGTCTGAAATATCCATGACCACCTTCATATCATGCTCGATCAGGATGATGGATATTTCCAGTTCGTCCCGTAAGCGCTTGATGAATTGGGTCAGGTCAGTTGTTTCCTGGATGTTCATGCCGGCGGTGGGTTCATCCAATAGCAGCAACCGGGGATTATTCGCCAAAGCTCTGGCGATTTCCAGACGGCGCTGCAGGCCGTAAGGGAGGTTATTGGCCAAATAATCGCCAAAACCTTTCAGACCTACAAATTCCAGCAGGCGGACGGCTTCCTGCAATGACCAGGTGTTCTCACGCGCAGAGCGAGGCGTGTGAATAACTGCGTCCAGCAAGTTTGAATTTAGTTTATTGTGTAAACCGATGAGAACGTTTTCCATTGCGGTGAGATTGCCGAACAAGCGCACATTTTGGTAAGTCCGTGAAATACCCTGACTGGAGATAAAGTTGGTCGGCATGCCCTGGATGGGGGTTCCATAATACAGGATATTCCCACTTTCTGGCGTATAAAAGCCAGAGATGCAGTTGAACAGGGTGGTCTTCCCGGCCCCGTTTGGTCCGATGATGCTGTAGATAAATCCTCTTGGGACCTGCAGATCGACCTCATTGACTGCTATTAAGCCGCCAAAGCTTTTACTGACTTTGATGGTTTCAATGATGTATTCAGTCATTGCTCCTCCCTTCTTCGGCGGGTTCGATATCTTCTTTCAAGCCTGGGCTGCCTTTCTCTTCTAAATCCGGGCGGGATGCAGGCCACAGCCCATCAGGGCGGACCAGCATCATAAAGACCAGCAATGCCCCGAACACCAGCAGGCGGTAGGTTTCCAACTCACGCAGAAGCTCCGGCAAACCCCTCAGGGCAAATGACCCCAGGATGATGCCTGGAATGCTGTTTAAACCGCCAACGATGACCACGCTGAGGACATTGATTGAGACCATCAAGGTGTGATCGTTGGGTCCTGTGAACTGGTTACGGGCAGCGAAAATGCCGCCTGCCAGGCCGGCAAAGGCTGCCCCCACGCATAAGGCCAGCAATTTATATTTCTGCACATCAATGCCAGTGGCCTGGGCGACAAGAGCATCTTCTTTGATGGAAAGCCAGGCTCGGCCGGTGCGGGAATTTTCCAACCGGTAGTATAAAAATATGGATACGGCCATGGCCACAATGATCAGGTAGGCATACATGACATCGTTGAAGGGTGTGCCCAAAAAGGTGGGCTGCTGGATGTTCTGAACACCTCGTGGCCCGCCAGTGATGTCGGTCAACAGGTCGCTGTTGAGCAGGATGCGGATGATCTCGCCAAAACCCAGGGTAACGATGCCCAGATAGTCACCCCTCAGGCGCATGATGGGTAAGCCCAGCAGGAGACCGCCGATGACGGCCATTACCACGCCGACCGCCAGGGATGGCCAGAACCCCCACATTAACCCATGCGGGATGGGTGAGTTGAGCAGGGCTACACTGTAAGCCCCCATTGCAAACAGGGCGGCAATACCAATCATAAACTGGCCGGATAAGCCCAGCATGATGTTCAACCCGATACCCAAGATGACGTACAAGCCGACCATGCCGAAAACGAAGTTGTAATAAGATCCCCACCTGGTAGGCAGCAAGAATAAGATGACCAATAACAGTAAATAGATCCCGTATTTGCCATATTTATTGACGCTTTCAGGCAGGGCATTGGTAATGCGCAACCGCAAATTGGTGATGGCAGTCTTTACACCTTGCTTGAAATGGGCTACCTTTTGGGAGCGCAGCCCCACTGCCAGGGCACTGCCTAATAAACCAAGGAGCGTAAAGAGCCCAAAATGCACCAGTATGCCGAGCTCGCCCATGTCGAGGAGGAAGAATCGCATACTGGGAAAGGATAATGCGGTCAGATACTTGCGGATGTCCGTTTGGGTTTCAAGCATGTAGAAAAGAAGCAAGCCAAACAAGGCAACAGTGAGGCCAGCGATCAATCCGGCAAACAAACCCTCGAATAACTTATGGATTGTTTTACCCTCACGGCTGGCAGCAGACCATCCCACCCATATAGCATACAGCACCAGGAAGATGATAAAGAATCGCGCTTCTGGCAGTGAGCCACGCAACACGTTAGTACCCATCAGTTTGCTGATCATAGTCGAAGCCATGAGGTGAAAATTGATCAACACTAAAAAGATCATTACAATGCCAAAAAGGAGGCCTTTCTGGCTGCTTGAGCGAATGATTTCCTTGTTCATACTTTCTCCTCCGAGAGCACTTCACCCAGAATGCCGGATGGTCTAAAGATCAGGATGACGATCATGATCACAAAGGCGATCACGTCCTTGAGCTGATAACTGATTCCCAATGCCGTCGGGCCTAAAGATTCGATCAGCCCCAGGAACATCCCTCCCAGCATGGCGCCCGGGATGTTGCCGATGCCACCCAGAACTGCGGCAGTAAAAGCTTTAATGCCGGGCAAGAAACCGACGAAGAAGTGCACCAGGCCATTGTGCAACCCCCACATCACGCCAGCTGCCCCTGCCAGGGCGCCGCTGATGATGAAAGTGCGGCTGATGATTGCATCAACGTCGATGCCCATCAGCGCGGCCGTATTTTTGTCTGATGCGACAGCCCGCATGGCTTTACCCAGTTTGGTTTTTTGTACCATCACATACAGGCCAATCATCAGCAAGATTGATAGGATAAAGGTCAAAGCGCCAGTATAGGTGATGACAACCCGTGAGCCGTTGATGATCAACGACCAACCAGAGCCGCGAGCGATGGCTTGGGGATTGGTATAGTCACGTACCTGAGGGCTGAAGAGCAGCTGAGCTGCGTTTTGTAGGAAAAATGAGGCACCGATTGCGCTGATCAATGGGACCAGGCGAGGGGCTTTGCGCAGCGGGCGATAGGCGATCTTTTCCAGGAAAAAGCCCGCTGTGGCTGCTACGGTCATGCCGACAAGAAAGGCAAGGATGACCGAGATCAACGGATAGGCATCAGAAAAACTGAGGGGCGGGCTGCCTTCTGCTGCTACATTGATGCTTTTGGTGGCCTCAAACAAAAAATAACCGGCAAAAGTGCCGATCATCATGATTTCACCGTGGGCAAAATTGATCATGAAAAGGATGCCGTATACCAGCGTGTATCCGATAGCAATCAGCGCATAAACACCGCCAATGATCAACCCGGAGATCAACAGGCGGACCCAAATTTCTGCGCTGTAGGCCTGTTGGGCGATCAAGACCTCATAAAGTCGCCACAAAATCGAGCCAAATACCAGCAGGCCAAAAATTGGACGAATAATTTTCGAATAATTCCTTCGGGTAAGCTTGGGTGGTGATTTTAAGTTGGATTCCATGGACTTCTCCAAACGCCAAAAACAATCATCAGAGAATACGCAGGGGAAGGAAACCTTCCCCTGCGCATTATTTTAATTAGATTCGGCTAGTTTACAGCAACGAATTCGCCATTCTCAACAATCCAGAAGGTGGGGCCTTCAATGTTGCAGTCGCCAACCGGGGCACAGGTGTAGGTTCCGCTGATGCCCTGCCAATTTGCCAGGCCACGTACGGCATCAACCAGGGCGCCACGTGGGATGTACAGTGATCCATCACCGCCCAGCACAGCCACTTCCCTAACTTTTTCGATGAGTGCTGTTGTGCAGTCATAGCTGTTCCAGGTGAAGGGGGACAGCTCACCAGGGGCCTGCCCCCAACGATCAATGTAAGCTGCGTCAAAGGCATCCTTCTTAGGTGTTTCTGGAGGGGTGCGCGGGGTGGCGTGATAGGTGCCTTCGCCATTGGCGCCAGTGCGGGACAGGTAATCCACGCCAAAGGTGCCGTCACAACCGAAGAAGACCACATCTTCCATCCCGGAGGTCTTCATATTGTTGGTCAGCACAACGCCTTCCTGGGTGTAACCGCCGAAGTAGAGCGCATCCGGCGACTTGGCTGCGATGGTTGAGAGGACAGGGCTGTAATCGGCCTCACCGGGGGTGATGCCCATCAGTTCCACGACCTCGCCCCCGAGGGACTCGAAGGTTGCTGCTGCGATTTCTGCCAGGCCTTTACCATAATCCTGGCCGTCATGCAGGAAGGCAACTTTTCGGAAGCCCAGCACATCGTACATATACTCGGCTGCTGCTGCGCCTTGCGCTTCATCGGTGAAGGGTACCCGGTTGAATACGCGTGAGCCCTGTCGGGTCAGATCCGGGTTGGTGGCTGAGGGGGACAGCATGGGGATGCCGATTTCTTCGTAAATGGGCAGCGCCGCGAAGGTCGCCCCTGAGAAGAGGTGTCCAGCCACACCAACCAAGGTTTGGTCAGCAGCAAATTTATTGGCCACTGCTGCACCGCCTTCTGGCGTACCGCCGTCATCTTCAGCGATGAGCTCAAACTGGAAGCCGTAGAGATCGTCAGCATCTGCCACAGCAATCAAACCAGCCTGTTCAGCATCGATGCCGAAGGCTGCGTTGCCGCCGGTCATGGGAGAGCCCATGCCGATTTTAATGGTCTGGCCGGGAGCGATGACCGCACAACCGTAGTCATCATTCGCACAGAGGGCGTCGGTGTCCGCACCAACGGGTTCTTCAACAGCCGGTGCATCAATTGCAGGCTCTTCTACCTCAGGTGACGTTGGCGCACAAGCGCCCAGGATCATCACAAAGATGATCGCAAAAATAAAAAATCGACTTACCTTCATTTTTTTCTCCTATTTCCTAATTATCACAGTTGACATAAAAACCAAAAGCGTAAGTTGACAAATGTTGTTATTTTCTGCGTCATCCTCCTTTCGCTTTGTACCAGGGTAACAAAACAGCCACCCTTTTGGTTGGGTGGCTGTTCGTAATTTCTGGTTTTATTTGCTTTTTGTTTTCCCAGAGCTTAGGTTAAACCATCCCAACTTTTACAAATTGGAAAACGGTATACCAATAATGCATAATGAGGGTAATGACAATCATAATAAGGACTATATCCGACTCTGCATAGCCAAGCGCTGTTAAGATTTGCCGATTATAACAGACATTGTCAGATGCCTCATTAAGAAAGTTAGAAATTTATGTTAACGTACACTTAACGATAATGGGATGGATAACTTGTAAATTGCTTTAAAGTTTGGAACTATGTCCTATTATATCAATGGTTTTAGTTTTTAAGCAAGGTTTTTCCAATAATGAAATTCATCGAGGTTGATCCTTTGTGGCTGTAAAGCCTCAGATAAAAATGTTGCACCTGGTTATCGCGGTTGATGCCTTGGAGAAAGTGTGAAGCTCTCATCACCTGCCAGGGGGCCGGTCAGGGGTTCAGCCGACAAAGCCAGCACTTTGCTGTTGGCGAAATACGCAAAGTCAAAGCCCGTTTCATCGCCAGCTTTCTTCCCGGGAATGGGCATCAGGCGAGCGGTGAGGGGCTTATCCAGGCGTAAGGATAAAGCCGCCAGGTCTAGCAAGACGGCATAAATTTGCTCAACGGTCGCATCACCAGGCAGGGGCAAAGTATCGAGGCCGGTGCCGCATACGGCGGAATACAGCAGCAGGTCCGTCACGCTCAACACGCCCTGTGCACCGCGCTCGGCCAGGGTTGAATCTTCCAGCAGGGGCAGCATGAGGCCGTTGAACCCGGTGCGCTGGTAAACAGCGCGGTCGAGGGCATCGGTCAGAAACGCGGCTGCGGCCAGGCTGCCGAAATAACCCACTGCAGGCAGCCCCAACTGTTCCAGGGCATTCCCCAGGGATTTGTCGGGTTCCGGGAAGGGTGCCAGGGTAAAGTCGAGCCCCTTGAAGGCCACCTGATAAGACTCCCCTAACCGATGGGCGATTGTTTGCAGGGCTTGGGCGTGCGCTTCCACCTGTGAAATCAGGTTTTGGCGGGCTTGGTGGAGCGATTTGGCGCCGGAAAAGGCACTCACGGCCAGGTCGGCGGACTCCAAGGCCAGCGCAAAGGCGGGTGCCTTACCCTGGTGGTAGGCTGCAGGGAAAAAGGGCGCCCAGGGCGGGACGTTCCCCAGGGCTGCAAAGCGCAGGTTGGCAAATCCATTTGCCTCTAAGGGCGCTGCGCGGTGGATGACTTCAGCGCATGCGCGCACGGCAGGCAAGCTGACTTCTTTTTGAGGGGTGGTGAGGTACCCGCTGAAGAACAGGCTGTCCGATGTGCTCAACAGCTCAGGGATGACATGGTAGCTCTCGGGGATATGGGGCAGGGCTGGCCCGAGGGCAAGATAGTCAAAGCCCTCGCTATGGGCCATGACCGCGATCTGCGCGGAGGCTTGCGCGTAGTCATATTTTGTTATGAATTCAGGGAAGGGCGGCGTGGCCATACGCACGGTTTGAACGGGATACCCTGCTGATTCAAAGGCCTGTTTGGCTGCCTGGGCAAAGATCCCCGCCTTTTGTAATACGAGCTCGCTGATTGGCCAGCGAGGATGGATAAAGCAGGTGATCGATCGAATACGCATTAGCGGTCCTTTCTTGCGGTATGCCTTTGCCGCATGACTTCAGCCATGAGGATGCCGGCTGCCACGGCTGCGTTCAGGGATTCTGCCCGGCCTGCCATGGGGATGGTGACCCGGTGGGTGGCCAGTGTTTCACCCATGGGACTGGCGCCAAAGGCCTCTCCGCCGATGAGCAACACGCACGCTTGCGAAAAGTCTGTTTCCCACATGGGTGTCTTGGCTTCAGCAGTGGCTAAAAATACAGGCAGGTCTTTGAGGTAACGGTGAATTTCTTGCCACGGGAGAGGATGAATGGGTAAATAAAAATGGGCACCCATTGCAGCCCGGATGACCTTGGGTGAGAAGGGGTCAACGGTTCCCGGGGTCAGCAGTACGACTTCAGCACCGGTGGCTTCTGCCGTCCTCAGGATGGTGCCCATGTTGCCAGGGTCGCGGATTTGGTCAGCCAGGATCACAAACGTAGGGTCATCGGGTAATGGCAGCGGATTGTGTTTCAGGACGGCCAATATGCCCTGGGGGGTTTCAGTATCGCTGACCTCGGCCATCAACGCTGCTGTGATTTCAAACACATCCGTTGCGGCGCGGGTTGAAAGATTTTCCAGTATTAAATCACCCCGCCCAGAGAGGGTTTGATCGTAGAGGATGAAGTCTATCGGCCAGTTAGCTGTGATGGCTTCCTCCACGATGCGCACACCTTCAACCACAAAAGCCTGCTCATCTTTGCGTTTGCGAGCCTGCGATTGGAGGCCACGCACAAGCTTGATTTTGGTGTTGCTGGATGAGGTGATCACCTGGCTGTTATTCCTCTCTGAGTGGGAGATTGATGACGGTTTGTTGATTGATTTCTATTGTATCGGAAAACCGATATCTCGGGTGGTTTGGACTGGCAAAGGGTCTTAGAGTCAGTAGCATGCCGTGCGGATGACGCCCCCAGGTGTGATGCTCAGGATGCCAAACTGGGGATTGTAGTGGTTGTACTTGCAGGGGTATGCGGCGCCAGGGTTGAAGAACACCTGGCCATGCACCCATGTGACAGTTTGATGATGGGTGTGTCCGAAGATGATCACATCCGCATGGGGATAGTCCCGGGCCAGGGGCTGTTGGTAGCGCTCAAAGCGATAACCCTCCCGGATGGTGAACCACTTATCGATCAGGTAATGTCTCATCGAACGGTGACCGTGGCAGAGCGTGATCCGCACCCCGTAGGCAGTGAGCTGGAAATGTAGGGGAAAGCGCATCCCCAGCAAGGTATCCCGGTTGCCCTGGACGACCGTAACAGGCGCGATTTCTTCCAAAGTGCGTACCGCCTTCCAGTTAGCCGCATCGCCCGCGTGCAGAATGT
>DKFH01000058.1 GCA_002452315.1 Anaerolineaceae bacterium UBA6801 | reverse complement strand
CTTCGGCAGGAATGTCAATTTCAGGATTGAAGGCCATCACCAAACCGCCATTGGCCAGGTCGATGACGAAGGATTTGCCACCAAGCTGGTCCTGTGCTCGTAGCTCGATGATTTCCTTGAGGACAACTTCCCAGTGATAAACCTGGGAGGCTACAACGGTGTCGGGTGCAAATGAAGCCTGGTCAGCCTGGGTGCCAAACCAATAAATACCGGCCTCCTGGGCTTTACCAATCGCACCAACGACCATTTGGGCGGTGCCGGTCAACACATCAGCGCCAGCAGCGATCTGGGTTTCGGCAGCTTCAGCAGCGGCAGCGACATCGGAGAAGGAGTTTGTCCATGTTTCCAGAATCAGGATGCTGGGATCAACGGATTGCACACCAGCCACAAAGCCATCCACAAACAGCTTGGCATCGCCGGTGTTGATGGGGCCGATCACGCCAACAACTTTTGATTCGGTCATCAAGCCAGCCATAACACCCATGACATAGCCGCCTTCGTGGGATGCAGCCTCATAAGCGTACACATTGGGAATACCAAAGGTGTCCACCGTGGTGCCCCAGGAGAAGCTGATTTCGGGGAAGTCCGGTGCAATTTCCTGCAATGATGAGCCGTACTGTGAACCATGGGCAATGACCATATCATAGCCCTGAGAGGCGTAATCACGGATGGCAGCAGCAGCATCATCAACCACAAACATGTTTTCAGAGTAAACAAATTGAATGGCATCCTCGCCGTATTCTGCCTGAAGGGCAATCATCGCGTCATAAATGCTCTGGGTGAAGGCGAAGTCGTTGATCGAGCTTGGGGAAACGACCGCAAGCGAGATTTCTTCAAACGCTTCAGGTTCAATTTCCTCACCCGCAATAATCGCCTGAATGGTTGCTTCAGCAGCAGCCAAAACGTCAGCAGGAATGTCAATTTCAGGGTTGAATTGCATTACCTGGCCACCATTGGCCAGATCTGCAACAAAGGATTGTCCGCCCAGTCTGCCCTGTGCACGCAGTTCGATGATCTCTTTTAAGATCACTTCCCAGTGATACACCTGGCTGGCAACGACGGTGTCAGGCGCAAAGGATGACTGATCGGCCTGTGTGCCGAACCAATAACCGCCAGCTTCCTGGATCTTGCCAATTGCGCCGACAACCATCTGCGCTGTACCGGTGAGCACATCTGCGCCTGCAGCAATATGCGTCTCAGCTGCTTCAGCAGCGAGAGCAACATCGGAGAAGGAGTTGATGTAGGTTACACGGACATCAATGGTCGGATCGGTGGCCAAAACGCCCTCAACAAACCCATCCACATACAGTTTTGCATCGCCGGTTTCGATCGGGCCAACCACACCAATGACTTTGCTTTCAGTCATCATTGCTGCCATAACGCCATTCACAAAACCACCTTCATTTGAGGCTGCTTCATAGGCGTACACATTGGGAATGCCAAACGTGTCCACTGTCGTGCCCCAGGCGAAGCTGACTTCAGGAAAGTCAGGTGCAATTTCCTGCAGTGAGGAGCCGTATTGCGAGCCATGGGCAATGACCATGTCAAAGCCGCTGGCTGCATAATCTCGGATGGCTGCGGCGGCGTCGTCAACCACAAACATGTTCTCCGAGTATACAAACTCAATCGCATCCTCGCCGTATTCTGCCTGAAGGGCTATCATTGCATCATAGATGCTCTGGGTGAAGGCAAAGTCGTTGATTGAACTGGGCGAAACAACGGCAATCCGCAACGTTTCGGCAACTTCCGGTTCTTCGACTACTGGTTCTTCAACCACGGGTTCTTCAACCACAGGTTCTTCCACTGGTGCTTGTTGACCGCAAGCGGTCACGACAAAAACCAAAACCAGTGCCAGAATTAAAATTTTATATAGTTTCTTCATCTTTTTTTATTCTCCATTCAATATTGATAATCGGTTACGACAGCTTTCCTCCGTTTAAGTGTATTCAGTTGTCTTTAGTGTATAAAATCTCCTTTCTCTTCCATTTTTCGTGGGGGAGGTGAGATGCATTATTGGCTCTCAAATCACCTGTTTTTTGATTATGTTTCACACAATAATCACTTATCGCGGTAATTACTAATAAAAACTAGCCTTCTCGCTCAAATGGCTTGGTCAAAGCGGCTGGCGCTCGAACTTTGGATACTGAAGCGGTGAGCACCAAGATGGTGAGGATATAGGGCATCATCACGGCAAATTCCGAAGGAATTGGGATGCCAAGCACCTGGATCCAAAGCTGTAAGCCGTTCACCAGGCTGAATAACAGTGCGCCAGCCAGCACGCCCCAGGGGCGCCAAGCCCCAAAATAGACCAAAGCCACAGCGATGAAGCCCTGACCAGCCGTCATGCCCTGTTGGAAAACATTTAGCAATGCAATTGAAAGGGAAGCGCCTGCCAGGCCTGACATGGTACCGCCAAAGATGACAGTAAAATAACGCACCCCGGCAACACTGACGCCCAGTGAATCTGCGGCGACAGGATTTTGCCCCACGGCACGGATTTTCAAGCCCAGTGTGGTTTTATTGAGCACAAATGATGAAACCGGCACCAGGAGAAATGCAATGTAGACAAGAATATTCTGATTAAAGAAGATATTTCCAACATAAGGGATCTCACTCAAGAGCGGGATGGCAATGCGGGGGAAACCGCTGACAGTCTCAACCGTTCCGATTAATACTTGAAAAAGGAAATTGCTCATCCCCAACCCGAAGAGATAGAACCCGATTCCGCTGATGCCTTGTTGGGCATGGAGGTGAATGGTGACGAAAGCCATCGCCAGGCCCATCAAGGCGCCAACGCCCATCCCGGCCAAAACACCTAGCCACAAATTGTCCGTAAGTTTTGCGATGTAAAAGGCAAAGAAAGCGCCAAGGAGCATTTGGCCCTCAACACCGAGGTTTAAAACGCCGCTGCGCTGGCTGAATGCCTCACCTATGGAGGCAAACAGATAAGGAGTCGCCAGACGAATGCCGGAGGCAAGGATGCCAAATATTACTGTGGGGTTAAAGAGATCAGATATCATGGTGTGTCCTCCGCCGACCTAAGTTGTTGATCATCTGGATGTGCATCGAATGTCTCTTCCTCTTGTGCGATGGAAAGCCTTCTACGTTGCCGTTTCTTACGCAGGAATTCACTACTAACAACGAAAACAACCACCAGGCCATTGAGCGCAGTAATTAAAGCCGAAGGGATCTGCACGGCTCTTTGCATCGCATTTGCGCCAACCAAGAGTGCTCCAAACAGCACCGAGGCGGGGATGGTGATGATGGGGTGCAATTGTCCGAACAGGGCAGCCACAATGCCGTTGAACCCCGCACCGCCGGTAAAGCCTGTTGGTGATCCATCAGTGATCATCCGGTAATTCACGCCATACACCTGTATTGCGCCTGCTAGCCCTGCCAGGGCACCACTCAACACCAGGGCTAAAACAACATAACGTTTCACTTTTATGCCAGCATATTTAGATGCAGAGGGGTTTTGACCGACAGCCCTGATGCGATAGCCGGTTGTGGTCCGCCAGAGGAGGATATAGACCAATATGGCTAAGATCACCGCGATCACCGAGCCTAGATGCAGGCGGGTGGGGTGCCACAGCCGTGGCAAGCGAAATAATTCGTCTAGGCGGGCCGTTTGTGGAATTTGAGAGGCAATTTCTGCCTGTGAGGGGTCGATCAATGGCCCTGTGAGGAAGTAATTTTTAAATTGCACGGCTATGGCATTCATCATCACCGTGCTTAAGATCTCGTTTACGTTGAAATATGCTTTCAACACACCAGGAATGCCGCCCCAAATAGCGCCAGCGATCGCACCCATTAACATTCCTAAAATGACATTGACCCATCCGGGAATGTTTGTGATGGTCAAGCCAACCCAAACACCCACAAGAGCGCCGACGATCATCTGCCCTTCGCCGCCAATATTGATGAC
>DKFH01000002.1 GCA_002452315.1 Anaerolineaceae bacterium UBA6801 | reverse complement strand
TGGTTGACGGGCCGCCCGAGCTGATCCCATAAGCGGGTTTGATAACGGGTCACGCCGAACAGGGAATCATATTCGGGAATGGCAGCCAAGAACGCCTGGATGGCAGACGAAACCGTCTGTGCGCGCAGTAACGGGTTGGTGGAATGGGTCTGGAGGTAAAAATCCGCTTCCATTACGCTGGTATCATGCATCAGGATCTCGTTCATCGAGACGGCATCCCCCCGCAGATGTTCCGGGCGCTCAATCACCTCAACTGATGGATAATGCGCCTGCAGACCTGCCGTGATCTCGGGGCTGTCTGTGTCCACCAGGATTGAGTCAAGTTCTGGAACCGCCAGCAAGGTGTTCATGATATGGTGAAAAAGCGGCTTTCCCGCCAGCGGTCGGTAATTCTTACCAGGCAATCGTTCAGAATGGTGCCGCATAGGAACCAGGGCGATGATCTTTTTTGTCATAGGCATGCCTTCAAATTCGTTAAATTTCTCGTCTGTTATTATAACCCGGATTAAGGACGCTTGTTAACAAATGTTGCATTATAATGTAATACGCTTGGAGATTGATTTTATGACCTCAAAACAAAAAACATCCCTCATTTTTGCTCTGTTTCCCTTATTGATCGCGGTGTTAATCATGGCACCCAGGCTGGCCTCGCCCCAATTTGGTGTCATGGATGACAGCCTCATCTATGTGGAAGTCCAAAAACTCTTGCAGGGTGACCTCGGCATGAGCTACGACCTTCAAGCTGGACGGTTTCGGCCATTATATTGGTTGTATTACACGCTGATTTACCTGCTGGCAGGGCCAAACCCCTTCTGGTTTTTCTTCGGGCACCTGGTCATCCTGCTGGTGCTCCTGGTCGAAATCCGCCTGCTGATGAAAGCCATGGGGGCACTGGACTGGCAAATTCTCCTGACGAGCCTGGTATTTGTCTTCTCGATTCCCATCATTGAAAACTTCTATACACTCTCCAAAGGCGACCCCCTCTCATTGGTCTTCATCCTGGCATCATTGCTGTGCTTTGAAAAGCTCAAACGTGCGGAGCGAGCGTCTCATAAGTGGGCTTTTGTGATTCTGGCCTTCCTCAATGGCTTGTTCGCCATTTGGGCCAAAGAAACCGCCTATATCATGGCGCCAATTTCAGCCTGTTGGGCAGGGATCGTCCTCATCCAACGCAAGAAATTCTCCGTGCAGGAGCAAAAATCATATTTATTCTTCTTTCTCAGCATGGCGGCCTCCATGGCTGCCTTTTTCCTCATCCGTGCCCTGTTCGGCTCGCCACCTGTATCAGAAGGCAGCTTCACCGCACGCTATGACTTCGCCCTGGGATCACTTCTGGAGAGGATTCCCCGCTGGATCACCCTGTATACCAGTTATTATCATTACCTGGTTCCCACAGCCATCCTGGTCTTGATCGTATTATTTACCCACAAAGAGCTGGACGCCAAACAAAAGCTGCCTTTCTTCACCTGGGGGATCTGGTTGCTGGCCTGGGCAGGTGCGTTATTGCCCTGGGAATTTGCCCGGGCTTACTACCTGCTTGCCTTCAGCCTGGGTGCAGCCATCCTGATCGGTTGGTTTGCCCTGCCCATCGCAGACATGCTCAAACAATCCCCAAAAAAACTCCGCTGGATGATCACCGCCCTGGCAGCAGCCAGCTTGCTGATGTTCATGGCCTCTTTAACCCATTACCGCACCCACGCCAAAGCGCAATTGATTTTCGACCGTATGAACCACCAGATGCTGGAAATCACCACCCAGATCACACCTCCCGATGGACTGGTGTTCATCAGCCTGGAAGAGCGCAAGGAATATGTTGAAGGGATTGAATATTTCCTGGTGGATTTTTACGGAATGAACGAGATTGAGTACACCCACATTGATGTGGGCACGCTGGAGCGGCTGCACCTATATCATGGCGGGGTCGTCAACATGCCTTATGTCAACAACATGCCCGCACTGCTGGTCAGAGCTGGCGTTGACAATGAATTCACCATGCTATGGAATGAAATAGTACTCCGCAACCAAGGGAATCGGTTGATCCTTGTGGACCAGGTCCGAGAAGATTTCCGCATTGTCAACCTCAACCTGTCAGTGGTGTTGTGTCCGCTGGTTGGACCACACGGCTATTGTGAGCACCCTGATCCCTTCCTCGATACGCGCAAATTCACCTATGGCTGGGACATTTTTACCATCCGCTAGGGCATGCTTTCTTCTCATGTGGTGAGTAATCTGTTTGTGCAAACCAGCACAATAGACCAGAAAAATGGATGGCTTCAATAAAATTATGCTTGAATGAAAAACCTTTTTTATAACTAGTCAATACAAGCTGGAGATAATTATGCACTTAAAAAATAAAAGTGTATTGCTGATTTTAAAAGTCTTGCCGTTATTATTGGCGGTATTGATTATGGTTCCAAGGCTCACCTCAGCCCAGTTTGGATTACTTGATGATGGCTATATCATGAATGAAGTAAAAGCCATCTTGGATGGTGACCTCAATATGCTGTTAGGCCATGAAGCGGGGCGTTTCAGACCGGTTTACTGGCTGTATTTCACGTTGATCTATGCGATTGCTGGACCAAATCCGTTTTGGTTTTATATCGGTCACTTGATCATCTTGTTGATCCTAATTGTAGAAATACAAACACTAATGAAACATCAAGGCGTAAATCACGTTCATATCCTGCTGGCAACACTCGTTTTTATTTTCTCAATACCCATTATCGAAAATTTTTATACTCTTTCAAAAGGAGAACCCCTGCAGCTAGTTTTCATCCTCGCATCAATTCTGTGCCTTGAAAAACAAAAAGCTAAAATCAATCACCGCATGTCCTGGGTGTTAAGAGCGCTCACAATCATAACCCTCATTATCGCCTTTTGGACAAAAGAAACCGCCTATATCATGTTACCCCTTTCAGCACTCTGGGCAGCTTATGCCCTTATCCAGCGAAATCGCATTTCAATTGAAGAACGAAAGGCTTATCTTCACTACCTGGGGGCCACATTGATCGCCACTGTAGTTAATGTTCTTATCTTCACCGTTTTGAACGTATCACTTGCGTCAGGAGATAGCTACACAAGTCAGTATGAGCTAGATGTGATATCCATCCTTACCAGGGCACCACGCTGGATGACCTTGTATGTCCATTATTTTTCCTTTTTGCTCCCACTGGCCATAATGGTAGTCATCATTTTCCTGAACAAAGAAAATGAAAACAAACAACTCACACATAATTTGGTTTTTTGGGGTAGCTGGATTTTAGCCTGGTCTATTGGCCTAATGCCCTGGCAATTTGCGGAAAGTTATTACCTATTGCCGTTTAGTGTAGGTGTCTCCATCCTCATTGCCCTACTCATTCCCCACATCTGGGATGGCATTAATAGCCATCGACCGCTCATACACAGGCTGATGACAACAATGGCTGTGATCTGTTTGGTTTTACTTCTTGCCTCACTAACCCATTACCGAACTCATGCCCGCGTTCAATTAACATTTGACCGAATGAACGACCAAATGATTAATACAATCCGTAATCTGCTCCCTGATGATGGTGACTTGATCATGGGTGTGAACACTTACAACGAATACGTTCAAAATACGGGCCACTTCTTAATTGACCAGGATGGCATGACTAATATTACTTTTGATTTTGTCAGCCTAGAAGTTTTATTAGTGCTTGAAACCAGATCAGAAGCTATCTTGCTGCTACCCTACATTGAGCATCAACCCACATTGCTCCTCAGGGCAGGTGTTGAGGAAGAATTTACCATGGCATGGGTCGATGAAATCCAGCAGACTTTAGAAGGACGGTTAGAACCTGTGGACCAGCTTCGTGCCGGGTTTCAGATCAATAACATCAACCTGCCTGTGATAGCCTGCCCAATACTAGGCAGAAGGGGCTTTTGTGAGCACCCCGATCCCTTCCTCGATACGCGCCTGTTCAGCTATGGCTGGGATATCTACCGGATCAAGTAGACCTCCGCATCCAAGATTCTTATCAACTCAAAACCGCCTTGGGCGCTGTTGAATAATTCAGGTGAATTTGATAAAAGCCGTTCAGTCCTCAGGGAGCAAGAATTCTCCCCCATGCAATAAACCTTCTGAAATCACCCGTAGCGTTGGGGAGTTCGCGGGCAGCAAGTCTTCCGGGGCAAAGTCCTTCAGGCGCACAAAGCCTGGCCAAATGCCATCTGGCTCAATAAAGTGGTCAAAGGACAGTGAGGTGCGAAAGAGCTGGTAATACAAAAAGCGCCTGGCGTTGATGCGATGTTCGTCAGGGGATTGAACGTCATCCTCAGTCAGGAATCTCTCCAATGTATCCATATATTCCGAGCTGCTGCGGGGGAAATAAACCGTCTCCAACTGCGTGAAGCGCGCTTTCCCGGCGCACAACACCGGTGCGCCCATGATCGAAGCCTCCATCCCAATGGTGGAGTTATAGATCATTACAAATTTTGCCCTTTGGATCATCTCATAGGAACTGAAGTAGTCATCCGACCCCACAAAGACAACATTTGGCAAATGATCAACACCCTTCTCACTTACCCAATCCGCCACGCTCTCCTGGCTGGCCTTGCCTGGCCGCGCTTCGTCGGGATGCGCCCGGATCACAAACAAGGTCTCCGGATGGGCTTTGATCACCTTGAGGACCTTATTCAACCAGGCAAACATATCCCTGAAAACCACATTGGCATGGGGCTGGCTGGTATCAAAGATTACATTGGTGAAAATTGGCACCACCTGTTTAAAAGACTCCATACGTGCAACCAAAGCCGTATCAAGACCTGTCATCTCCGGCCAGAACTGGATCCCAGCCATGCTAAAATCACCTTTGAAGCGCTTGGAGAGGTAATCATCCAGCTGTGCGTCCTGGGCGGGGGAAAGCTGAAAATCAGCCGGGATGTCCACCTGGTAGGCAGTTGCTTCACCCTCGGTAAAGAAAGCGGAATTGGGGCGCAACCCCACCTCGTGGGAATATACCGGTATACCGCGCAGGCGCGCGATCCAGCGGGCGGTTGCCTCCGGGAAGAGCATCCCATTGAAAACCATCACCGCCACCGGCGTTTCTGTGATCACCTGCCAATCAAACTGCATGGCCACCTTGTAAGCAGAGAGAATAAAATGACGGTAGAGCACACGGGTGGGCTCATCATCGATCAGATGGTGCCTGCGTAAAATCCAGCGCATGGAAGGCAGGCATAAATCGCCCAGGGGGAGATCCTCAAAACGCAGGTGGCGTAAGTCGGATAGGCTGGTGTTCTGTAAAAGTTTAGCCAGGTCCTCATTGGATGAGTAGATAAATTTTCTGACCGTAGAACGGTGATAAATCGCAGCCGATTGGGCCAAACACTTTTGACAGGGTGGGACCTGGTAAACATCCCCTGTATCTGTGCCCATCACACACCGCGTCATCCCATACTGGCAGACAAAGTTCAACACCCTCGCACCTTGCAGGCGCAGGGACCAGCCCGTCAGCATGGCAAAGGCAGCATTGAGGCTCAGCCCGGTGATGCGGGTGGAGGCATTGAACGATAGCACGGTTTTACGCTCATCAGCCTTTGACGCGGCTTTGGCCACGCGTTTGGCCATCTGGTGGATATCCCGATTGATACTCCGCCGGAGCGACCGGGTTGAAAGGTATGTTTTGGTGTGTTCAAAAAGGCTCATGCTGAATCTCGCTGACTACGTGCTGTATTTTCTCAACTTCCTGAGAACGGATTGCTCACTGTCATAGACCTTCTTCTGTCCATCCCCCAGGGCTTTCTCCGTCACCCGGATGTATTTCACCAGTGTCCGCACGCCTTGCGGCTCAACTGAAGCTGCTTGGTCTGAACCCCACATAGCCCGGTCAAGGGTCACATGCCGCTCCACCAGGCAGGCCCCCAAGCCCACAGCAATGACCGAGGTCACCAGACCCACCTCGTGCCCTGAATACCCGATCGGGCAATCAAAAGCATCGCGCAAGGTCTGGATCATCTTCAAATTTAACTCTTCCGGCGGGCAAGGATAGCTGCTGGTGGTATGGCAGATCAGCAAATTTTCTACGCCCAGGATGTCAACAGCTTCTTTGATCTCGTCCATGGTGGACATGCCTGTCGAAAGAATCACCGGTTTACCGGTCGCTTTGACCGCCCGCAGCAATTCATGGTCTGTCAGCAAAGCTGAGGGTACTTTGTGCGCCGGCGGGTTGAAGGCCTCAATAAAATCCAGTGATTCCCTGTCCCAACAGCTGGCTAACCAATCAATGCCTAACGCTTTGCAATACGCATCAATTTGTTCGTATTCATCCTGCCCAAACTCCACCTTGTAGCGGTAATCCAGATACGTGATATAGCCCCAGGGAGTCTCGCGCATCTGGTCCTTTTGGTGATCAGGGACGCATAACGCTGGTGTGCGCTTCTGGAATTTCACCGCATCAACGCCTGCGTCTGCGGCAGCTTTGATCAACTCTTTGGCGATCTCCACCCTGCCATTGTGGTTGATCCCAATTTCAGCAATAATGTAGGTTGGGTTCCCTTCTCCAACAACCCGATGACCAATTTGAATGTTTTTAGGCATGATTAATGGCTCCTTTTTGCCCTTATCAGTTTTCTGATCATCGCTCTTTCTGGGTACGCTCTATCAACAAGTCACACAGCTCACGTACTGCACCTTTGCCGCCGGGCTTAGATAAAATCCGGTCAGCCTGTCGCAGCACTGCAGGATGCGCGTCTGCAGGGGCAGCCGCGAACCCAACTTCAGGAAAGGCTGGCAAATCATTGATGTCGTTCCCCATAAAGATCACCTGCGATGCGGTGAGTCCTTTTCTTGCCAGCAGCCCTTGAATGGCCGTAGCCTTGTCCTGCACTGCTTGCAGCACCGGCAGTTTCAGCTTTTTACAGCGAGCCGCCACCACCG
>DKFH01000143.1 GCA_002452315.1 Anaerolineaceae bacterium UBA6801 | reverse complement strand
GGCAAATCAGGAAAATCGAGAGATCGGCGGATGCCTCCCGCTACATGTGTAGTTGAATTCCCACTGAAAACACGAGTCATATTGCCCCTGTACTGAACCTTGCTGAAAGGTCTTTCATGATGGCTGTGTGACGCAGATAACTGGAGGTCTTTGCTTATGTGTGGAATTGTTGGCTATATTGGCGAGCAGGATGCAACACCGATTATTTTAAACGGCCTCAAACGCCTGGAATACCGGGGGTACGACTCGGCTGGCGTGGCTGTGTTGAGTGGGGGCAATATTGAGATCCGGCGGGACGCAGGAAAGCTCAAACATTTGGAAACCCTGGTGCAGAATACGCCCATCCATGGGCCGGTGGGCATTGGCCATACCCGCTGGGCCACACACGGTGAGCCGAATCAACGCAATGCACACCCGCATTTGGGCAGTACGGGCGAGTTTGTGGTGGTGCACAATGGCATTGTGGAAAACTATCTCACCCTGCGGGAAGAGCTGGGCGCAGAAGGGACGCAGTTCAATTCTGAGACCGATACGGAAATCATCGTTCACCTGGTGGAAAAGTTTTATGCCAGCGGATCCTCCCTGGTCAAAGCTGTACAGCAAACACTCAAACGTCTCAAAGGTGCGCATGGGATTGTGGTTATGTCTTCCCGTGAACCGGATAAGATCGTGGCTGCGCGGGTGGGCAACGCAGGCGGGGTGGTGATTGGGCTGGGTGAGGGTGAAAATTATGTTGCTTCTGATCTTCCGGCGATTTTGGAGCATACCCGCCGGGCGGTTTTCCTTGATTCACATCAAATGGCTGTGGTGACACGTGAAGGGCTTGAGGTGTTGGATGGTGGCGGAAACCCGGTGGAATACCAGGTCCAGAATATCGCCTGGGACCCGGTGGCTGCAGAAAAAGGTGTTTACCGGCATTTCATGCAAAAGGAAATGCACGAGCAGGTGCGTTCCCTGACGGATACGTTGGCCGGGCGGGTTGATTTTGACCGGGGTCAGGTGCTCTTGAATGAGCTCAACCTAGACCGGGAAACGGCCCGTGATATTCGGAAGATCATCATCACCGCATGCGGCACGGCGGGACACGCCGGCATGGTGGGCAAGATCCTGATCGAGCGCATCGCCCGTGTGCCGGTGGAGGTGGCGATTGCCTCTGAATTCCGCTACGCTGACCCGCTGGTGGATGAGCACACAGTGGTGCTGGCCATCAGCCAATCCGGCGAGACGGCCGATACCCTGGCGGCAATGGAAGAAGGGCGGGGAAAGGGCGCCAAGTTGTGGTCGATTGTGAACGCGATTGGGTCCCAGGCGATGCGGATTGCCGATGGATGCATTTCGATGCAGGTTGGGCCTGAAATCGGCGTGGCTTCCACCAAGGCCTTCACTGCACCCCTGCTGGATTTGTACATGCTGGCGATTTACCTGGCTGATTTGCGCGGAACCATAGATGCTGAACGGCGGACGGCATTGGTCAATGACCTGGCGAGCATTCCCTCGCTGGTGGGGGCCTGCCTGGATCGCGAAGAGGACATTTTGGCTATGGCGCACAAGTTCAAGAACACACGCCATATGCTCTACCTCGGCCGGGGAATCAATATGCCGATTGCCTATGAAGGGGCCTTGAAACTAAAAGAGATTTCGTATATCCATGCAGAGGCCTACCCGGCAGGTGAGATGAAGCATGGCCCCATCGCGCTGATCGACCGGTCGATGCCGGTGGTGGCTTTAGCGCCGAAGGACCCCTGGTATGACAAGATGCTCAGCCAAATAGAGCAGGCCAAGGCGCGCGGCGGGGAGGTGATCGCGGTGGCCACGGATGGTGACACGCTGATCCCCGACCTGACGAAGCACATTCTTTGGGTGCCGGAGACGCCCTGGCTGCTCAGCCCGGTGATCACCAGCATTCCCCTGCAGTTGTTTGCTTACCAAATTGCGTCACTGCTAGGTCTGGACGTGGACCAGCCGCGCAATTTGGCTAAATCGGTCACGGTTGAATAGGCACAGGGCTGGGCTATCGCTTAAAGCGGGTATTTAAACCCGGTCATTTCCTCTGAGAGCGCCCACAGGCGTTCAGCCTGTGATTGATCGTAGGACGCGGGGGAGGATTCTTTTGGTTCACATTCGCTGAAATATTTTCCGGTAACCCCGGCCACTTCCGGCGCGCTAGCCAGGTAAATCGAGGTTTGTGCACCCTCAACTGTGCTTTTTCCGAACATCGTTGCGCTCAATTTAACCAGCGGCGTGAACACGCCGAAATTGCGGTACAGTTCTGATTTTACAAAGCCAGGGTGAAGCGCGTTGACCGTCAGGCCCGTGCCAGAGAGCCGCCTGGCCAATTCATAGGTGAACAGGACATTGGCCAGCTTGGAATGGGCATAAACCCCAAAGGTGTTGTAGTTGTTTTGAAATTGAATATCATCGAACTGGATGCCCTTAGCCTGAAAGTGGGCGTTAGAGGACACGTTGATGATGCGTGGCGATGGACTTTTTTGTAATAACGGCAGTAAATAACCGGTCAGAAGATAGTAACTCAAGTGGTTGAGCGCAAAGGTCATTTCAATGCCATCCGGGCTGGGTTGAAATTTGCGGAACCAGCCGCCAACGTTGTTGATCAGAATATCAAGCTGATCGTAATCGTGCTGAATGTTCCCGGCCAACTGCTTGACCTCGTCTTGGGAGGCATAATTGGCGAGGTAGTAGCGGGCACGCTCCGTTCCGAATTCGGCGTTGATGCGGTCATAAGCGGCCTGGGCGCGTTCCTGGTTATGGCTGGTGATGATCACGTGGGCGCCCCTGCGCGCCAATTCCATCGCGGTTTCAAAGCCAATTCCCCGGCTGCTGCCGCTGATCAGACACGTTTTTCCTGTTAAATCGGTGTGGTCTTGTTTCATACACCCTCTTTCTGTTTTGATTGGTTTCATTCTACCAGAAGTTGGGCGAGCCCAGGGGTTTTGTATACTGTTGGGGTCTGACCCGCGAGTTTTGGTCTGGTGGATGAATTTGTTTTCTTGGGGCCAAAACCAGCATTAATTGGTTTTTTTATTATGAGTGGGTAAAATGGAACCCGTGTTTAATTGTGCCAGCCGTTAATGGTGAGTGCTATTGCAGTGTTCACCCGTATGTTTAATAATTCAGTTAGGTACGGCTGGTTGGATTAGAGCTATTGTGAGCAGGATGGAAAAATGAGTTCTATTGTGACTGAAAAAGACGTTCTCAACGCACTTAGCCAGGTGATGGACCCCGAATTGCGGCGAGACCTGGTTTCATTAAAAATGATCAAAGATATCAGGATCGATGGTTCAAAGGTTGCCCTGACCGTGGAACTGACCACACCGGCGTGCCCGCTGCGTCAGCAAATCCAGAGGGATGTTGAACAGGCCCTTTTAGCGCTGGACGAGGTTGACTCGGTGGATGTGACCATGGGCGCCCGGGTGCCTGAGGATAAGAAGATCAGGGATTTACCGATCAAGAACATCATCGCGGTGGGTTCTGGCAAGGGCGGGGTTGGAAAATCCACGGTGGCGGTCAATTTGGCTGTGGCCCTGGCGGGGTGCGGCGCAAAGGTTGGACTGCTGGATGCGGATATTTATGGACCGAATGTACCCATGATGATGGGTGTGCACGCCCTGCCGCCCACTCCGCAAGGCAAAGGTATTCAACCTGCAGAAGCGTATGGCGTGAAAGTGATGTCGATCGGTTTTATGGTCAGCCAGGGGCAGCCCCTGATCTGGCGCGGGCCGATGCTTCATTCTGCCATCCAGCAATTCCTGCAGGATGTGGATTGGGGTGAGCTGGACTACCTGATCATCGACCTGCCGCCGGGAACCGGCGACGTGCAGCTTTCACTGGTTCAGACGGTGCCCTTGAGCGGTGGCGTGATTGTCACCACACCGCAGCAGGTGTCCTATGATGATGCTGCCCGGGCGGTTTCCATGTTCAAGAAGATGGATGTGCCGATCCTCGGTGTGGTGGAGAATATGAGCTATTTGCGTATGCCGGATGGCTCACTACGGCGTTTGTTTGGCGAAGGCGGGGGTGAGCAACTGGCCGGTTTGGCGGGCGCTCCCCTGCTGGGGAATATCCCCATTGAGGAAGCCGTGCGTGAGGGCGGTGACCAGGGCGCACCTGTGGTGATCAGCGATCCTGAGTCAGCCAGCGCGCAGGTGCTGATGGGGTTGGCAACCTCGGTGGCCGCCCGTATGAGCATGATCGACTTGGGCTAAGGCGGAAACCACCGCTAAACCCCGTGTGTTATAATTAAGAATTATGAGTCAACGTTACATTATTGGTGTTCAATTCGAACCGGTAGGCAAAAATTACTATTTTGATGCCTCCCGTTACCCGGACCTCAAGCCGGGTGACCCGGTTGTCGTGCGTACCAGCCGCGGCCTCCAACTGGCCAATATCACCCAGGTCAACCTGGAGGTGGACGAGCTGGATCTGAACGGATTTAAGACCGTAGAACGGCCGGCTACACCCCAGGACTTGCTGCAAAGAAAAGCGCTCCTCATCAAGGAAGAGGAAATCATCGAGCAGATCCGCACCCACCTGGCCGAACAAGGGTTGAGCGCAGTCAAAGTCCTCTCGGCGGAGTATTCACTGGATGGCGATCGGCTGTTTGTGCTCATTAACACCGAAGCGTCGGTTAACGTTAACGCCAAGCGCTTGCAGCAGGATATTAAGCGCATGGTCAAGGATGTGGATGTCGACCTGCGTCAGATCGGGCCGCGCGACGCTGCCAAACTGATCAAAGGCATGGGTGCGTGCGGCCAGGAGTTGCGGTGCTGCTCTAAGTTCCTGACGGAATTTTCGTCGATCTCCATTCGCATGGCCAAAACACAGGATATTTCGCTGACACCTTCCGAGATCACCGGCATGTGCGGGCGCTTGCGCTGCTGTTTGGAGTATGAATACGACCAGTATGTTGAGGCGATCAAGACGTTGCCCAAACGCAAGCGGAAAGTGATCACGCCGATGGGCGAGGGGCGGGTGGTGCAGATTTTGCCCATGCGTCAGGCCTTGATTGTGGATATCCCTAACATCGGCCCGCGCCAGTTCTCAAAAGAGGATTTAGACCGGGCAGAGCGCATTGCCAACGGCGAAGAGGTCGAACCCCTGGAAATGGAAGAACCTAAAACCGAGGTCGTTGTCAGCCGGCCTGAAGACCAGGTCATAGACCGGGGTTCGCAGCCATCGCATAGCAAGCCATCACGCTCCGGCTCAAAGCGCCGGCGAGGTCGCAAATCTAGAAGGCCAAGGGGCGGGAAAAATTAAGTTAATTTCTACATTGAAGGATCAACACATAATGGAAACGGTAGAAAACTGGGCCACCCCCAAAGATATTCTTGTCATTTTAGCCCATCCGGATGACCCGGAATTTTTTTTGGGCGGCACGATTGCCCGCTGGATCAAAATGGGGCACCGCTTGCGGTATGTGCTGCTGACCAGGGGGGATAAGGGCGCTGAGGACCCTACGCTGAGCGCAGATGAGATCAAACGGGTTCGGATGGAGGAGCAAATTGCGGCAGCAAAGTTCCTGGGGGTGACATCGATCGACTTTTTGGATTATGAAGATGGCTACCTGATCCCAGACCTGGATATGCGCAAGGCCGTTGTACGCTTTATCCGCAAGTACCGGCCGCACATCCTGGTGACCTGTGACCCTGGCAACCTGTTCCCGAGCCAGCAGTATATCAACCACCCCGACCACCGCAACGCCGGCCAGGTGGTGATCGATGCCATTTTCCCGGCAGCAGGCAACCGCTTCTTCTTCCCGGAGCTGCTGGCCGAGGGCTACGAGCCCCACGAGGTGGAAGAGGTGTGGATGAGCCTGACCAATGCACCGGATGTCAGACTGGATGTGACTGAAAACTGGCCCACTAAGCTGGGGGCGTTGAAATTACACGCCTCCCAAATCGGTGACCCGCGGGCGTTTGAGAAGCGCATGCTGGAACGCTTGAACAACGGCAAAGATGAAAATTTCAAGGTTGAAGAACATTTTCGGCGGATCATATTCAGGAAGAAAACATAATGACACTTTACGAACAAGCCCTAAAACTGCAAAATGAGACCATCCAGAGACGGCGCGATTTACACCGGCACCCTGAGCTGGCGTTTAACGAGTTTCGCACCGCCCAGATCGTGGCCGACGAGCTGCGCGGATTGGGCATGGACGTCACCACCGGGGTTGGGGAGACCGGCGTGATCGGTATGCTGAGCGGAGCGGCTGAGACGCCTGTGCTCGTGCTGCGCTTTGATATGGATGCGCTGCCGATCCAGGAGGAGACGGGCGCGGACTATGCCTCGGAGATCCCGGGGCGGATGCATGCCTGCGGCCATGACTGTCACACGGCAGTGGGCTTGAGCGTGGCCAAGCTGCTGGCCGCACAACGGGAGACGCTGCCGGGGACGATCAAGTTTATCTTCCAGCCGGCCGAAGAGCTGGACGGCGGCGCAGCCCGCATGATTGCCGAGGGCGCCCTGGAGAACCCCAAACCGGATTATGTGATGGGCATTCACGTGTGGAATGAACGCCCGGTGGGCTGGTACGGCCTGACGCCCGGGCCTTCCATGGCCGGGGCAGAGATCTTCACCGTTAAAGTGAAGGGCAAGGGCGGGCACGGGGCCCAACCGCATGTGACCCAGGACCCGATTTTGGCAGCGGCGCACATCGTGACCGCGTTGCAGTCGATCGTTGCACGCAATACCGACCCGCGCGAGAGTGCGGTGGTCTCTGTCTGCCAGGTTGAAGCCGGTACGGCCAACAACATCATCCCACAGGAGGCTTTATTGACCGGGACGCTGCGTGCCTTCAGGCCCGAGGTGATGGCCATGGTCAAAAAGCGCTTTTGCACCATCATTGATGAGGTGGCCGGCGCCCTAGGCTGCCAGGCCGAGATTGACCTGATCAAGGTGACTGAACCGGTGATCAACGACCCGGCTTTGGCGGCTGTGATGGCCGAGACAGCCCGTGAAATTGACCCTGGGGCGCAGATTGATACCAATTTCCAGACGATGGGCGGCGAGGATTTCTCGCTGATGATGCAGAAGGCACCCGGCTGCTTTATGATGGTGGGCTCGGCCAACCCGCAGCGGGGCCTGGATTACGGGCATCATCACCCAAAATTTGACGTGGATGAAGCCTGCCTGCCCTTTGCTGTGGCGATCATGGCGCAGGGGGCATTGCGAGTGCTGGCGCAAAACCCTTTAGCCCGGTAGCTTTCCGGTTGCATCATTGCGGGTGCGAACTACCCCCTGGGAGATCCAGGTTTAATTGGTATATCAACCTCTGGAGGGTGCAATCTCGCTGCAGATTGATCATCATCTCAAAATAATTCCCTCATTCTGAAATTTTCATATATAATTAAAGACTCTACTGAAAAAACCTGAACTT
>DKFH01000112.1 GCA_002452315.1 Anaerolineaceae bacterium UBA6801 | reverse complement strand
GTTCCGTTTCACCCAGTTTGCCCAATAACGCAAGTAGATGATGCCGGTCTATCACCATGGTGGTGATCCCTTGGGGTTGAAGCGCATCCAGCAATGCCAGCATCACGCCGGCCGGATCCCTCGCCTCCGTCAGGGTCGCACCGCTGGCAATAATTGGTTCAAAATGCCCTTGCAGCCCCTGGTTTGGATCGTAATTCAGCCAGGGATGATTCCCCGCAAAGCGCATCAATGCTTGCCGCACCCGATAGCGGGCAAGGGCCAGGGTCAGGTTCAGCGCCTTGCGTGTGTCTGGCACCCATCCGGGGATGAGGGCATAATTGCACAGAAACTGATCGGCCTCCTCCAGCGTGATCGACTCACCGGCCCAATCACAAATGGCCTTAGCCGCGTTTAGCCGTTCCGGGTCACCCAATTCAGGGAATAGGTCCATCATCACAGCACCGCTTACGCCGCCTAGACCTGCTGTGAGCGTGGTATACCCCCCGCCCAAATCAATCGATAGCAACCCATATTGTCTTGCACTGGCTGAATCCTGTGCTTTGGTCTGGCTCAGATAGCGCATCATGCGCTCAGCAGAGCGCCCATTGAGCCCGTAAAGTGTCCCCGTGAGTTCAATCAAATCTGCTGATCCCTGAAGAACAGTTGAGTAGTGGTTCAGGATCTCTTTTTCCAGTAAACCCTGTGCGGGGACCAGGTCATATTCGCCATAAATAGGCTGGAGGTTGGGTGTAATGTGCAGCCTGGCCACACGTTCCAATCCTCGTTGAACCGAAGATTCCAGTGCAGGGTTGCCAGCAAAGAGAAATACCGGCTTTACTGATGAAGGCAATAAGGCGCATGCAGTGCGTGCAATCGTAATCCAGCGCTGGATGGCATCCGCCATGCTATGATCTTCACCACCGGTAATGATCACAAAGTCAGCATGCGCGTTGATCAGCGCCTCAACTGCCCAGGTCTCATCCAGCGTTTGTGTGACATCAAAACTCCCCACACATTCCAAAGGCAACGAATCGATCAACGCCCGGGCTGCCCTGAGCGAACCCCGGGATGACAAACCCAATGCGGCAGTCTTCATCCGGGGGCCTGCAGAAAGCATCAAACCGATCCGGTCCACGCCCCGTCCGATGCGGTCAACCGGCATTAATAAGCCGCCTGACTCTTTAAGGAACAGATGGTCCGTGTGCTGCTGCAGGTTTTGCATGGCCTGGCCCACTCCGCTGCCAATGTGCAGGTTTTCGCCCAAAGAGGTGGGTGCGCTGTGACTCCCCAATACCTGATACCGCCCCTCAACAATGCCTATCAGGTTCACCCGGGAATTCACCCAGCCAACATCTAGGCCTAACAGCGCATAAGGGTGTTTGACCGCAGCCATCAACTCCCCCCGGTCAACCGGATGATCCACTCGCCAATGTACAGGATCCGGTCGATCATGGCCAGCAAAGCCGAGGAGAAGATGCCGGCAAAAACCGCGCCGAGGGAGATCCCAATGAACACCTTACCAACTTTGCTCATGGCTTCCAGCAAGCGGGGCCGGGACTCACCCGTTGAGCTTGGGCCTATTTGGGTGCGGCGTCCAAAGTGGAAATAGCTCAACGTGCCGATCACCCCCACCAGCATCAACCCGGCCTCCAGGATGCGCATCCAGGGACGACCGGGCGCTGCATACCACCCCGCCGGGTCAAACCCAAGCACCACCGCCCGCATCTGTGGAATCATCGTCCCAAACACTGCCCCGCCAATCACGATAGCTGCCGTCAGACCGGCCAAAAAAGCCATGGGGATGCGGCCGAAACGGGTCATCTTCGGGAACTGGCTGATGACCAGCAGCAAGGACAGGGCCAACGGGATCAGGGTCCACAGCCGCTGAGAGGGTGACCCAAAAATCAAAGGCTCGATCAAATACGGCCACAGCACCTGGGTGGCTATTAACACGGTCAAAAAACCCGCGGTGACGCCCACAAATAAATTGGCTGCCAATCGAAAGAAGATATTGTCACCGATCAGGTAGCTCAGGACCATCACCGTCAGCACAAGGCCGACCACACCCCATACCAGCTCAGGCAAGCTCATCACGCATCCTGCCTTTCTGCACCCGGTGCCTGCTGTACAGGGAAGCTCATCCCGATCAGCAGCATGAGGATCATCAACACCGTGCCCACCTGGTAGGCACGCCAACGGTTGGTAAACGCCGGGGTTTGCTCCACCAGATCAACGGCCTCCGATAATCCGCTGATCATGCCCGCCACCTGGCCTGACTCCAGGTAAGGCTGTAACATGGGCCCGGCCTGGGCACTCACCAGCAACAGGATCGGCGATTCGGGCATCAGGGTGCTGAGTTGTTCAATCCATGCCATTGCACCTTCATAATCATCCCCCAGGATCACAATGCCATCAAAAGGACCTGCAGGCATCGCAATTGAGATTTCCGGTTGGCTTTGGACCTGGAAAAGCTGGTTTGCCAAGCCATAAGCGCCAAAGGACGCCACCGGGTAATAGCCCAAATCCTCCCCAAGCTTAGCATCACTAAGGTCAGCATTGATAAGCATCCGTTCGAAGAGCAAGCGGCCCGTGGGCGCCGACGACAGGATCGACACCTCCCCGCCCGCCTCGAACACCGCATCTAGGATCGGCGGTGCAATCAGCTCTATTTCCGCTGCAAACGCTGCTGAGTAATCCAGCACCACCAGGATGGATGACCCCTTAGGTAGATCTTGCGCCCATGCCAAGACTTCCAGGCTGTGGGGGCTGGGTGAGGATGCGTGTAAGGTGCCAGGTGTGCCTAAAAAGAGCGTCAAACTCAGGATGATGATCAATGCTGCGCCTACCGCCAGACGCAGCCCGCGGGGTAAATATGATTTTTTAGGCTGCCGGGCTGGCCGGGGCGCGTGTTCATCCAGGATCGTCGCGGCCAGCTGGTCTGCCCTGGACTGCTCTTCACGGGTGACAGAAAGTTCCATCTCTGGCCGCAGTGAGGTTTTGCCCGCTTCAAGTGAAATTTCACGGGTGTCATCCTCGGAGACGGTCGGGGGAGGGACCTCTTGTGTCTCTTCAGGGATCACGGCCTCCCCCGGTTGTTCCTCCCCGTTATCTTCAGGCGCTTCATCGCCATCCTCCAAAGCCACCAGCCATTGCAACAGGCTGTCGCCTTCCCGTTCAGAGAGGATCTCTTCGGAGGTTTCTGGTTCTTCAGGACGGTGTTTCTTGCGGATGCGCCTAAGCCAATCGCTGCGCGCCGTGTTTGTCCCTTTGCTGTCCCCAACGCCTGCTTCCTCCGCAAGGCCATCTTCTGGCGATTCCTCGCCCCCCTCACCGTGGATTTTCTGCAGTAAGCCTTCAAATTGAAGGCGCTGATCTTCCGTTTTCTCTGCTTCCAGGCTCTCTTTTGCTGCGGTGATCTTCTGGGTGATCTCACCCACCGAATCCGGTTCAGTTTGCGCCCGCTGCCTAATGCGATTCAGCCATTCAGGCACCTCCGGTTCGTCATCTTCATTTTCCTGGCCTTCAGGCATATCCTCCACACCTGGCGGGACAGGTACCCCTTCATCTGTGTCCGCAGTAAATTGATCCAGATCCCCATCCTGCCGCAGGGCGTGCAGCAGATCCGTGAGATCATCCTCGGCTGGCGGCAGGAGTGACGTGTCGTCCTGGTCCGACTCTACCGGGGTAATACCCGCCAGGGAGGCCGTACAGGACCAGCATCGCTCCG
>DKFH01000081.1 GCA_002452315.1 Anaerolineaceae bacterium UBA6801 | reverse complement strand
TCCACCAAAACATCCATAGTCTGGCTGACAAAGGTTTGGTTGCGAGCCAGGGAGATTTGGCCCTGGACTTGCATGAGCTGTTCCACGCGCTTGGTTTTGATGTGTTCGGGGGTCGGGTCACCCAGGGGTTCAGCCGGTGATCCGGGTTCGAAGGAGTAGGGGAATGTCCCCAGGTGGTCAAATTGCACCGTTTGAATGAAGTCGACCAGTTTTCGAAAGGCGGTGTCATCCTCACCAGGATAGCCGACAATCATGGTTGTGCGCAGGGCGATGTCTTTGACCGTCTCACGGATGTGGACCAGATTTTGCTGAACCACCGAAATGTTTGCGGGGCGCCGCATAGCCCGCAGGATGGCTGGATCAGCGTGTTGGAGCGGCATATCCAGGTAAGGCAGGATTTGCGGTTCAGTGTTCATCAACTGGATCAGGTTGTCGCTCACATAGCCCGGGAAGGTGTACATCAAGCGGATCCAGCTGATGTACGGGACTGCTTTGAGTAAGGCTTCTAATAGCTGGGTCAGACCGTCCTTTATGCCCAGGTCATGGCCATAATCTGTGGTGTCCTGTGCGATCAGGATAATTTCTTTGATACCTTTGTCCTGCAATTTTTTTGCATCCGTGATGATGTGTTGGATCGGCCGACTGACGAGCGTGCCTTTGATGTGGGGTATCAGGCAGTAAGCGCAGGCCCTGCGGCAGCCGTCCGCAATTTTGATGTACGCGCTGCCACCCTGAATGGCGACACGGTGGGTAGCATTTTCGTCGATGCCGGTGGACGTTTGGGTGGGAAAGTGAGTATACGGCTGCGTGCGCCCTTCTTGGTCGGCGGCGCTGAGCACTTCGAGGATTTCCATCCAACGGCGGGTGCCCATGATGCCATCCAGACCGGGGACAGAATTGAGCAGGTCCTGGCGGTGAAGTTCGGGCATACAGCCTGCCACAATCAGCTTTTGCCAGGGCATTTTATCGCTGGCCAGGTCCGTCAGCACCGTGATGGCTTCCTCCCGGGCTGCTCCCAGGAAACCGCAGGTGTTGACAATCATGTATTCGGCTTCGGGAGGTGTGTTGGTAGGGGTTAACCCCTGACGGTTAAGCAGTTGCGCCATTGATTCGGAGTCGACCAGGTTTTTTGAGCAGCCGAGGGAGATCAGTAAGTAGGTGCCTGTCGTTCGTTTAGTCATTGGGCTCCATAGGGGTTGGGGATGGTGACGGCGTTGTGGGGATGGAGGGCGGGGGAAGGATTAATCCATTGACGGTAAAGCTGAGGTCCGCCACCTGGCCGAGCACGCCCTGTGAACCGATATCCTGATTGTTGAAGAGAATTTGCAGTGCACCGATATTGCCGGTGCGGAGATCGATTTGTTCCTGGCCTGAGAAGTCATACGCGTTGCCAGGGATCAAACGTCCCTGAAACACGAGTTCACCGTCAACCGTCACCTGCGCCCACAACCGCTGGCGGGGCACCAGGAGGATGTTGATGGGGTCGGTACTGACCATGGGCGTAAACAGTGGTTCTTCTTCTGCTTCTGACTCGATCTCGACTTCCTGAGCGGCATCAACTTCGGTGATTTCTGCTATCGATGTGAGATCCGGTGTGGGTGTATCCTCTGCCAGCAGTACATCGGAAACAGCGGGAATTTCACTTTCGCCGGTATCAGGTGGATCGCTGGTAAGGATGCGATTGACACCCCAAACCACAAAGACTGCAATGGCAAGGAACAAGGTTGTGATGACGAGCAGGTCAAGGGTGAAGAAGTTCTTAAGGCGCAGCGCGGCCGGTGAGAGCTCGCGGGCGGCACGCCTCCCACGCTGATCCAGCGCGGTTTGTTTTTCAAGGCGCTGTAATTGCAACGCATCGGCATAGCTTGATAATAACGGCTCAGTTTCAAGGTTAAGAAAATTGGCATAATTTACCAGCATCCCCTTGGCATGTACTGATGAAGGCAACTGATCAAATGTCCCTGCTTCAATGGCTTGAAGATACTGCGGTGCAATGTGAATAGTGCTGTGAACCTCGTTGATCGAGATGCTCAGCAGCTCGCGCCGGGTTTTGATCTTTTCACCAATCGCTGTGAACATTTGGGCGGAACCTTCAGGTTCGGATGGTTCTGAGATTACCTCTGGAGGGGTGATTGACGGTGGAGGTGAAACTAAGTCATCTTCTTGTTCCTCGACCGGCTCAATTTCCGGCTCGGCAGGGGTTTGCCGCTCAGTGTCAACCTCTAACTCGTCGCCCGGGGTTGGTTGGAGCGCCTGAGGTACACTTTTTGCTTCAGGAGGAGGTGCGGTGGGAGCTTCTGGAGCCAGGTGATAGTCACTTACGCTCAGGTCATCCAGCTCAACGCCCAATTCGCTGGCATACAGGCGTAAAAAGCCGCGCTGTTGAACTTTTGAGGGCAGCGCTTCCACATCGTTCTCTTCGAGGGCCTGAAGGTAGGCCAGTGAGATGTGGGTTTTATGCGCGATCGCTTCCAGGGTGATGCCCTTAGATTCGCGGATTTGTTTTAATTGTGCTCCGATTGTAAGTTCCATAGGGGTATTATATTCCAAATGGAAACCGGCCTGTTAGAGGTGGAAAACACAGGCCGGTTTATATTAATGATGATTTGGTGATTACGCTTCGGGCAGTTCTGCTTCGCCTTCGGCTTCTTCAGTGGCGGCTTCATCCAGATCAACTGCGGTTTCCTCGACCTCTGTAATGACCGCTTCCTCCTCTGCAGGCAGTTCGACCTCTGCGACCTCTTCGATTTCAGCTGCATGCACTGCGGGTTCGCCTTCACGGTGGACAATGACAGTCAATTCAGGGACGAGATCCATCGTCAGGTGGATCGGGATGGTATAGGTGCCCAGCTGACGGATGGGTTCTGTTTCGACCTGGCGTTTTTCCAGCTCGATCTCGTACATTTCTTCGATGGCTTTGACAATTTCCTCGTTGTTGACGGAACCATACAGCCGGCCCGTTTCACCCGCTTTGACGGGGAAGGTGATGGTCTTGCCGTTGAGAACTTCAGCGACATCACCCAACTCCTCATTGAGGACGGCACGCCGCTCGGTGGCCTTGACCATAATCCGCTCTGCTTGCTGCGTGGCGCCTGGGGAAGCGGGGATGGCCAGCCCCTGGGGGATCAGGTAGTTGCGGCCGTAGCCAGCAGCGACCTTTTTTATCTCACCTGCACGCCCCAGTTTATATACATCTTTGATCAATAATACTTTCATTTTACAAGCCCTTTCGTTCGAAAAAATTTTTGTTGTCTTGCTCGAAGGGTACAACGAACAAGCCAAAGAATTTTACCAGATAGGGTGTCGCCCGGCAACCATTTGGTGAAGCAGTATGAACCAACTGGTGGGGTGATTTCGGGTATACTATTGAAAAGTCTACCAAGAGGTGCCTATGTCATTGGATCAAGAAAAACAACGCTGGGAAAGTGAAGTTTATGAACCGGTCGTCAGACGGTTCCCTGAACGAAAAGAAGCCTTCAAGACGACCTCCGGGATCGAAATTCCACCGGTGGTGCTGCCCCCGGAAACGCAGGATTACCTGGCGGACCTGGGCTTCCCGGGTGAATATCCCTTCACGCGTGGAGTACAGCCGACCATGTATCGCGGCAGGCTGTGGACCATGCGCCAATATGCAGGATACGCCACGGCGGAGGAGTCCAATCAGCGCTATCGTTACCTGTTGGACCAGGGGCAAACAGGCCTGTCAGTCGCCTTTGATCTGCCCACGCAAATTGGTTACGATGCCGATGACCCCATGTCGCAGGGCGAGGTAGGCAAGGTGGGTGTTTCGATTTCATCTGTGCGGGATATGGAGACGTTGTTCAAGGATATCCCTCTGGATAAGGTCTCGACCAGCATGACGATCAACGCGCCGGCAGCAATTTTGCTGGCCTTTTACATTGCCGTGGCCAAGAAACAAGGTGCACCACTGAATAAACTGCGGGGGACGATCCAAAATGACATCCTCAAAGAATACGTTGCACGAGGAACGTATATCTTTCCGCCTGAGCCCTCCATGCGGTTGATCACGGACGTGTTTCGCTTCTGCAAAGACGAAATACCCGCCTGGAATACGATCAGCATCTCTGGCTATCACATTCGGGAAGCGGGGTCCACAGCGGCGCAGGAAGTGGCCTTCACCCTGGCAAATGCCATTGCCTACATTCAGGCGGCGATCGACGCCGGCCTGGCTGTGGATGACTTTGCCGATCAAATCTCGTTTTTCTTCAATGCACACAACGATTTCTTAGAGGAGATCGCTAAGTTCCGTGCAGCCCGCCGGTTATACGCCCGCATCATGAAGACGCGCTTTGGGGCCCAACAGGACAAGAGCTGCCGGTTGCGCTTTCACACCCAAACGGCTGGTTCAACGCTAACAGCCCAGCAACCCGAAAATAACGTGGTGAGGGTCACGCTGCAAGCCTTGGCCGCAGTGTTAGGCGGCACTCAATCGCTGCACACCAACAGCATGGATGAGGCTTTGTGGCTGCCGACGGAGAAGTCGGTCAGGGTGGCCCTGCGCACCCAGCAGATCATCGCCCATGAGTCCGGGGTGGCGGACAGCGTGGACCCATTGGCCGGATCGTACCTGATCGAGTCCTTGACCGACCAGATTGAAGCCATTGCCCGTGAATATATCGAGAAAATCGATGCCCTGGGCGGGGCGCTGCAGGCGATCAACACCGGGTATATGCAAAATGAGATTTTGGATGCCGCCTACCAGGCGCAGCGCGCCATCGAAAAAGGCGAGCAGATTGTGGTGGGTGTGAATAAGTTCCAGGTGGATGAAACAATTGAACTGGAGTCATTGGCGGTTGACCCGCAGGTGGAAGAAAACCAGAAACGCGGGCTGGCGGAATTGCGCGCCACCCGTGATAATGCCAGGGTCAGCGAATTGCTTGGTCAGTTAGATGGTGCTGCCCGCAGCGACGCCCCCCTGATGCCTCTGTTCATCGCATGTGCGGAGAACGACGTCACCCTGGGCGAGATGTGCGGCATTTTACGCTCGGTGTGGGGGCAATATCAACCGCCCACCTTTATTTGATGCAGAAAGGGAAATGATGTCGAAGATTAAGAAGATCAACCATGTTGCCATCGTTGTGGAGCAGATCGAGGATGCGTTGACTTTTTGGCGCGATCAGCTTGGGTTGGCCCTGGACCATGTGGAAGACGTGCCCTCCCAGGCGTCGAAGGTCGCCTTTCTCCCCGTGGGTGAAGGCGAGGTAGAGCTGGTTCAGCCGACGGATATGGACTCGGGTTTGGGGAAATACCTGCAAAAGCGGGGCGAGGGTATGCACCACCTGTGCATTGAAGTGGAGGATATCGATGGTATGCTGGTGGACCTAAGAGCCAAGGGTGTGCTGTTGATTGATGAAGTCGCACGGGACCTGCCGGGGCGGCGGATGGCTTTTATCCATCCGAAGGCTGCCAACGGCGTCCTGGTTGAGCTGTATGAGATAACAGAGTAATGCCCTTCGGGCAGAATTTAGAAAGGTTTCCATGAAAAATGAAAATTTAAGCTGGTCCAGCCCGCCGGAGATGATCCTGGAGGAGGCAAAATCGTATCAAGCGATATTGCACACCGACAAAGGGGAGATTAAGATCCAGCTGTTCAACGAACGAACCCCTAAAACGGTCAATAATTTTGTGTTCCTTTCACAGGCCGGCTATTATGATGGCGTAATTTTCCACCGGGTGATCGATGACTTTATGGCGCAAACGGGTGATCCTACGGGCACCGGAAGGGGCGGTCCAGGCTATTCATTCGGGGACGAGTTCCATCAAGACCTGAAACATGATAAACCGGGCGTGGTCTCGATGGCCAATGCCGGGCCAAACACGAACGGCTCGCAATTCTTCATCACCCATGTGCCCACTCCCTGGCTGGATGGCAAGCACAGCGTGTTTGGCGAGGTGGTTGAGGGTTTGGACGTGCTGTTATCAATCCCGGCGCGGGACCCGATCCGGCCAGAATACCCGGGAGTGAAGATCAATTCGGTTGAGATTGTCGAAATATAATCGATCTACGCTGCTGTTTATTCTGATTTAACTACTGTTCACACAGACATCATTTGAGGATTAATTCTGTTTGGGGCGGGACGAGATACTGGGAGCCATCGTACGTGACGAGGATATCCTCTTCGATGCCGATATAGCCAAAGCCGGGAACCATCAAGCCGGGTTCCAGGGTGTAGACCTGGCCCGCTTCGACAGGCATAAAAGGCGTTTTGCCATAGCGCGCCCAGGCAGGGCCCAGCAATGCGCCCCCATCATGCGCCAAACGGCCTAACTGATGGCCGGTGGCGTATTTGTATTCCGGGAAACCGGCTTCGGTTACTACGGTGCGGGCAGCCCGATCGACCTCGATGCCCGGCACACCGGGGCGGATAACCTCAAAGGCTGCCTGGATGGCACGCACGACGGTCTCAAAGCCCTGCCGGACGAGCTCGGGCGCCTCGGTTTGGCCCGGTTCCAGGAAGTACACCATGCGCTGGATATCGGCACAGTAGCCCGCTTTTTTGACGCCAAAGTCAAAGTGGAGTAAGTGCCCGGGTTCGATCACCAGGTCCGTCGGGGCGTTGTGGCCGACCGGGGAATCGGGCCCGGTATTGACCGCGGGATTGTTTTGTTTCGGCCAGGCATAACCCAACCCCCGCCGTTCGACCTCAGCCTGCATGCGCTGAGCGATCTCAATTTCACTCTGACCGGGGGTGAGTTCGGTAAAGGCCTGGTCAAAGATCGCCATTGTGCTGGCGATGGCGGCTTTGATGCGCTCCACCTCAGTTTTACTTTTCCTGCCTCGCAGTGCACTGATGACCTCCTGGGCCGACACCAGCCGCTCCGCAAAGGGGGTGCTATCGAGGATGTGTTGAAGGGTTAAGAACAAGCCATGGGTGAGCCCATCAGCCAGGACATCATCCTGGGAGTAGTTGACCGCAATCCTGCGCGGGCTGATGCGCTGGAGTTCTTCCAACAAGATCGGCCGGATATCTTCGTCGTAGGGGATCACCTGGTCGAACGCGCCGATCTTTTCGGCGGTATCGACTTCAAAGCGGCCCAGGATGGCAATTTTTTCGCCTTGAGAGGTGTAAAGGAGTGCGCTTTGCCAGGTGAGGCCTGTCTCACCGTAGATCAGCGGTAAAACGGGGTCGCCCGCGGCGCTGGTCTCGCGCACGAACACCAGCCACAGGTCGAGGTCCTGTTCGGCCAGGATAGCGGGAATCTGGTTGGTTTTTTCAATCACAATTGGGTTCATGGATGTCCTTTTTTGAGTGTTTGACTGTAAGGTAAACGCATTTTGTCGGGGCATGATCAGGTCGCCCGCGTTTGGCTGAGGATGTCGATGATCAGGTGTGCTGCAGAAAGCAGCATATCAAGCGGCATCGCTGGAACGGCTTCTGGGGATGGGGCTGATTGTTCCGGCAGGGCGGGCAAGTGGATGAAACCGGCAGGGATGTTTGATTGTTGTATGGTGATGGCGTGCATCAGGGTGTAAAAGACCTGGTTGCAGAGGTAGGCACCGGCCGAGAGCGAAATTTCAGTGGGGAGGCCAGCTTTGTTCAGGGCAGTCGACAGTGTTTCGAGGGGTAAGGTGCTGAAATAGGCGGCCGGCCCTGATGGATCGATAGGCTGGTTGGTGATGGTCACGCCAGTGTTATCCGGGATCCTGTAATCCATCAGGTTAATGGCCACACGTTCCAGTGAGATTTTGGATCGGCTTGATGCCAATCCAAAGGCGAGGACGGCGTCTGGATGATGGTCGTTGAGCAGCGTCAGTAACCTTTCTGGCGCCAGGGCATGCTGAACGGGCAATACGCCTTTGATGAGTGCGAAATTCCCGTATTGATCAGGGAGGTTTTGGACAAGTAACTGGCTGGGGTTGAGGAGATGGCCATTGAAGGGTTCAAAACCGGTGATGAGAAGTTTATTCATCCGCTCTCCTGGTGGAGAAAATATATCTGAAACTTGTGTTCTGTGGGAATTACCGCTGTGGGAAGTCCAGACTGGATGTGGGTGATGAGGTTTACAAAATGGGTTATCAGGTCACTGGTGTCGATTTGGCCTACGGGTTGGGAGAATTGTCGCATCCAATGGTGAGATCGCTGGAAAAATTTCAATGCTGCGCCAGACCGATCCTGGGTCAAACGATAATACCCGCCGCTGAGGTGCAGGAGGGCGCGATAAAATTCGCGAGTGTCACCAGGGGTCTTACGCCAGGCTGTTTCAAAATATTCATGTGGAGTATAAAAGATGCCCTGGTTGAAAGCTTGCAATCCTTGTTGGGTTTTAGGCGGCAGCTCACTCATTGCGGGTCCCTGGTCGGTTGATTATTCATTATAGCACCCCAAGTCGGTTTCCCGAGGCGTTTTGGGACACTTTCTGGCAACGGATTTTACCCGGTTTTGTTTTGTCTCAGGCATTGCCTGTGCTATAATTTTCTAATGATTGACAACGTTTAATGTTCACCAATAGGAGAGCGCAACATGCTAATTACCAATGGAAAACTGATAACTTGGGGAACTGATAACAAGGTCCTTTCCGAGGGATGGGGCCTTTTGATTCGGGATGGTGT
>DKFH01000163.1 GCA_002452315.1 Anaerolineaceae bacterium UBA6801 | reverse complement strand
TGGAGTCAGCGGTTTGGCTTGTGGGGCTTGGAACGGGAGACGCAGGCGAGGGTCCGGCGACCCAGTGCAGATTTATTTGCCGAGATTTGCCGTACTAACGGCATTTCTTCTGAGATGGTGGCCAAATATGCACCCCAATCCGTTAGCAAACTCTTTCCTTGACCCTCTCAATCAAGTTATATCTGTTAGTTATGGAGAGGGTAATTGGATGGGAATAATTTAATAATTTACCAAATCATTTTTTAAGTCTTATAAATGCGGTTATAATTAGCTTTCATTAATGACAAACGTACTTATCAATCTTAATTAGTTTAAAGGAGTTATGATGAAAAAAGTTGCCATAATCACCGACAGTAGTGCATATTTACCGGACACAATTGTAGAAGAACTGGGGATTCATGTGGTCCCGCTGACGCTCCATTGGGGCGATGATACCTACCGGGATGGCGAGGATATCCAGGCAGAAGAATTCTATGCCCGCTTAGCGGAAGCGGATACGCTCCCCACCACCAGCCAGCCGACGGTGCGCGAATTTACACAGCTATTCGGTCGACTGTTGGAAGCAGATTATGCTGTTTTGGCGCTGCTGATCTCCAGCGGCCTTTCGGGCACGGTCGATTCAGCATTGCAAGCACAGAAGGACTTCCCTGATGCACCGCTGGCCGTTTATGATTCACGGTTGGTCTCGATGTCCTTGGGGTTCATGGTGATGAAGGTCGCCCGGGCGGCCAAAGCGGGCGCCAGCCTGGAAGAATGCCTGGCACTGGCTGAGGAAGTCTATCCGAAAATTGGGGTCTATTTCACGGTGGACACGCTCAAATATTTGTACATGGGCGGCCGGATCAACACCGCCAAGCGGGTGATGGGTTCAACCCTGAACATCAAGCCCATCATGGAAATCAGGGATGGCAAAATCGAGTTGATCGAATCTGTGCGATCACGCAAGAAGGCCCTGGCACGCATGCTGGAGATGGTGGCGCGGGATCTCGACGGGTGTGAGAGCATGCGCATCTCGACCTTTCACGCCGCTGCTGATGAAGAAAACCAAACCTTGCTGGCACAGGCAGTTGAGCGTTTCAACCCCATCGAGACGGTCTCCACGTTTGTCAGCCCGGTGATCGGCACCCATACCGGCCCGGGGACGGTCAGCATCGCTTACCAGATGGAGTAAGCTCACATCCAGCCGCGCAGGCTGTAAATCAACATTCCGAGATACTCTTTAAGCACATTGGTGGTCAGGTTCAGCGCGCTGGCGTTGGGCATCAGATTGATCACAAATTCACCCAGGCGCGGGTTGAAGGAGGTTTCCCAGCTGTGCTCGGTGACGGTGAAGTCGGTCGGGGCAGGGATAACCGTGATCCCCTGGTTTTCGAAGAGTGCTAGAGAGCGGGGCATGTGCAGCGCTGAGGTGACCAGGATCACCTCGTCAATCCCGTTTTCTGCCAGGATTTCAGCAGAGTAAAGCGCATCCTCATAGGTGTTTTGCGACTCAGGCTGCAGCCAGATGGCGCTGGACGGCACACCCAGCAAATGCAACAGTTCCGTCATCTCCTCGGCAGGGGTGGAACTTCGCTCTGAGGAGAATTCAACATTACCGCCACTCACCAGGATGAGCGGCGCGGCGCCCTCATGGTAGAGTTTGGCAGCATATAATACCCGGTCACCGGCGGCATTGATCTCTGCCATGGGGCGCGGCGGGTCGCCGGGCTCGGTGCCCCCACCCAGCAGGACAATGACCTCTGCTGTGGGGCTGTTTTCTGGCGGCATATGGCGCCATTCCAGTGAGCGGGCCAACCCATAGCTGACCCAGCGGTTGCCCGCCAGCCACAGGATGAGCAGCCCGGCGATGAGCAACCCACGGGGGAACCGGTTGCGTTTTTCAATCACCAGGACCAGGACGATGAGCAGGGTCACCAGGCCCAGGGGGTATACAAAGAGGGGCAGTAATTTACTGAGATAGACAAACATGAGGGGTCTCCTTAGTTGGGATGCTTTTTAGCCGATCCCAGTCTTAGATCAATAGGAATCCGATGACAATTAAGGTGCATATTGGATGATTACATCCTCTTGAACATAAAAGGCAAGCTGGTTGACGACATAATACCCATAAGGGCAATGACCGGCATTTACCTGGTCAAGAATAGCCCGGGAGATGACATCCGGCAGGATTTGCGGGTTCCCTTGAAATTCACCAAGGGGGCAGCTTGAGGCGGCCGGGATTTGTTCGGCGTGGCTGACGATGTCTGCCACCGCCTGGGTTGAGGCGCTGATGCGGGGCACTTCCCAACGGTTAAACGCATGGGAGAAGGGCGCCTGGAACCACCTGGCGCCGCCAGCATTATCGCCTTTGATGATGGCGGCCACCGGTGCGCCTTCGGGGTTGGTGTAATCATACAGCACCTGCTGGCCTGCTTCTGTATCCGGGGAGACGACATAGGGCAGTGCCAGGATGTTCGGTAGCAATTTGATCAGGTCTTCCCTGCCGATAGAGGCCAGGGCGTCCCGCAGTGCTGTGTCATTTTCCTCCAACTGCCATTGGATCTCGTCGGGGGAGAGCTGGTTTAGGTAAGGGTGTTCGTAAAAGTGGTTCATGGGCAGCGCACCGTGTTCAATGCTCCAGGCAATGGCATGTGCACGAGCCTCCCGCCATCCAGATTGTACGGTGAAAGCACCGTTGGCATACTGGTTAGCGTAGCCCTTATCGCCCAGATTATAGAACAACGCCACTTTGAAGTTGAACTGGGGATGCTCCTGGGCAAAGGCCCATAATCGTCCAATCCCGGAGTAGGGGGCGGGTTGACCGGTTTCATCCAGGGAGATTTGATCGGCATAAAACAGGTCGTCGATGGTGATGATCAGCGGGCGCCGGCCTGCCTGGAGGTGAATATTGCCCCGCAGCCAGTCATCCAGCGAAACCAGGGAAAACCCGGCCTCATATAAGGCGCTGAGATGCTGGTCGAAGTCTGCCAGGCTGGTGGTGTAACGATAGGAGGTGCCGCCTGGCCGGGGATCAAAGCGGTGATACATGAGGATGGGCACCTGCGGCAGCGCCTCCCAAACCGTGGCGGTAAGATGGATGGGCTCTGAAAGGACCGTTGGTGTGGGCACAATGGTGGCAGTCCGAGTGGGTTCCGCTGGCTTTGGGTCTTCTGCAACGGCCTCCATTTGAGGGCGGGGATTATCCGGAAGCGGTGCCTGGGGGACTGATTGGCAGCCCATCAAGACAACTCCGACCAAGAGCAGGATGTGTGTAAAGTGGCGGCGCATGATAACTATTCTACCGTTATTTTTGGTCTGCCGAAATGCGTGCAGCATGTGTGCCGGGTGCAACCAAAACCATGATGTCTTGTTAAAGGGGGATCAGGTGTGTCAGAAACCATGTTTAAACAAGTGTTTTTCAGGTAGGGGCGCCTTACCTATCGTCCTCATGAAAATATTTCAATAATTTGTTGTAGGTTGCAATAATTGTTCCAGAAACTGCCGCAGGCCAGTTGTTGTTCATTTTTGGCGATTGGGAAGACTTACGATATAATTTTGGAATATGCGTCCCTGCGTGGAGGCTTGAAAAATCCTGCAGGCATCAAAGGTATTTGCTGGCAGGATCGAGGAGCAGGTATGGCCCGGCCAATGTGGTTTGTTGAGTTATTAAAAAAGAATTTTGGACTGCGTTATTTTGGCGCAGAAATGACCAAGTGGCCCCTGAT
>DKFH01000159.1 GCA_002452315.1 Anaerolineaceae bacterium UBA6801 | reverse complement strand
GTAGGGGCAACCCTTCGCGAAGCACTCTTTGAGCCGTGGTTGCCCTGGGCGGATACGGAGGTCCGCCCCTACGATCAAATTTGTTTAGAGGAAATTCACATTTTCAACACCCTCTACTGTTGCACTAAAAGTTTGAAACCACTTATAATATGTCATACGCAGAGTCATACAGCCATCAGGGACGTGGGGATGTAGATATTGCTTTTAGCTCAAATGCGTGGATAGGTGTGAATAAAATGCCATACTTGGAGGAAATAACATGAGCGAAAAAGAAATTATTCAGGTAAAGAGCATCAAGAAAAATTATGGTCCTATTGAAGCCGTCAAGGGGATCAGTTTTTCTATCCACGAGGGTGAATTCTTTTCGCTACTTGGTCCAAACGGCAGTGGGAAGACCACCACGATCAGTATGATTTGCACGATCCTTAGTATGGATGCAGGCAGTGTTGAGATTTGTGGCTACCGTGTTGGTCAGGATGATAAGAAAATCCGGAAATTATTAGGTGTGGTCTTTCAAAATAACCGACTAGATTCCGTTCTCACTGTTAAAGAGAATCTGGAGATCCGTGGGAAGCTCTATGGCCTGCAAAAGTCAGTGTTGGAAAATCGGATCGTGGAATTGCTTACTATCACTGGAGCTTCAGACCTCTTGAAAAGGAAATATGGAACTCTTTCGGGTGGGGAGAAACGGAAGATTGATATTGCTAGAGCTTTAATCCATTCACCGAAAATATTACTCTTAGATGAACCCACAACGGGGTTAGACCCGGAAAGCCGAAGCAAGATCTGGCATATGGTCACTAATCTGAGAAATGAAGAAAATGTCACGATCCTTTTAACCACACACTATCTGGAGGAGACAAATGAGTCGGACCATGTGGTGGTACTAAATGAGGGCCGTGTGCGAGTGGCTGGCAAACCTAGCGAGATCAAGGATCGCTATAGCCACAACTTCCTCATTATTCATACGAACCATAAGGAAGAACTCGAAGTGATGCTTGGTGATCATAACATAGCTTATAAATTTCAGGACGGTATGTTTTTCATCCCGTTGAAGAATACAAAAGAAGCTATTTCAATCATCAATAATTGCCAGGATCTGATTGAATCTTATGAAGTCAAACAAGGCACCATGGACGATGCCTTTATGAGTATTCTACGGGAGGCATGAAAGTCATGAAAGTCATGATAACCCTCATCAAACGCAATTTGAAGCTGTTCTTTAAAGACAAAACGGTCGTCATGTTCTCGCTTTTGAGCACATTGATCGTGTTAGGTCTGTATATTATCTTTTTAGGTCGGCTAACGTTTAAGGAGCTGGCAGATTACCCAGGTGTCGATCTTTTAACAGGGGCTTGGGTGATGTCGGGTATTCTGGCGATTGTCCCTGTCAATTCCTCATTAGGGGCGCTTTCTGCCATGCTGGTAGATAAAGAAAAGGGAACTTATGAAGACCTTATCATGACCCCACTTTCCAGATTACAGATCATCGGCGGTTATGTATTCAGCACATTTCTGATCACGTTGATTCTTTCAGTAATTGTTCTCATCGCTACCCAGATATATCTAGTTATTTTAGGTGGACATCTGCTCACTCTGGGAGCCTTGGTAGATATCTTGCTGAAGATCATCTTCAATACCCTGATTGCTACCCTAATTCTATTTTGCATTTCTCTGTTCTTTAAGAACCTAAATGCTTACTCGCTATTTAATTCCATTTTGGGGACATTGATCGGTTTCTTGGCTGGCATCCTGATCCCAATTGGCGAATTGTCAAGCACTTTTCAGACAGTTGTAAAGGTTTTTCCCTTCTCACACTCAGCGGCCATGTTTAGGAAGATATTAATGGAAGAACCTATTAGAATTGTATTTGAATGGGCTGAACCAGACACGATCCAAAATTTCCGACAAACGATGGGAATAGATCTGATGTTCAACAGCAATCCCATCAAAGATTCAGCGAGCATTCTCTACCTTTTGATTCTAGGTATTGTTTGTTTGGTCATCAGCTTGGTGCGCTTAAAACAAAAGGCTTAATGGAAGAACAGGGTAGGGCAACTAGCGTTATTTACTTGGTACGGTTACTTTTATGGACTTAATTGATCTAGCCCAATCATCAATATAACATTGGTTTCTCTTCACCCAAAGCAGTCTTGTGTTATTGGTTTCATTGTTTTTCTACTGGATTAAGTTCAAAGGGAGGCAAGGTGTCACATCAGTATTTGGTGCTCTGGATGAGCATGTTTGTCAGCCGTATTCCCTGATTTTCCAGTTCTTTTTAGGTGCTGAGACCGTTGAATAATTCCTCAGATTAAAGTATTAAGTACAACAGTGATATTTTAAGAATACCAAGGGTAGATCAAAGTCAATTCATTTTCTAGGCCGGAGATTTAGACGTTTCTCAATAAAGCTGATGTCTTCAAAGGTTAGATTTTTTGAAGTTAGTGCCCTTCGGTATATATTGGCGGATCAGGCGGGTCACCAGTATGTCTCCGACGCTGCCGGCGCGCCCGATAAAGGGCTCCATCTGGCTGATTCGCTGCCATTGGGCGGCCATCGGGTAAAGCCACAGGTCATGGTGATACCAGGTGAACTGGTCCCGCAGGGTTGAGCGTGTGCCCGGGCCGTCATGGGAGATCCTCCCTGCCTGTAAGGTACGTAAGCGCTGCTGGGGGATGGTCAGCCAGGTTGCGGGTGTATGAGGCGCAGGGAACACGTACCAGGGTAAGTCTGGCGACCAGCCTGCCCATCAGGGCTGTTTTCCGCACCGATATGCTGGAGACAAAATTGGAAGCGCTGCATTCTACTGACAATCCTTTGAACTTAGAATTTCGGTCGTTTGAGATCAAAACCCTGTGCATTCAAGTTTGAAGAAGAGCGTTTGTGAAAAACAAAGAGGCTGCTAATGCACCACAGCAGCCTCTGATGGTTTAAAGACGTAAAAAATGGTTACTTGTCGTACCCGGGGGCGTCATCCAGCAGGCGGCGTTCGCCTTCCAGGGCGCGGATGTGGGTCACGTTTTGTGAGACCTCGATGCAGCCCTTATAGGCACCCTGGGCATCGCGCAGGGCAAAATAGCGGATGTAGATGAACTGGCCACCCATCTGGATCCAGAACTCGGCCATATCCCGTTTGCCAGCCCGAAAATCATCCAGGATGATGGTTACCCGGTGGACGCTTTGGGGCGGGTGGCACTTGGTAACCTCGCGACCGATGATGGCCGGTGAGCGGTCGAAGATGCGCTCACGGCCCTGGGAGAAGTAGCGCACCTGGTCGTGTTCATCCACGAAAGTTACATCGACAGGCAGGTGGGTGAGCAAGAGGTTGATCTGGTCCCGGGTGAGCGCGCCGGTAGCCAGGGCGATCAGGCCGTCTGGCACTGGCTCGCCATCGCTTGCGGTTTGTGCTTCAGCCTGCGGGGCTGGGGACTCTGCTGGCGGCTCCCAGGCTTTGTCTGGCTGACCATCAACATAGCCGATCTCGTCCTCCTGGGCCCGGATCTCAGCCCATTCCTGGTCAGTCAATCTCTCCAACGCTGCCGGAAAGAGGATTTTTTCTTCTTTATAGATCATCTCGCGGATATTGCGCGCCAAACCCTCAAAATAATCGCCTGCATCCAGTGCATCTGGATCGGAACTGGTGATCAGCGCTTTGAATTGCTTGATCTCCGCCCGAATCTCGTTATCGACGCCCCACATCACCGTGGAGGGGCCTTCAAAGCCTTTCTTTTCCAGGTAAGGGAAGAGGATGTTTTCTTTGCGGGAATAGTGCTTTTCGATGGCACCCAGGTTTTCTGTCTGCTGGATGAGGGCTTGGAGGGCGCTCTCATCGCCATCCTCCCACTTGTCGAGGGTATCTTCCATCGCCTCCAGCAAGCGCATGATGACCTCGTTTTCCATGCGGAAGGTGAAGACGGGGTGCCCGGGCAGGGATTCGGGGGCAGGCGTTTCGTCGAGGGAGTCCTGGAACACCGCCACATGCAGGTCACACAGGCGCTGGATCTCCGTGACAGAAACGCCCTCACCGATCAAGGCACGTTCTGCATCTGCGATCTCGCTGGCGGTGGCGCCGCGGATCACATCACCGAATTGTTCTTTCAGGTCCTCAACGGTTTCACCTGCGTGCAAGCGTTGAATGACCTCTTTCAGCGCTTGTTTGCGCTGGCCGACGTTGTTGATAAATTCACTCATGGGCTCCTCCAGTTAAGATAATGATGGATCGTGAAATGGTTTGGTTATACATGTGCATCCCAGGTGACCCATAGCGGCGCGCGGATGGCTCCGGTGGGGCAGAGGCCTTCACAATCACCGCAGTAGGTGCAGGTGATCGGTTTGATGAACTCGGGTCCCCGTTCGGTCATCACCAGTGACTGCTCTGGACAACCGCTTACACACTGGGTGCAGCGGTTGCAGAGGGTCAGGTTGATGCTTGGTATGATCGGTTCGGTCATAAGGTCTCGTGTTACCATTCACCCGTATCTTACACAATTATGGTGGTCGGCGCTACGACTTTTGTCACATTATGGCTGTTGTGGGGGTTTTCTCTGCCCATCAATCCTTGGAAATGCGGGTCAATTCATCCCTATTCAACAAGACAATTTGCCCACGCTGGCGCTGGATCAGGTCGGCGGATTCAAAATCCCGCAACAGCCGACCAACTACATCGCGGACGGTGCCAATGTGGGCGGCAATTTCATCCTGTGTCCAGCCGGCGTGTGAGGGTGTCAGGTCAGCCAGTTCGATCAGGAAGCGTGCCAGGCGTGCCCGAACGGCGTAAAGGGAAAGGTCAGCTGCCAGATCGGTCATTTTGGTGAGCCGGGCAGCAAACTGGCGCAGAAGCAGGGTTGAAAAATCGGGATGACGATGGATGAGGTCGTTGAAATCCGATGCTGACAGGACGAGAAGGGTTGAGTTGGTCAAGGTCTCGATCGTGGCGCGGTTGACATGCTCTTGAGACAGCAGGGAAATGAGGTTGATTGGGTCGCCAGTCCAAAAGCGTGCCAGAATCTGCACTCTTCCGTCCTGGTTCATGCGCAGCGCCCTGAGTTCGCCAGAGAGGACAAAATAGCCATATTCGGCAGGCAGCCCTTCGACGAGCAAGGTGCACCCGGTTGGGAGGTTGCGGGTAAAGGCTCGGCGGGCAATAGCCGTGCGGGTGTCTGCCTGGAGGCTTGAGAAAATGGGAATCTGGTTGAGGGCTTCTGCTTGCATGGATATTGTTTTGGTTTGTTGAACCGACTTTGCTGCCTGGTTAATTCTACCTGCTGGGGAGCGTTTATAATAAGGGAATGATTACATGAAATCATCAGATTGAGGAAAAAATGAACCCTGATTTGTACCAAGAGAAAATTGAAACCTTGCTTAAACAAATGACATTAACCGAAAAAGTGTCTTTGCTGTCCGGTCGTAACAAGTGGTATACCGTGCCAGTCGAGCGATTGGGCATCCCCTCGGTGGTCATGACGGACGGACCCCACGGCGTCCGCACGGAAGGCCACGGCATGGACCGCATTGTCGGTACGGCGACAGCTTACCCGTCCGGCATTTCGATGGCGTCGACCTGGAACCGGGACCTGATTGAGCGCACGGGCGTTGGATTGGCTGAAGAGACCCGCCACCTGGGCTGCCATATCCTGCTGGGACCATGCGTCAACATCATGCGGTCACCACTGGGCGGGCGCAATTTTGAAACCTTTTCTGAGGACCCCTACCTGGCGGGTCAGATCGGCGTGGCTTATGTTAAGGGCTTGCAAAGCCAGCGCATCGGCGCCTCGGTCAAACATTATGCGGCCAATAACCAGGAGTTTGAACGGTTTCGGGGCAACTCGGTCGTGGATGAACGGACCTTGCGCGAGATTTACCTGCCGGCCTTTGAAACGATCGTTAAGGAAACCCATCCCTGGACGGTGATGTGTGCGTATAACCGGATAAACGGCACCTATGCCAGTGAGCATGAGACTTTGCTGCGAAAGATCCTCAAAGAAGAATGGGGCTTTGAGGGTGTCGTTGTCTCGGACTGGGGTGCGGTGCATGACATCTTCACACCCATCCAGGCCGGGCTTGACCTGGAAATGCCAGGGCCGGCGCGCTATTTTGGGCAGGCCCTGGAAGCTGCCGTGAACACCTGGCAGGTGGATGAGCGCTGGGTGGATGATGCTGCCCGGCAGATGTTGGGCTTGCTCTTTAGGGCGGGCGTCATGGGTGAGGAAGACCTGCCTGCAGGCAGCGGTGATACCCCCGAACACCGGGCTCTGGCAAGGGAGGTGGCCAATGAATCGATTGTGCTGTTGAAAAATGAGCATAACCGATTGCCGCTGGACCAAACAAAGATTACAAAGCTGGCCGTGATTGGTTTGAACGCCGCCTCGGTGGTGAGCGGAGGTGGGAGTTCACGGGTGGACCCGCGCCATTGGGTCACCCCGTTGGAAGGGCTGCGGGCGAAGCTGGGTGAGGCGGTAGAAATCGTTTACGAACCGGGCTATGACAACCGCAGCAATCCCCGGACGGTGGAAAAAGAGCGCTTCACCCACCCGGATGGCGACACCCAGGGATTATTTACGGAATTGTTCAGCAACCTTGAGCACGCCGGCGAACCTGCCTTGACCCGGGTGGATGCACAGATTGAGGGCTGGTGGGGGGGCGGCGGGCCGGCCACCGACGTGGTTGATGAAAAGCATTTCAGTATCCGTTGGACAGGCACTTTTACCCCACCGGAGACGGGAGAAACCCAGTTTTTCCTCAGCAACACCGGTACGGCGCGGGTCTGGCTGGATGGTGAATTAATCCTGGATAACGCTGTGGGCTTGCGCACTTCATCGGCGATTGAGCGAGGAGCGATGGTGGCAGAGGCCTCCCTCAAGCTGGAAAAGGGTAAAGCGTATGCTTTTCGCGCAGAATATATCAGCGGTGAGGACAACCCCTTCGCCCTGATCCATTTTTCGTATAAACCTGCCCTGGGCGTGGAGGGCGACCTGGCCGCACGGGCAGTGGACGCGGCAAAGGACAGTGATGCCGTCATCATTGTGGCGGGGTTGTCTGATACCTTTGAGAGCGAAGGTCACGACCGGCCGGATATGAATTTACCCGGCGATCAGGACGCGCTGATTCGGGCGGTTGCGGCGGTCAATCCCAACACGGTGGTGGCCGTCAATGCAGGATCACCGGTGGTGATGGATTGGGTGGAGGCGGTGGCTGCCGTCCTGCTGGCATACTATCCCGGCCAAGAGGGCGGGCATGCCCTGGCGGACATCCTGTTCGGCGATGTGAACCCATCCGGTAAATTGACGGTGACCTTCCCCAAGCGGTTGGCGGACAACCCGGCCTACATTCATTATCCCGGCTGGAAGGACGTCCATTATGGCGAGGGCATCTTCGTCGGCTACCGGTATTATGAAAAGAAAGACCTGCAACCGTTGTTCCCCTTTGGGCACGGGTTGAGTTATACCAGCTTTGCTTACAGCAATTTGCAGGTACCCACCAAGGTGGCGCAGAGCGAGGATTTCACAGTGTCTTTGACGGTGGAGAATACCGGGCAGGTCCCTGGCCAGGAGGTGGTGCAGGTGTATATCCGGGATGTGGAATCAACCTTGCCCCGACCAGTGAAAGAGCTGAAGGGGTTTGAGAAAGTGCGTTTGGCACCGGGCGAGCAGCAAGAGGTGACCTTTACGCTGACGCCGCGAGCGCTTTCCTTATACGACCCGCACCTGCCGGGGTGGGTGGCAGAGCCGGGCCAGTTTGAGGTGTTGGTAGGCGCCAGCTCGCAGGACGTTCGGCTGCAGCAGATGATCGAGCTGCTGTAAAAATTCTTGATAATGTAGAAATATAGGGGCATGGCACGCCGTGCCCTTTTTTGTTACCAGCGGGCGTGGTGGTCTTCAGCCCAGCCGATGGCGTTCTCGACGAGGACGGGTTCGCCTTGATCTGGTTTGAGCATACCCTGGAAATGGCCGATCATCTGGTGTACTTCCGAGCGGATCACGAGCGCATCAGTTTTGGCCACGCGTTCATAAAAGGGGGTAAAGACCAGGTCCACCCGATCGGTGACGGCGGTATGCAGGCGCCAGGGTTCCATGAAGTTTTTGGCGTTATATTCGAATTTCATGTCCTCGCTCAACTTGGTCAGGCGGCCGTCCACGCAGAGGGCATTTTCGTTCATCCCGGTGCCATCGGTCCACCCTGCGCCTAGGTTGACCCCGACGGACCGGCCATCGGGCAACCGGGTGGAAAAGCTGGCCCAGTTCCAAAAGGACTCAAATGGCCATATACCGCGGCCCAAATCCAGGCAGGCAAAGGTATCCTCCCGGTCAAAGTTCACCTGTTCATCTCCCCAGATGAGCGTGCCTTCCGTGGGCAGGGTATTTTGTTTGCTGGTGAACTGAAAGCGCTTGTCGGACCAGGGGATGACGACATTGAGGGTTTCGTGCCCAACCGGGCGGTGGACGATAAAGTTGGCCTGGAGGGGCTTGCCGC
>DKFH01000032.1 GCA_002452315.1 Anaerolineaceae bacterium UBA6801 | reverse complement strand
GGCATTATAAATGGCATGATGGGGTTGTTTGAAACCAGTGGAGACGTCATCGTCCATGGTAAGAAACTCGATCTCAGCAAACTGGGCGAAGCACTCCGCAACGATATCGCTTTTGTGTCGGAAGATCGGCGCGGAGTCGGACTGCTTCTTGGCGAATCAATTCAGCTCAACATCGTCTTTTCAGCGATGCAGATCCAGGATGCGTTTTTAAAGAAAATAGCAGGATTAAAGATCATCGACAAAGCAAAATCTGAGCAGCACACACGTGAAATGATAAAACTTCTGGACATCCGCTGCACCGGCCCCACACAGACGAGCGGCAGTCTTTCAGGTGGAAACCAGCAAAAAGTCTGCCTGGCTCGCGCCCTGACGATGAAACCAAAAATCCTGGTAGTCTCTGAACCAACCCGCGGCATTGATATTGGCGCGAAGAAACTCGTTTTGGATTATCTCGCAAAAATCAATCGGGAACAGGGCACCACCATCATCATGATCAGTTCAGAATTGGTGGAGTTGCGTTCACTTTGTGACCGGATTGGTATCGTGTCAGAAGGCGAGTTATTTGCCATTATGGCCCCTGATGACTCCGATGCTGCCTACGGCCTCGCCATGGCTGGTGTAAGGGAGGAGGTTTTGGCATGAAAAAAGCAAAAAACATCATTGACAAGATCGGCTTACCCAGGCTCATCATCGGGGCATTTTTCGTAATTTTGCTGATCACCTCACTAGCCGTCGGTTTTGATCCGGGCGTTTTGTTTAGCGATGTGCTCAGACGGGTTTTGATGTTCAGTATTTTGGTACTGGCTATGGTCCCAGGTGTTCAGTGCGGTATTGGAATGAATTTTGGTATCTCGCTAGGTATATCTGCGGGTTTATTAGGGGCGGTTCTGTCCATGGAGATTAGTTATATCAATAATTGGATGGATAAATTCGGTAGCGCATATCCTTGGTTAACCCTCCTTTTAGCCCTTGCCATTGGCATTGTCATCGCCGCAATACTGGGGTTCTTCTATGGTTTGCTCTTAAACAGGGTAAAAGGCTCAGAAATGACCGTTTCAACTTACGTTGGTTTTTCTGTGATTGCCTTTATGAACATCGTCTGGCTCTCTTTTTCGTTTCAAAATGGAGAGCTGAGCTGGCCTTTGCAGGGCAGGGGTCTGCGCAACACTGCCAGCCTTGCAGGCAGCTTTGGGGGGTTGCTCAGCGATCCAAATGTTGTCAAAAACACCCAACCTGCCTGGCTACAATGGTTGGCCTTTAACATCGGCGGTGTCAGCATCCCTTTGGGCTTAATCCTCGTATTTGGGTTATGCTGCCTGATCATTTGGCTGTTTTTACAAAGCAAAGGCGGCATCGCGATGAGCGCAGGTGGAGAAAATCCGGTTTTCACATTATCAAGTGGTATCAATGTGGAAAAAACACGCATTTTAGGCACCGTGATTTCAACCGTGTTTGGTGCCATAGGCATCATCATGTATGCGCAAACATATGGCTTTCTTCAGCTCTATAACGCGCCATTGATGATGGGCTTTGCCAGCGTTGCAGCCATCCTGATCGGCGGGGCATCCATTCGAAGGGCTAGGATTTCCCACGTAATAATTGGCACACTGCTCTTCCAAGGCATTCTTGTCACAGCCTTGCCCGTCGTCAATGTCGTGATTGAAATCGGAACACTCCCTGAAGTCCTTCGGATCATCATTTCAAACGGCATCATCTTGTATGCATTGTCAAAAGCGAAAGGCAGCAATCAATAATGAAGATGAAAACAAGCATTAATAAATTTGGCACATATCTTTTCGACAACAAAGTGATGATTGCCTTTGCCCTGGTCTGTCTTGCCGCCATTATTATATCGGGCAGTCCGATGACTTTCATCGTTGATGGCGTTATCACTCGTATTGGGAGAAACACCTTTACCGTGCTGGCATTGATCATTCCTGTCATTGCCGGGCTGGGATTAAACTTTGGCATGGTGATTGGTGCCATTGCTGCACAAATTGCGTTGTTTTGGGTAGTTCATTGGGGTTTTGGGGGCTTTGGTGGGATGATGCTGTGCGTGTTAATTGCCACCCCCATCGCAACTTTTTTTGGCTACCTGGTTGGAAAACTCTTCAACAATATGAAAGGCACTGAAATGATCGCCGGGCTCATCTTGGGTTATTTTGCAGATGGCCTTTACCAGTTGTTGTTCCTGGTCATCATTGGTGGTGTCATCCCCGTCGACAACCCCACCCTGATCATCTCTCACGGCGTGGGTGTAAAAAATACAATCGACCTTACGGGAAACCTGAAGTATTCCATTGATAACATTCGCATGGTGGATATTATCACGGTCGCATTTTATGCCGTATTGGTGATCACCGTTGTCAAAGGCGTCCTCCATTTGTTGAAGAGATATTCTTTCAAACGTAGCGACATCATCCAGTTCGCCATTATTGCGGTTGCCTTTGCACTCTCATATATCCCAGTTGTTGAAGCCTTCTTATTCGCAGACCGGTTGGTGTTATTGGATGCTGTCACGATTGGCCTGATTGCTTTCGCTGTCTTTCAGCTGTTTAAAATCATCCAGAAGAAGATTTTCAAACAAGATCAAAATTACTCAATCCTTAAGCCGTTATTGATTATTGGGCTCTGCGCAGTGATCTATGCTGCGACATACATTCCCAGTGTGGAATTAGTCCTGCAGACTGTAAAACTACCGGTACTTCCTTTCCTGCTGATCGCCGCGCTGTGCCTGTTCAACCAGAAAATCCTCGATACACGTTTGGGGCAAAATATGCGCACGGTCGGGCAGAGCCAAAGTGTGGCTATGGCTTCCGGGATCAATGTTGACCAAACCCGGGTAATTGCCATGATCATTTCAACCGTTCTGGCCAGCTGGGGACAGTTGATCTACCTGCAAAACATTGGCACATTTGCCACCTATGGTGCCCACACCCAAATTGCGCAATTTGCCATTGCGGCATTGCTGGTTGGCGGGGCATCGGTGCAAAAGGCAAACAACAAGCAGGCCATCATTGGGGTGATCCTCTTTCACACCCTCTTCATCGTCGCCCCGCAAGCGGGTAAAAACCTGTTCGATAACGCCCAGATTGGCGAATACTTCCGGGTGTTTGTGTCTTATGGCGTGATTGCACTCTCCCTGGCCATGCATGCCTGGACACTGGCCAAAAAGAAAGAAGAGGGCCAACCCCCAGAACAAGGTCTGGAAAGCTTGGAAGTTGGGTAAGGAACACCAACCGAAATGAGCGTGTCTTAAGCTTAATAATTTAACGATTATGCCGCAGGATAGTCCACCTGCGGCATTTATGTTTAACTATTGGAACAACAAACAATAGTTTTTGTTCAATAATCAGCAAAATATCTCTTAGCAGGCTATCAAAAAATGATACACTATGTTCAGGGTTGCCGTTCTGGCCCCTGGTGTAATGGATTTATAGGATCTCAAGGGTAAAACTGTGGACACGACCCAGACCAAATTCAAAAGCCTCTCCTGGCAGGGCTTGGGCCTGCTGCTGGTCTCCGCTGCCGCCCTGTGCTTTCAGATCAACCTGACACGGCTGTTCTCCGTCTCCCAGTTCTACCACTTCGCCTTCATGGTGGTCAGCATCGCCCTCTTGGGGATGGGCGCCAGCGGCACCTTTTTGGCGCTGCGCCGGGCTAAACCAGGCTTGGAAGAGGGTCGCTTATTCCCCTGGCTGGCCCTGGGCACAGGCGCCAGTATGCTGGGGTCCTACCTGCTCGTCAACCAGCTACCCTTCGATTCCTTCAGCATCTTCGTCGACCCCGTCCAGGTGCTCATCCTGCTCTTGCACTATGCCGCCCTGGCCTCCCCCTTCTTCTTCAGCGGGATGACCATCAGCCTGCTGCTGAGAAAATACCGCACGGACAGCGGCGAGGTTTATGCCGTCAACCTGGTCGGCTCAGCCCTGGGCTGCCTGGCTGCCGTCAGTGTGCCGGCCTGGGTAGGGGGTGAAGGCATGGTGGCCTTCAGCGCGGCCATCGCCTGCCTGGCCGGAACCTGTTTTTTGTTGGAATCCCGCACAGCGATCAAACCGGCCCTCCCCGGTGCCCTGACAGCCCTGCTGGGCATCGCCTCCATCCTCCTCACCCTCCAGATTCGGTCGGGGAACATTCCCACCATATTTGAGCTGCATATCTCACCATACAAGAGCATTTCCTACGCCCTGCAAAACCCGCAGGCAGAGGTCCTCAGCACCCGCTGGAACAGCATCTCAAAAGTCGAGGTCGTCCGCAGCCCAAGCCTGCATTCAGTGCCCGGGCTGAGCTACCGCTACCTCCAGCCGCTACCGCGCATCGACGGCCTGTTTGTGGATGGGGACAACCTGAGCGCCATCCTCCCCGCCGAGGCCGACCTGGCCTTTGCGGAATACCTGCCCGCCGCCATCGCTTACCGCCTGAAACCCAACGCTCACACACTGATCCTCGAGCCGCGCGGTGGGATGGATATCCAGGTGGCCCAGGCCCTGGGTGCCAGCCGCATCACCGCCGTGGAGGGTAACCCGCTCATCGTCCAGGCCGCGCTGTCCGCTTACCAGGTGCACTCGGTTACCTGGGTCCCTTCCAGCGGGCGCAGCTACCTGCGGGGCGCCCCGGGGCGTTATGATATCATCCAGCTCCCGCTGACCGACAGCTACCAGCCGGTCGGCTCCGGCGCCTATTCCCTCGGGGAAGATTATCGCTATACCATGGAGGCCTTCCAGGACATGCTGAGGGGATTGCAGCCCGACGGCCTGCTGGTGATCACCCGCTGGCTGCAGGAGGTTCCCAGCGAATGGCTGCGCATCTTCACCCTGGCAGTGACCGCCCTGGAAGCGCAGGGCATGGACCCCGGCGCACAGATCGTCGCGCTGCGCGGCTACAACACCGGCACCTTATTGATCAAAAACGGTCCATTCACCCCAGCCGAAGTGGACCTCGTCCGGGGCTTTGCCAGCGACAAAGCCTTTGACCTGGTCTTTGCCCCTGATTTGGACATCACCGAGGTCAACCTCTACAACATCCTGCCGGAGCCGGTTTACCATCAAACCTTCACCGACTTTTTTGCTGCCCAGCCCCGCAGTGACTTTTACAAAGCCCATCCCTACAACGTTCAGCCACCGACTGATAACCGCCCCTTTTTCGGGCATTACTTCAAATGGTCGCAACTGCCCGAAGTCCTGCGCACCCTGGGGATCACCTGGCAGCCCTTCGGGGGTGCCGGCTACCTGGTAATTCTGATCATCTTCGGCCTGGCGCTGCTTCTCTCGGGGTTGATGATCTTGCTGCCGGTCGCGTTTATCAACCGGGGCGCACCCCGGCCAGGCGGCCGGCGCGTTCCGCTTTATTTTGGCATGATTGGCTTCGGGTTCATGCTGGTGGAAATCCCGCTGATCCAAAGGTTCATCCTGTTCCTCGACCAGCCGGCTTACGCCCTGGCCGCGATTTTGTTCTGCATCCTGCTCTTTTCAGGGTTGGGCAGCCGGTACGGCAGCCGAAAATTCACCCTGTCCCATGCGTTGGTCGGATTGGTTGGGCTGTTGGCACTCTACAGCCTCTTCTTACCCCGTCT
>DKFH01000108.1:5092-9394 GCA_002452315.1 Anaerolineaceae bacterium UBA6801 | reverse complement strand
CCACATCCCCTGCACGGTAGGGCAGCGGCTGCTGGAAGGGGCCATCGGCCGTGTCCAGGTGCAAGGTCAGCGCGCCCGGGATGTTCTGGTAGACCCACCGGCTGGCTGCCGCCCGTGTGTGCGGGCGGGTATAGATGCGGGTAAATGCAAATGCCCAGGCGGCCGTGGTCAGCAAAACCCCAACCGTCAGGACGATTCCGCCTATCCGGATGGTTTTCGGCTTGATCTCGATTCGGCCCAGCCTGATTTTGTGCCGCGCAGACCACAGCGTCGCCAATCCCCACCCCGCAATCAAGGCCAGGGTCGGGTAGATCAACATTTGGTATCGCATCGACCGCACCCAGGAGGTGGATTGCCAGATAAAATGCAAACCGGTGAAAGCCCACAAGGGCAAATGCCGCCGCCAGGCCGACTTACGCAGAATCAAAATCCCCATCCCCAAAAAGGATAACCAGGCTGAAATCCCCAGCGGCCACCCCAAACCCCATACGGTCAGGTTTTTGCCGGAAAATGTGATTGGCCGGCGAGCCCATTGCAGCGCCGGCGGGAAATCCACCGCCCCGGAGGCCTGGACGCGCAGGCTTTGCAGCCCTTCCCACCAGGTTGGATTTATGCCAAAGTTAAAAAACCCTGGCCCGGTAAAGGCATAAGGCTGACCAATCCTGAAAGTCAAAAAGCTGAGGGCTGCAGCCAGGGCCAGGTTGCGGAAAATGGGTAATACAGCCTCTCGCCGTGTGTCAGGGTCCATTCCCAGGTAGCGCATGCCCTCCACCAGGGGTAGGAGCAACGCCAGCACCACCGCGTTGATCTTCGAGGCGGTTGCCGCACCCAAAGACACCCCAAACAGGATGTACGGCGCGAGTTCATAAAATAACCGCTTCAGCCTGGCCGCATTCCACTCCAGCCGGGGCTGATCACCTTGCGCTTGGTCAGCTGGGTCCAGGGATTCAGGCTCTGTGCCAGCTGTATCTGCGGGCACCGGCCGGGTCAGGACCCATACGGCCGCATACATCGCCATGATCGCGAAGGTATTGGTGATCGTATCGACCGTGGCATAATGTGAGAGCTGAATGGGCAACACGGCCAATGCATAAAACGCTGCCCCCAGGAGCCCCACCCAACGATTGTACAAGCGCTTTCCGATCGCAAACACCAGCAGTACTGTGACCACGTCGAAAACCGCCGAAAGCTGCCGGCCCAGGATGGTGATGGCATGGTAATCCGTTTGCCCCAGGGCTTGGCCCGCATAGCGGACAATAAAGATCGGCAAAGTCCCGTACACAAAGAAGGTATAGCCATGGTTGGCCGGGTTCAAACTTGAACTTTCGGTGTCAAAATACTCGCCCAACGAGTCCACGGGGGAAATCGCCACCTGGACCAGGCTGAGGAAGCGCTCATCTGGATGCATATGCTGGTCTTCGTCCCAATTGACGCCCACCAAACGCAGGTAAGCACCGGCCACCAAGGTCAGCAGCAAGGCCAGGATCAGCACCAGGTTGGCCCACGACTTACGTGAATGCATTTTTTGCACAGTCATCTCATCCTTCATCATGGAGCAACTCCGACCGATGGCGGCACAAAAAAGATCATAAAGTCCTTGTTCGGAACGCTGGATTCATATTGCCATAACACGCCTGACGGGAAGGTTTGCCGCAATAATTGCGAATTGGCTTCATCGTGGACATTCAAGAAGAACATCTTCGGTCGCGGATCGGCCTGGGTATCTGCAATTTCATCCGGGAAGATGGCGAAATCCCACCCGGGGTAGCCAGAATTGATGGCCACCAGCCTTGAATCAATCCAATGCGGGTAACCCACCACATAAGTCGTCTGCGGGTCGCCCATCGATTCGATAAACAGCGCCGCAACCCGCCCCACTTCAGATGTATTCCAGCTCGATGCCCGGTAAATGGTGTAATACTGGTTAAAAACCAGGTCATGGTTATTCACGCCAGACCACACCAACAGCAACGCTACCACAGCAACCAGGGCTACCTGGCCAACCCGCCCATTAATGTGAGACTTCAAAGTGCGGAACATGGACACGAAGGCTAACCCGATTACCAGGAACACCGGCACCACCGCCCCGGCTGTGCGGTTCAGGCTGGGGTTCTCACCGGGGTATGCCAGTGACAGGATCGATGGCATCATCAACATCGGAATCGAAACCAACAGGAACAGATCCCGCCAATCCCGCTCGCGAGCATAACGCACGATCACACTGGCAATCCCCAAAAAGTAGAAGGCCCCGGAAACGACCTCAAGCGCCGGCCGGCCAGGGATGGAATGCGCCCAAATCACGCCATTATCCCAGAAGAACATCACGCTGGCCCGCCAGAAGTTCTGCAAGAAAATCACCAGGGGCGAATTCTGAAAGCCAACCTCCATGCTGGTCAGACGGGAAAAGGCGCGGTAGGCGAACAATTCGGGGTTGGCCAGCCAATAGCGTAACAAGGGGATGAACACCAGCAGTGAAGTAAAGCCGATCAGGATCAACGCAAACAGGGCATTCAGCCGCAACTGCTTACCCTTGTTGTGCAGCAGATAGATCAATATCCCCAACACCACCAAAATCGGTACAATCCGGTAGGGCGTGTAACCGTGTAAGCCCAGCCCCAGGAATAACCCGGCCCATAAGATGTCGGGGACATGCTGCCTGCGCAGACCTCGGACCATAAAATACATCACCGGCGCAACAAACAGGGGATAGTACGGGATGCGCAATGCCAGCCGGGTGAACAGCAAGGGCCAGTAAGCGATCCCCGCAAACAGTGCAGCCGCCAATCCCACCCAGCGGTCAGCCCATTCCTTGCCCAGCAAGTAAATGAAGAACAGGGTCAATAAATTCGCCAACACCGCCACGATCTTAAGGTTGAGAAACGTGACATCCAGGTTGAAAATGCGCATAAACCCCGCACTCAGGTAAAAATGCAACGCTTCCCGGCCGGTATTGCGTGGAAAATAGACCGGTGAGAGCCCGTTGAGGATATCGTTGACATCCATCAATTTCTCAGCCTGGTCTGAGAGCATCTCCGGCGGGACCATATCCAAGCGGGAGAAGTTGAAAAATAAGATCACCGCAATAACAGCCAGTACGATGACCGTCCAGCGGCTTACCCGCACATGCCATTCTCCATTAGAAAATCGCTCCCACAGGACATCCAATCTTACGGCCTGCCGCTCATTCACTGGCCAAAAAGCTGCCAAAAAGAAAATCACTGCCAAAACCCACAACAACGTATTCAGCAGCCCAAAGCGCCCGTTCCCAAAGAGGAGAAAGGCCAAAATCCCCAGCATAGCACTGACGAGCAATAATTCCAACCTGAGCCGGGGTTGGAAGGGTTCCGTAACGGACCGTTTCAGGTTCGGAAGTGCCCATTCCCCCCGAAAGATCGCCATTAATAAGAAAATCAATGCGCCAGCATACAAAAAGACACCTGGCCAGGGGGTTCTCCCCGGTGAGGGTTCCAATGAGAGCTGGGCAATCAACGCCAACACCACCGCGCCCACTGTGGACCAGGCAAAAGGTTTTTTCAGGGGCAGTTCATCGTCTTGTGCTTCTGACGCCCCTTTTGGTTGCATATTGAACCAGGATTTCAGCTTATCTGCAAAATAATCCCAAACGCTGGGTTCTGTGGATAACGGTGACTTGGGTTGTTCGGCCATGAATGTTCTCTATTGTGTCAAGCTTTCAGCCTATGGTCGTAAATGATTAAGTCGTGGAATATGATACCCTACCGTAATTTTACTGACAACCGGGGGCAAATGCGCAGATTGGGCTGCCCATGCTGATCACTTTGATCGCACACTTATGTTACGCTCGGCGAACAAATAACCGATCTCATGATGCACAAAATTTGGAAAACATGTCACCTTGTAACCTTGCTCCTCCAAAAATGAGGCCAACTTCCGGTGAGATTTTTGTTCATCCAGATCATGATATTCCATGATGATGTGCTTGATCCGCTGGAGGACGTCTCGGGGTGTGTTGAACAAAATTTCATATTCCCCGCCCTCGCAATCCATCTTGAGCAGGTCAATCCTTTCGAGCATCTCCCCAAAACACAGGGTTTGCAAAGTCACGGCCTCTACCGCCACCTGTTCCGCACTGGCCGCTCCGTCATTTCCCGCCTGGCTGCTGATCTGCAACGGTTCGCCCGTGGAGAGGTCTAAAAACAGCTCACCTTCCTTGCTCCAGACGGCCTTCTGGAAGGCATGCACGTTTTCAACACCATTCAATGCCAGGTTGCGCTCCAGCAGGGCAAAGGAGTCCGGAAAGGGCTCAAACGCGTAGACAATCAC
>DKFH01000108.1:0-5073 GCA_002452315.1 Anaerolineaceae bacterium UBA6801 | reverse complement strand
ATATCCACCACCGTCCACCCATCCTCAACTGGTGCGCCATACCGGGTATAAAACTGGTCAATAAAGGTTTCCTTTACCGACCACACATCCATCGGGCCACGCACCAATAAATCGATGTGGGGCCATCGAAGTTTAATTTTTTGTGCATGGGTGCCTGGCTTTCGCAAAAAAAGCCGCACCAGCGCAGGCCAGTTCTTGATCCAGATCAACATTTCTAAGATGGAATAGGCATAATAACCCAACGCGGTCCACCGTCTCATGCGGGCCTCCGGGCGATGAAGAATGAACACACCCCCTCTGTCGAACGGGGGTCGGTCATAAACCTGCGGGTCCACTTCCAGGGCAGCGCCAGATTCCAGCGCTTTGGCACCAGCACCCAGCGCCCAAACAATTTCTTATTGATCAAAGCCGGCAATCCCAGGGGATGTCCCCACTCCAAAATATGCAGCGCCTCAGGGGGGAAATAATCCCAGGTCTCCAGCAGCTCCAATCCGGCCTGAGACAGGCGCTTTTCCCATACATCCGGCGCATCCGTGTGCGCATGCCGCGCCACCCGGTTGAACAGCCGGCTGTAGGCTGCGCCCAGCTGTTGTAATCCGATGTTCGTCAGCAGCTGGCGGCCCCACAACATCTCCGGAAAGCGGTGATTGGGCACGCAAAACACAAATCGACCCCCAGGCATCAGCACCCGCGCCACCTCCTGCAGCACCGATTCCACCTCCGGGATATGTTCCAGCACAGAGGTGCTGACCACTGTGGCAAAGGAAGCTTCTCCAAAGGGCATCTGCCCGCCTGCACCCAACACCAGCAGATGGTAGGTTTGTCGGCTTTGTGCTTCAAGGGTTGGCGCCAACCAAGGGTCCAGCCCCACATCCAATTTCTGCTCAAAGGCAACCGACGCAAAATGTCCGTCGCCTGAACCCAAATCCAGGATCGGCCTCTCTAAATCGATCTCCTGGTAAAAGCGGTCTTCAACCGCGCGTAAAAACCCCCGAAAATACGGCAGGCTGCTGATATGCCGCCAGAGGATTTGGTCCAGCTGCTGGCTATCCATGAGCCTCCGTCAATTTTCGATATAGCGCATCATAAGCCTCGGCAACAGTCTGTGGAGCGTAATGCGCAGTGATTGCCCGGATATTTTCAGGGTCAACCCGGATGCCGGATTCCAACAGCTTGAGAATAGCCTCCCCCAGGGCAGGTGCGTCCATCACCGGGACAATCCTCCCCAGGCCTGTTGTGCACACCGGCTGCCTGACGCCGGGCAAGTCCGTGGCCACCACCGGTGTACCGCATGTTAGGGCTTCTACCTGAACCATTCCAAAGGATTCTGTGCTGTTGATACTCGGTAAGACCAGCACATCACACACATGGTAAAACGCTGATTTATCCGCCTCGCTGACCACGCCCAGGAAAGTCCAGTGATCACCCAATGCATCAATCAAGGGCAGCAATTTTTCCCGATACGCCTGCTCACCAAACACATGTAGATATTCCCCAACAAAGATTACCTGGGCGTCCGGCTGGGTCTCCAGCACCTTGGGCATGGCCTGAACCAGGTATTCCACGCCCTTTTCTGTGGCCAAGCGCGCCACCATCCCAATAATGCGCCGTCCGGGTTTGATGTCATACTTACGGCGAAAAGTGTCAAGGTCGGAATCTTCAACCGGCGTCCCGATGATCGGCGGCTGGATTACTGTCAGTTTATCTAAATAGCGCTGCAAGAAGGGAGAGTGCTCGGCAAAATCCCGGGTGTTGTGCACGATCACATCCGCCAGCGCAGCTGCGATGCGGTTGGCCAGGTTGGCAGCCCATCCGGCCACCTGGTTGAACCAACCCATTGGCATCTGCAAATCACAATGATAAGTCAGCATCACGGGCTTCTTCCGCAACTTTGATAACAAGGCCAGCAATGCTGCATCCATTTGGGGGACATGCAAATTGACCACATCGACATCCCCGATCAATTGCCAGGCCTTAAGCGGCATGCGCGGCATGACCACCCCCTTCGATAGCCGGAAGGATACCGGAACACGGATCACTTTGACACCATCTGAGATTTCAGAGGTGGGCAGCGAACGGTCATATTGCGAGGTCAAGACCGTTACCTCATGCCCCAGCTCTGCCAAGGCTCGCGCCTGGCGTACAGCATACACCGTTAAACCGGATTTATGCGGCTGATAGTATGTCAGGGCGATTAAAACCTTCATCAGGCTCACTCCGCTGTTTGGATTTTTGGAGAGCGCCGGATGACACGCCGCAAGAAAGACACCAACGCCTCTCCTCGCAGCCGTAAGCCGATCAAGCCGATCAAGTTCGCATACACAAAGACCATCGCATGGGTCACAATCGCATGGGTGAAGGCCAATTCGGTGCCCACACCCAGCAAGGCAAAAGCCCCCACTACCACCCCCTCGTACACGCCCAGCCCGGCCGGTGCCGAGGGTAGTGCTGCTCCAAAAGCACCTGCGCTGAGCACAAAAATCATCCACCAGAAGGGTGGTTGAGGTGAAAGATTATTGAAGATCAGGTAGTTCTTGCCAAAGGCCAACACCCAACTGAGGGCCAAGCTGCCAAACGCCAGTAAAAACGCCCGTGGGTCGTTCAGAACAGCGAATCCCTCTAAAGCATGGGCGACCTTGGGCTGCAACCAGTCCCTGATGAAAGTGGAGTGTTGACCCCAACGTGTCAGCCAGACTGCCACTTTCTCCCGATATTTGGCCAGCAAAAACAACACAATCAACCCGACCACAGCCAGGGACAAAGCGATCAGGATCATGGTTTGGTCATATCCGCCGCTCAAAATCCGGGGAAGCACACTTAAAATGAACAGGGCGGCTAAAAAAACATCAAAGATCCGTTCCACCACCACGCTGGAGAACACCTCCAGCGGGGAAGTCCTGCCCGAATCATCCAGCATAACCGCACGGCCAATCTCGCCCAGTCGAAAAGGAAAGATATTATTCAACAAGTAGCCCACCCCCATGGTAAAGAACGCCTCGCGATATGCGACTTTTTTTCTCAACAGAATATACCAGCAGAACGCACGCAAAGCATAGCTCACAAAGTAAATCACGGTTGCCAGCACCAGCGTCTGCCACCGAATTTTTGCCAGGTGAATCACAAAGACAGGAAAATCAATCTCCCGTAAAATCAGCCAGATCGCCAAACCACTGATCGATAAAGGTAGCAGCCAACGCAGCAACCTGGCAATGACACGCTTTTCAGCCATTATTTATCCAAGCGAAGGATCGCCATAAACGCTTCTTGTGGAATTTCGACGTTTCCCACCATCTTCATCCGGCGTTTACCCTTTTTCTGTTTTTCAAGCAATTTCTTTTTACGCGTGATATCACCGCCATAACACTTAGAAAGCACGTCCTTACGCAAGGCCTTCACATTTGCCCGTGAGATCACCCGGCCTTGTGAATATGCCTGGACGGGAATGGTAAACAGCTGCCTGGGGATCAGCTCTTTCAGGCGCGAGACCAAAGCCTGGCCCTTGTGATAGGCGTCATCCTTATGCACGATAGCGGTCAGCGCATCAACCGATTCACCATTGACCAGGATCTCCACTTTGACCAGGTTCTCAGGCCGATATTCATTAAACTGGTAGTCCATAGAGGCATAGCCTCGTGTGCCAGATTTTAACTGGTCAAAGAAATCGATGATCAGCTCTGAAAGGGGGATTTCATATTCAATTTGCACCCGGCTCGGGGAGGGATAGTCCTGGCTGATAAACACGCCCCGTTTACGGGTGACCAGGTCCATCACCACACCATAGTATTCTGTGGGCGTGAAGATGGTCAGGTTCATCCAGGGTTCCAGAATTTTGTCGATCAGGTTTTCATCAGGCAGCTGAGAGGGAGATGAAACCCTCACCGTCTCGCCATTATTGAGCTTAACCCGGTATTCAACCGAGGGTGCGGTGAACACCACATCCATATCATATTCCCGTTCAAGCCGTTCCTGGATGATCTCCATGTGGAACAAGCCCAAAAAACCACACCTGAACCCAAAGTTGAGCGCCTCAGAGGTCTCCGGTTCAAAGGTCAGTGACGCATCATTGAGCTGCAGCTTTTCCAGGGCATCCCTCAAATCGGCGTAATCCTCGCCTTCCGTGGGGTAAACGCCCGCAAACACCATCGGCTTGGCCTGGCGGTAACCGGGCAGCGGTTTTGTGACGCCACCATTGGCATAGGTGACCGTATCACCCACACGACATTCAGAGACCGTCTTCAAACCCGTGGCAATATAGCCAACATCCCCTGCTTTCAGCCTGGGGATCGGCCTTAGGTCTGGGGCAAAAACCCCAATTTCCACCGGTGAGGTCTTAACCTTGGTCGACATCATCAGTAATTGGTCCTCCCGGGTGATGGCGCCGTTAAACACCCGCACGTAAGCGACCACGCCTTTATAAGAATCGTAGTGCGAATCGAAGATCAGCGCTTCCAGCGGATCATCGTCTTTACCCGTCGGCGGGGGAATGCGTTCAACAATCGCCTTGAGCACCTGGTCCACATTCGACCCCAGCTTTGCCGAAATCTGGATGATCTCGTCATACGGCGTCCCCAAAAGGTTATGCAAATCCTCCATCACCGCTTCTGTTTGGGCCGAAACCAGGTCGATCTTATTGATCACCGGGATGATGACCAGATTTGACTCCAATGCAAGGTAAAGGTTGGCCAGGGTCTGCGCTTCAATGCCCTGGGCCGCATCCACCACCAGCAGCGCGCCTTCGCAAGCTTCCAAAGCCCGGCTGACCTCGTAATTAAAATCAACATGCCCCGGGGTGTCAATCAGGTTCAAGGCGTATTCCAGGCCCCCTTCATCCTGATAGACCATGCGCACCGCCGAAGCTTTGATCGTCACCCCCTTTTCCCGTTCCAGATCCATGCTATCCAGAACCTGCTCGGTCATGTCACGATCAGCGATCGTGCCCGTCATTTGCAGCATCCGATCTGCCAGGGTCGATTTGCCATGGTCAACATGGGCAATAATACAGAAATTCCTTACATTTTCTATCATAAGCACTGAGTATAACCGAAATCATTTAATGTTGTAATGCCCATCTTA
>DKFH01000095.1 GCA_002452315.1 Anaerolineaceae bacterium UBA6801 | reverse complement strand
CGAAAGTGAACTCCTCAATTGGGTAAGCCGCTTCTTCCGATTCAACTTCAAGCAGAGTGGTCAGGCAATCCTCCCCTTGTTCCTCGCCGAGTTCATCAATCGGGCACAGCTCCTGGTTAGGCTCATCGGCACGTTGGCAAGACGCCAGGACAAAGCCCATCAGCAATAATACAATTAATAACGATGATAGATGATGTTTTTTATTGTTCAACATGATGAGTATCCTCTTCTTCTTGCAAACTTAGGGCATTTTCACGAACCGCTTTGACAAAGGCCATAAACAGGGGATGAGGCCGGTTAGGACGCGAGAGAAACTCGGGATGGAATTGGGTCCCCAACATAAAGGGATGGCCTTTAATTTCCGTGATTTCAACCAACCTCCCGTCTGGCGAGATCCCTGAACAGAGCATGCCGGCCGCCTCTAGCGCAGGACGGTATTTATTGTTCAACTCAAATCGATGCCGATGACGTTCTTCCACCTGGTCGGTTTGATAAGCCTGGTGTGCAATGGTGCCAGGCTGTAACACGCAGGGATACAGTCCCAAACGCATTGTACCGCCTTTTTCGGTGATGGACTGCTGATCTGGCATCAGGTCAATGATTGGCTCCAGGGTGCTGTGGTCAAATTCAGAGGAATTGGCCGTTTTCTGCTGGAGCACATCCCGGGCAAATTCAATCACCATGACCTGCATGCCCAGGCATAAACCAAGGTAAGGCACATTGTTTTCTCGGGCATACCTTGCAGCATTAATTTTACCTTCAACACCGCGGCTGCCAAACCCGCCGGGTACCACAATCCCATCCACCTGACTAAAAATGTCCAGGCCGCCTTCTTTTTCGAGATCACTGGCGTGCACCCAGGTGATTTCCACCTCCACATCGTTAGCGATCGCAGCATGTTTGAGCGCTTCCCGGACGCTGATATAGGCGTCATGCAATTCTACATACTTTCCGACCAGGGCAATGTTGATGGTGGGTTTGGGCTGCTTGATTTTACTGATCAGGGTTTCCCATGCCCCCAGATCTGGTTTTTGCTTGGGTTCCAGGTCAAGATAATTGAGGAGTAAATCTGCCACGCCGGTCTTTTCAAGGCGCAGAGGGATTTCATACAGGATGGGTGTGGTCACCATGGGGATGACCGCGTTGGTTTTAACGTCACAAAACAGGGCGATTTTTTCGAGCAAGTCGTCATAGATGGGGTAGTCAGCTCGGGCGACAATCACATCGGGGATGATGCCAATTGAACGCAGCTCACGGACGGAGTGCTGGGTGGGCTTGGTCTTGAGTTCATCGGTTGCGCCGATGTGGGGCAGCCAGGTCAGGTGCACATAGGTGGTGTTCTCCCGGCCCAGGTCGAGGCGCATCTGCCGGATGGCTTCAAGGAAGGGTAAACCCTCAATGTCACCCACCGTCCCGCCCACCTCAACCAGGACAATATCCGCTCCTGTCTCTTTGCCCACCAGCTGCACCCGCCGTTTAATCTCATTGGTGATGTGGGGGATCACCTGGATTGTCCCACCCAGGTAATCCCCGCGTCGTTCGCGCTGGATCACCTCGGCATATACCTGCCCGGCAGTGAAATTGCACACCTTGCTCAGGCGGATATTGATGAAACGCTCATAATGTCCCAGGTCGAGGTCGGTTTCTGAGCCGTCGTCCAGGACAAACACCTCGCCATGCTGGTAAGGGCTCATCGTACCGGGGTCCACATTGATGTATGGGTCCATTTTTTGCACAGCCACATTGAACCCGCGCGCTTTTAAGAGCCGGCCAATGGCGGCAGCAGTGACGCCTTTGCCAACAGAACTCAATACGCCCCCGGTGATAAAAATGTACTTGGTTTGCATCACGCCTCCATCACCTATTAAGAATTAATCCCTCAGCACATGCCGTCCCCCTGCACATGTACCGACTTTAAAAGATAAGGGGAGGGCCGATGGTTCCGGCACCTCCCCGGCTGATCTATCCGGTTTTTTTGTGCCCTACTTTCGTAGGCAATATGTCCACGCTATGAGTCCTGACCAACTTTTTTCTCCAGGGTTCGGGAGAGAATTTCTTCTTGCTCAGCAGGGGTCTCTTTCTTCTTGCGGGGTTTCTGTTTTGACCCCAAACCCTCTTCATCTTCAGATTTTTCCATCGCCTGGCGCATGGCAATTTCCATGGCGGTCAAATCCGGCTCTGGTGCGGGTTCTTCTTCTTTTTCTGTCACGCCCGCGTTTTGGCTCACCTGTTCAGGCAGCTCTTGCAGGGCTTTAATGCTCAATTTGATCTGCTTCTTGCGGCGGTTGACTTCCAGAACCTGGGCCTCAACCTCGTCGCCCTCACGGACCACTTCGCTGGGGGTGCGCACATAACTGTGCGAAAGCTCACTGATATGGATCAGCCCGGGGCGTTCAGCGCCGATTTCAACAAACGCGCCAAAGGTCTCCAGGCGAATCACGGTGCCCTTAACCGTCATACCAGGTTTGATCTCACGCCATTCCAGCGCGAGGGGCTCTTTCATGGTCAATTCAATGCGGTCTTTGCGCACGCGCTTGACCCAAAATTCCAATTCCTGACCCGTTTGCATGACTTCTTCAATCGAATTGATGGTCACTTTCGGATCGCCGTCTTTGACAGCCTGGGAAATGTGAATGAATGCAGGGATCTCACTACCAATATTAACCAACGCACCCTGCAGCGTGGTCTTAAGCACCGTCCCCGTATAGCGCTCCTTTGCNNTTAATTTCTTTACCTTGTTCCATGGCGCTTCTTCTCCAAAAATACAATACAAATTTACGAGGGATGATTATACTTTGCGGGGAGGGTTATGTCAAACGAGGGCGGGCGTGGCGGGGTATTTAATCGGTTATTGCCCTGGAACAAATGTTAAAAATCAGGTTCGCAATGGCATGGCTACTCCCGCCGGCGTAATAGCCACCAGGTCAGGCCGCCGCCCACAGCGACGACCCCCAGGGCGATTTGCACAGCGCGCAGGATCACCCGCCAGGCTGGGGGAGTAGCCTGAATACCCAGGGTGTCCCCGCTGCGCTGGATGATCTCTCCCCCCTCATCCAGGTTGATCCCCAATATCGGCATTTGTTTTTTGCCCTCGGCTGCCATTTGGAGTGATTCCATTTCTGTATCCGTAGGTGGGGAGAGGTCTGCTTCCGCCATCATTTCAGGCATCACTGCTGGTAAGTCTTCTGCAACGGGTTCCTCAACAGGCCTTGCTTCCTCAACAGCAACTTCTACCTCAACCGGCATGGATTCAACCATCACGGGCGCTTCCATCATCACCGAGCCATCACCACCCCGGCCTTCGACTGGCATATCAGCACCACCACCCCCCACACCGGGATGCCCCCACAGGATCAAGGGCTCGGGTTGGGCATCATCCATCATCACGGCGGCTTCCAACATCGGTTCAGATGCCAATTGCGAGCTGGCCAGCGGGCCAGTGGTAAACAAAAATTCCACGCCAAACAACACCACCATCAGGATAGCAGCCAGCGCGGAGGCCAGGCGCAAGGTGGACGCAAAGGGCTGTTTCTTCTGGGAACGCATGCTCACCATTTCGGGTGTCAGGGTGTAGTTGCGCGGGGCACGCAGGCGCGGTAAATAGCCCACCGTAAGCTTGGTCCTGCGCAGTCGCTCCAATTGTGCGACCAATTCAGGCTCATGCCTCAGGCGCGCAATCAGCGCCTGGCGGTCAGCCGGGCGCAGGGCGTCATCCAGGTAGGCGGAAAGTAATGCCAGGTCTCGTGTGTGTTGCCTTTCCTTCTTCATATCATCTTCTCATCCCTATGACGGAAGTTTTCAGGCAAAAGTTCCCAAAAGCCCTGCAGGCAGTCCTGAACCCGCTCACGAGCCCGGGCCAGGCGGCTTTTCACCGTCCCAATCGGCGCGCCGGCTGCTTCGGCTGCGGTCTGATAATCCAGCCCCTCCACATCCACCAGCACTAGGACCGTGCGAAATTTTATTTCCAGTTCGTTGATACATTTTTGGATGGCAGCGTGAAGCTCGGCCTGCTCGCTGTGTTCTTCCGGCGTAGCATCCTCATCTTCAAGCCAGTAGGGGTCTTCCAATATTTCGCCATCGGGGAGATCAGGCTTGAGCGGGAGCACCGGCTGCCGCTGGCGCCGGCGGAGCTCATCGTAACAATTGTTGGTGACGATCCTCAGCAGCCAGGCCTTAAAGGAACCGCCCCGGTATTGATGCAGTTTCTGATAGGCTGAAATAAAGGACTCCTGGGCAGCATCGTCAGCTGCCCCGGGTTCGCCCATGATGCGGTAGGCCACGTTATAGGCTATATCCTGGTAATGCAGCACCAGGGTATTAAAGGCGTTCAGATCCCCCTCAAGTGCATCTTGGATGAGTGCTGGTTCGTCCATTTCTGCCAGTTGCTTTCCCGTAGGTGGAGCAATTTTTTGTCGTGCTGCGTTGAAGCAGGTCTACGCTTTTTCTTCATCACCCAGGCTGCGCAGGTGCGGGAAGAGGATCACCTCCCGGATGCTGTGCCGGCCTGTAAAGAGCATTACCAACCGGTCTACCCCGATCCCAAAACCGCCGGCCGGGGGCATGCCATAGCTGAGGGCGTTCAAAAAGTCGTCATCCATGGGGTGCTGCTCCTCATCGTCGTCGGCATAAGCCCGGCCCATTTCGATGAAGCGCTGCTCCTGGTCGAGGGGGTCATTGAGCTCGCTGAAGGCGTTACACAGTTCCATGCCGCCCACAAAGCCTTCAAAGCGCTCCACCACGGTCGGATCGCCCGGTTTGCTTTTGGCCAGGGGTGAGATGTCTCGAGGATAATTATACAGGAAAGTGGGCTGGATGAGGTTAGGCTCCAGAAAATCACCAATC
>DKFH01000021.1 GCA_002452315.1 Anaerolineaceae bacterium UBA6801 | reverse complement strand
GAGGCGGGAACAAAGCCGCGAATTGTCCCCAGGGGTACAAGTAGGCCGCCTTTGTTGTAACCTTCGATCTTTGAAGTGAAAGATTCTTCAGATGCCAACAATTCTTCGGCAGTCTGCCAATTTTCTTCTTCCAAGGCACGCGTGTAGGAAAGAATTAAATTGCCGTTTGAGTCTTCCGGCGTGATGACATAAACGGTAATCTCTTCGCCTTCTTTGAGAGCTTTGCGGGTTTCATCATCGATGGCATCCAATTCTTTGCCCGCGATGATCCCTTCAGACTTAGCGCCAACGCTGACCAGAATTTGGCTTTCGCTTATGCTGGCGATGGTGCCTTTGCGGATTTCACCACGCTTGGGAAAGTCTATCGTCAGACCCTCTTCCGCTAATAGGGCTTCCATCTTATTGACAGGCTGCTCCTGACTTTCTTCTTCCCCCAAGGTTTTAGTTACATCATTTTGGTTCATAAAATAAGTTACTCCAGATTTGAATTTCTCACTGATTATACGGGTTATTTTAATTCTTGACAACCCTCAAACTTTAATTAGATTAAAGTTATTTAATCAGTTCATCAATTTTACCGGCTGCGTGATAATTGTCAATTAAGTCAGAGTCGATTTGCTTGGTTAAGTCGTTATTCATCCTGGCCGGTGTCCAGGATCGTTCTGATCTGCGTTTTTGGATCGGGTGGGCTGATGAGGTCCTTTTGTTCCATACATTCGATCAGGCGGGCTGCGCGCGTGTAGCCAATGCGTAATTTGCGCTGCAACATGGAGATAGAGGCCTGTCCTTCGGCGCGGACGATTTCCAGGGCTTCTTCGAATTTATCATCCCGGTCCTGGTCGACTTCTTCCCATAAAGGGGTTTGCTTGAAAACAACGCCGCTGTTGGATTTAAAAGCTGCGGGTTGATCCGGGCGCTCAGGGGCTTGCCCAGAGATGCTGAAACCGCGCCAGTAGGCCGCTAACCGGTTGATTTCTGCGTCTGAGACGAACGCGCTTTGGATGCGGACGGGCGCGGGGGCATCGGGTGCCTGAAAGAGCATGTCCCCGCGGCCGAGCAGGCGTTCAGCGCCGGGCTGATCGAGGATCACCCGGCTGTCAACCGATGAAGCCACGGCAAAGGCAATACGGGCAGGGAAGTTGGCTTTGATCAGCCCGGTGAGGATGTCTGTTGAGGGACGCTGAGTGGCGATGATCAAGTGGATGCCGGTGGCGCGTGCCAATTGTGCCAGCCGGGTGATCGTGCGTTCGGTCTCGTCCGGGGCCAGCATCATCAGATCTGAAAGTTCGTCAATTACGATCAATAGATAAGGCAGTTTTTTGGTTTGATTTTTTTCGCAAAGTTGGTTGAAGTCGGCGATGTTGCGTGAGCCAGTTTCGGAGAATTTCCGATAGCGGATGTCCATCTCCCGCAGGATCCACTGCAAGGCACCGACGACATGTTCGGCTTCCACAATCACCGGTGATAAGAGGTGAGGGATGCCGTTATACCCGGTCAATTCGACGCGCTTGGGGTCGACCAGTACCAGGCGCAATTCATCTGGCGTTTTATTGAGCAAAAAGCAGGTCAGGATGTCGTTGATGCACACCGATTTGCCCGCGCCAGTTGTCCCTGCGATCAGGAGGTGGGGCATGGCGGTCAGGTCCGCAGCCACCGGGTTGCCGGAGACATCCTTCCCCAGGGCAATCTTCAGCGGGGAGTTTAATTGCTGGTAGGCTTGGCTGGAGAGGACTTCTTGCAGGGATACAGTGGCGATGTGGCGATTGGGGACTTCAATGCCGATGTAACCCTTGCCTGGCACCGGGGCTTGAATGCGGATGCGCGCGGCAGCCAGTGCCAGCGCGAGGTCATCTGCCAGGGAAGCAATTTTGGATACTCTGACCCTTGTTTTTCCATTGCGGGAGGCGACAAAATCCGGCTCGACGCCAAATAAAGTGACGGTGGGACCGCGGCGGATTTCAACCACGTGGGCGGGTGCACTAAAGGAGCGCAAGGTCTCTTCGATGACCCGTGCTCGATGGCGGTCATTTTCGGTATCATCGGGCGGTTCAATGACGGGGTCAAGGATTTCGTTTGGATCCGGGAGCACCCACACCGGCTCCTGTGGCATTGCTTCTAATTGAGTTTTATTCGACAATGCAATTTCAGCGGCTCCTGGAATGACAGGCTGGGCTTCATGCGGTTGGTTTTGTTGTGCGACTTGCTCATTTTCTTCTTGGGCTGGTTGCTTGCGGGCTTGCATCTGTTCACGAAGCCGGGTTTGGATCACTGTGAAGAGGTGACGGATTTTCCCGGTCAGCCATTTGAGCAATCCCCCCAACCCATTGATGATATTTGCCATCGTCAGGTTAAGGGTGAGAATCAGGCTGATGAGCAGCCAGGCGATTAGAGCCACCATTGCGCCGGGTCTGCCGAGCAATTGGACAAACCCTACCTTAATTGCTGCGCCAAGATAACCGCCGCCGTTTCCCAATTGGGCTTCGGTAAAGCCCCCATCGATGACCAGGTGGAACCAGGCGGTCAGGTTGAGAAAAAAAAGGATGATGCCGACGGTTCGCTCAGTGGATAAGCGCGGCAATTGTTGATTATTTCTGAACAGCATCCAGGCGCCGAGGGTGATCAACGCCAGGGGCAGGAGATAAACGCCCCAGCCCATGAGCGTAGCCAGGCTCCTCACCCACCAGGCGGTCAGGGTGCCGGTGCGTTGGGTAAAGAGGCTGATCAGCGTCAGTGTTCCGATTAAGATGAGGAGGATGGCGACAATATCACCCCGTCTTTGGGATGATACAACGGCAAGAAGGGGTTCCTGGGGTTTTGATTTGGGCTTGGTTTTCGGTTTACTGCTCTGCCTGGCCTGGGATTTTTTCACTGTCCGACGCGCCATGCTGAACTCCTGGGTTAAATTTATGATTGGCTATAAAATGGATTATAGCATAGCAAGCCTGGCTAAATGCCAGATTGGATCGAAAACGGCTGGGGTAAATTTTTCCGACCTCAATCATTGATAATCCTGCGAGTTCATTTTAAATCAGCACTTGACCTCAGGGAAAATCCTAGTATTATCAAAAGCAGAAAAAATCACCAAATTTTTAATTAGGTTTCCGATTAATTACTTGCGAGGGATTTTAAAGTCTGTTATAATTATTTTGATACCCAACGATAAACCAGCCGATACAAACGTAAGGATAATTCGTTTCGGCTTTTGACCGAAAGTCTCATTCCCGCATGTCTTTAACATTCAAGAGGGCAACACTTGCCTGAATAACCGCGTATATGGGACATCACTAGGGTTAGCCGCTTGTCCAAAATTAATATTTTTACGATTTATCCCGAAATTATATGTGTTTTAACTTTCTAACCTCTCCATGGGTGGCTGAGCGAGAAATTTGTATATTTGACCTGAGACCTTATTCTAGAAACGAGAAGACAAAAGAGAAACAAAGACTATGGATATTCTTTCATTAGAAAAAAAATCACTGACCGAACTGCGCAGCATTGCAAAAGACCTCAACATCCCCCGACCACAACGCCACAAAAAAGAGAGCCTGATCCTGCTGATTTCCCGCGCCTGGGGAGAGAATGAAGGGCTGGAGATCAGGGGCGGGATTCTTGAGATCATGAACGAAGGGATCGGTTTCCTGCGTCAGGACTACCGCATTGGCGCTGAAGATGTGTATGTCTCCCAGGCGCAATTGAGGCGCTATGAGTTGCGCTCAGGTGATATGGTGATCGGGCATGTGCGCCCGCCGCGCGAATCAGAACGCCACTATGGCTTGTTAAAAGTTGAATATGTTAACGGCCTGACCCCTGATGAGGCCCGGCTTCGGCCAAGATTTGAAAATCTGACGCCGATCTTTCCGGATAAGCGCTTTGATTTAGAATTTGATCCCAAAGTCCTCTCGACTCGGGTGATCAACCTGGTCGCGCCCATTGGACGAGGCCAACGGGCAATGATCGTCTCGCCTCCTAAAGCAGGCAAAACGACGATTTTAAAAGAGATTGCCAACGCAATATTTGCCAACCATCCCGAGGTGCGTCAAATCATGTCGCTAATCGGTGAGCGTCCGGAGGAAGTGACAGACATGGACCGCTCTGTGGAAGCTGAAGTTGTCGCATCAACGTTTGATGAGCCGGTTTCTGCCCACGTCCGGATGGCTGAGATTGCTTTGGAACGTTCAAAACGCCTGGTAGAATCCGGGCTTGATGTGGTAATCCTGATGGATTCGCTGACCAGGCTGGCGCGTGCGTATAACCTGGTGGTCAATCCCTCCGGGCGGACCCTCTCCGGCGGTTTGGATCCCTCGGCCTTATATCCGCCCAAGCGCTTCTTTGGCGCTGCCCGTAACCTGGAAGAGGGCGGTTCGTTGACTATCATCGCCACCGCGCTGGTTGATACCGGTTCACGATTGGACGATGTGGTCTTTGAAGAATTTAAAGGAACGGGTAATATGGAGTTACATCTTTCACGGCGGCTGCAGGAACGGCGCACGTTCCCCGCAATTGATATTGAGCGCTCATCTACCCGCCGGGAAGAACTGCTGCTGGGGCCTGATGTTCTCAAACGGGCCTGGTTGATGCGGCGAATGTATTTGCAAATGGTCGCCAATGCACCGCAAGGTGCCGGCATGGATCCGGCCGTGGCGACTGAGGCTGTTCTCCAACAGATGATACGAGCCAAGAATAATATGGATTTCTTGGAAACGCTTACGGATGACATATAATTTTTATAGGTGATGAATTTTGACTGATCAACCCCAAAAAGACGGCAAACAAGCGCGACCGAAAAGCCGGTGGCAGATATGGACCTCCTGGTTCGTGACAGTGATTCTGGTTGCAATTTTGGTTTC
>DKFH01000017.1 GCA_002452315.1 Anaerolineaceae bacterium UBA6801 | reverse complement strand
TGAATTGCCTGGGCATTCCCTGGGCGCAAGTCCATGCCCAGGATGTTGCCATGCCGCGAGTTGATATGGCTCAGAACTTCGCCAGTATGGTCTTCAGGTACAACAACTTCAACTTTCATAATCGGTTCCAGCAAGATCGGTCTACCTTTGGCTACGCCCTCGCGGAAGGCAAAGATGGCCGCCATGCGAAAAGCCAGGTCGCTGGAATCAACCTCGTGAAATGAGCCGTCGATCAGGGTCACCTTCATGTCGGTCATCGGGTAACCTGAAACCACGCCGCTTTCAACCGCCTCAAAAATACCCTTTTCAACTGCCGGGATATACTCTTTGGGGATTGCGCCCCCGCGAATCTCATCGTCAAAAATCACGCCCGATCCGCTTTCCAGCGGTTCAATCCGCAGCACAACATGGGCAAACTGACCATGTCCACCGGTTTGCTTGACAAACCGGTAGTCAACCTCGGGCACAGCCCTGGTGATGGTCTCGTTGTACGCCACCCGCGGGTTGCCGACATTGGCCTGGACGTTAAACTCACGCATCATGCGGTCGACCAGGATCTCAAGATGCAGCTCTCCCATCCCGGAGATGATCGTCTGGCCAGTATCCTCATCCTGCCGAACCTTGAAGGTCGGGTCTTCTTCAGCTAACTTTTGCAGGGCGATGCCCATTTTATCCTGGTCAGCCGTGGTTTTTGGTTCAATGGCCACCGAAATGACAGGATACGGGAAGGCAATCGATTCAAGCACAATCTGCTTCGATGGGTCACACAACGTATCGCCCGTGAAGCTTTGTTTCAATCCCAGGATCGCGCCAATATCGCCAGCATTGATTTCATCGACATCCTCGCGGTGGTCGGCATACATGCGCAACAGACGGCCCACACGTTCCTTCTTATCCTGGGTTGTGTTCAGGTAGGTGCTGCCCTTCTTGACCTTACCGGAATACACCCGGATATAAGCCAAGCGCCCAACGTAGTTGTCCGTGACGATTTTGAACACCATGGCAGACATGGGGGCATCATCATTTGGCGGGCGGGAGATTTCGTCGCCTGTTTTCGGATGAATACCGGTAATATCCGGCACATCCAGAGGTGATGGCAGGTAATCCACCACAGCGTCCAGTAAGGGTTGGACGCCCTTATTGCGCAACGATGAGCCGCAAAATACCGGGGTGACCTTGTTTTCAAGCACGCCTTTACGCAATGCCCGCTTCAACTCCGCCACAGTGAGAGTCTCTCCCTCCAGGTACTTCATCATGGTGGTGTCATCCAGCTCAGCAATCCGCTCCACCAGCTCAGTGCGCTTTTCTTTCACCTTATCCAGCAGCTCAGGGGGGATTTCGCCCTCGCGTGGTTTGCTGCCCAGCTCACCCTCAAAGTAGATCGCTCGCTCTGTCAGCAGGTCGACCACGCCAGAGAAAGATTCCTCAAAACCGATGGGCAATTGCATCGCCAGGGGTTGCGCCCCCAGGCGCTCTTTAATGGATTTGACAGTGAACTTATAAGAGGCACCGACCCGATCCATTTTATTCGCAAAACAGATGCGCGGCACATTATAGCGGTTCGCCTGGCGCCACACGGTCTCGCTTTGCGGTTCAACACCCTGTACCGCGTCGAAAACGACGATCCCGCCGTCCAAGACACGCAGCGAGCGCTGCACCTCAGCCGTGAAGTCGATATGACCCGGGGTGTCGATGATGTTGATCTTATAATCCTTCCAGAAGGTCGTCACCGCGGCGGACATAATCGTAATGCCACGCTCGCGCTCCTGCTCCATCCAGTCAGTGACGGTCGTCCCATCATCAACGTTACCCAGGCGATAGGTACGCCCCGTATAATACAGGATCCGCTCCGTCGTCGTGGTTTTACCCGCGTCGATATGCGCAATGATCCCAATATTGCGGTAACGTTCAAGGGGAATTTCTTGCGAGGCCATCACAAATCATCCAGTCCGGTCTATCAACAAAAGACAGCGTTTATAAGCGAAAGTGGGAGAATGCGCGGTTGGCTTCTGCCATACGGTGCGCTTCTTCACGCCGTCGAAATGCGGCCCCTGAATTGGTGGACGCGTCCATCAGCTCGTTGGCCAACTTTTCGCCAAAGGATTTCCCAGGGCGCTGCCGGGCCGCGGTGATGATCCAGCGCATCGCCAGGTTTTTCCGGCGGCTGGGTTCAACTTCCATCGGCACCTGGTAAGTGGCACCACCCACACGGCGTGGACGCACTTCCATCAGCGGGGAAACGTTCTTCAGCGCGGCATCAAACGTCTCAACAGGATCCTTGCCGGTGCGATCTTCAATGATCTCCAGAGCATCATACATCAGCCTGGCAGCTGTGCTCTTCTTACCTTTGATCATGATCCGGTTGATCATCTCCTGAATATCGACACTGCCGTAGCGAATATCGGGAGAGACCTCTCGTTTTTCTGGTTTATATCTTCGCGCCATACTTACTCCTTACATCAAAAAAAATTAAAATAGGGCAAAGCACCTTAGCAATCCCTAAAGAGACCGAATAAAATGCTTCGCCCTAACTTAAATCGTATTCGCTCTGGCTACTTAGGCTTTTTAGCGCCGTATTTTGAGCGGCCGCGTGAACGGTCCTCAACACCAGTCGAATCCAATGTACCTCGGACGACGTGATAACGCACACCTGGCAAATCCTTAACACGACCACCACGCACCAGCACTACAGAGTGCTCTTGCAATTGGTGACCTTCGCCAGGGATGTATGCGGTGACTTCCATGTGATTCGTCAGACGTACACGAGCGATTTTCCGCAGGGCGGAGTTCGGTTTCTTAGGGGTCATGGTACGCACGACCGTGCAGACACCGCGTTTCTGCGGCGCGCCCTTCGGCTGGCGGATACGTTTCTGCTTCTGCGAGTTATACGTATATTGCAGCGCTGGCGATTTGCTCTTTTTCGCTCTTGTCTTACGGCCTTTGCGTATCAACTGATTGATCGTTGGCACATTTGCCTCCAAATCTACATCTAAAAAAATATCAATTTCCAATAATGGAGGCCATCATCATCTTTCAAGATGGCCTCTCACTGCTATCAAATTTTTCCTCCAAAAGCCTGGCCGGGATTATAGGGCCAGTTTGAAGGTGACGAGGGATAATTCTACCATGTGAGGTTAGGTGCGTCAAGCCAATTTCCTCTCGTCTGTGCCGATTTTTTCGGCTAAATATCCCTGCCGATGCTGATCAAACCGGTCGGCGTGTTAGGAATTTTGGCCTTATCCTCGTCCTTGCCAAAGGTAACCACCTCACCGGTATCCAGCACGGCTTCAATCGCCAGACCCAAACTCTGCATTTCCTTGACCAAAACCTTAAAGGCCGCCGGGATGCCGGGATCTTCGATCGGCTCGCCCTTGACGATGGCTTCATACGTGCTGACTCGTCCAGTCACATCATCCGATTTAACCGTCAGCATCTCTTGCAGGGTATACGCGGCACCATAGGCCTCCAATGCCCATACCTCCATCTCGCCAAAGCGCTGACCGCCAAATTGGGCCTTCCCGCCCAAAGGCTGTTGGGTCACCAGGCTGTAAGGGCCGGTTGAACGTGCGTGCACTTTATCTTCCACCAGGTGGTGCAACTTCATGATGGTCATCAAACCGACTGTGACCGGGTGGTCATAATATTCGCCCGTCTTGCCATCGCGCAATTTTTGCTTGCCCAGGGTGGGCATCGGCTTATCCACAACCTTCATCACCTCGCGTGCCTTGCGGTGCAGTTCTTCGTTGTTGAGGTTCTTATCGACCTTCACGCCATGTGATTCCATCCACAACCGCAAACAGGCTTCGATAGCACGGGTATCCTGGTCATGCCGTTCATCATCAGAGATTTCTTCCGTCTCAAAAGCCGTGATGCCATCGGGGTCGTACCCCTCATCACGCAGCCATTCGCGCATCGTTGCACGGCGGGCAAAATTGAGGTCATTGGTAAACTCATACACATCATAGCCGCGCTCGCCCAGCCACTGTTCCAGGTAGTACAGGCGGACTTCTTCATCATCCCGGATCATCTCCGGGTCATAGCCCTGCTCATTCAACCAATCCCAGGCTTTCTGTGCAATGACTTCCCAGGCATGGTCAATCATCCAGGCGCGTGCCAGTTCAGCTTCGATTTCATACTCGGTGGCACCGTCAAACACCGGGGTCACCGCGCGGAAGCCAAGCCGTTCCGCCGCCCACCCGAGGTGAACCTCAAGCAATTGCCCCAGGTTCATCCGGCCGGGCACGCTTAACGGGTTGAGAATGAGATCCACCGGCCGGCCGTTATCAAGGAAGGGCATATCCTCAACTGGCACAACCAGCGAAATCACGCCTTTGTTCCCATGGCGGCCTGCCATCTTGTCACCCTCAGTCACCTTGCGGCGTTGGGCAACGGCAACACGCACCATCGTTTCCACGCCAGCCTTGAGGTCTGAGTTTTCCTCACGGGTAAAGACCTTCACATCCACCACAATGCCATGTTCGCCATGCGGCATCCGCAGCGATGTATCCTTCACATCGCGGGATTTCTCGCCAAAAATGGCCCGCAGCAAACGCTCTTCGGGGGTCAGCTCTTTCTCGCCCTTCGGCGTGATCTTGCCCACCAAAATATCATTGGGCCCGACCTCTGCGCCAATGCGGATGATGCCATACTCATCCAGGTTGCGGACAGCTTCTTCGCCGACGTTGGGAATATCCCGGGTGATCTCTTCCGGTCCCAGTTTGGTGTCACGGGCTTCAACCTCGTGCTTTTCAATGTGTACCGAGGTATAGCGGTCTTCCTCTACCAGCTTCTCCGAGAGCAAGATCGCATCCTCAAAGTTGCCGCCTT
>DKFH01000185.1 GCA_002452315.1 Anaerolineaceae bacterium UBA6801 | reverse complement strand
GGGGATGGGGTCTGTTAATTCACGAACAATGATGTAACAGATATTTCTCCCACTTTGCGATTGCCCTGATCCAAGTCGTCATTGATCAGTTGGCTGTAGGTAGAGGGCTGATGGTCATTACGCCCAACTCAAAAAACCACGAAGCCTATTGAATTCTTACGCCTTAATGTGTTACAATCTCATCACAATATCACATAAACATCATGGCAGGAGTAGTAAACCATCCGCCAGCGAGCCGGGAACAGCGTGAGAGCCCGGCAGGTGCAGCGGAGCGCCTTCAGGTTGAACTCGCCTTGCCGGTCCCCACAGGACAGATGGCGCTGGTGAACCCCAGTAACCAGCGACGGCACCCGCCCGTTAACGCGGCCCAAGCTGTCCGGTCTCGAATGAGCGCCGGGAAGCAGGGTGGTACCGCGGAGTTGGATGCTTCGTCCCTGTTTGGACGAAGTTTATTATTTTAAACGACGAGTTTTATTGACCGGTTTAGTTTTTATTGCAGGAGAAGAAAATGCCCGACCCAACCAGTATACCCATGTATAAACCCGCGCAGATTGAGCCGAAGTGGCAGAAAAAATGGGCAGAGGACGGCCTTTACCACGCCGATATCGATCCGGAGATGCCAAAATTCTATGCGCTGACCATGCTGCCCTACCCTTCTGGTGATCTGCATATTGGTCACTGGTACGCCATGTGCCCCTCAGATGCGCGCGCCCGTTTCAAGCGCATGCAGGGCTACAACGTGATGTTCCCGATGGGTTTCGATGCCTTTGGCTTACCGGCGGAGAACGCCGCCATCCAGCGCGGCATCCACCCCCGAAAATGGACCATGCGCAACATTGAGGTTATGCGCCGGCAGCTCAAAACGATGGGCACGATGATTGATTGGCGCCGTGAGGCGATCTCTTCAGACCCCAGTTATTATCGATGGACACAGTGGTTCTTTATCCAGTTCTTTAATAATAACCTGGCTTATCAAAAAGAGGCACTGGTTGATTTCTGTCCCCATTGCAACACAACGTTGGCCCGCGAACAAGTTCATGGTGAAGAGCGTTATTGCGAACGGTGTGGCACCCCGGTCATCAAGAAAAACCTGGTGCAGTGGTTCTTCCGCACCACCAATTACGCCGAAGAACTGCTCGATTTTTCAGGCATCGATTGGCCTGAACAGGTTAAAACCCTGCAAACCAACTGGATCAACCGTTCTGAAGGCGCTTCTGTGCGCTTTAAAACCGAAATCGGAGATGAAATCGAGGTGTTCACCACCCGCCCTGACACCCTCTGGGGGGCGACCTTTATGGTACTGGCGCCTGAACACCCCCTGGTGGATAAAATCACCACGTCCGACCAGATGGAGGCGGTCATCACCTATCAGCTCCAGGCTGAGCGTATGGGCGATATCCAGCGCGAAACCGCAGACCGGGAAAAGACCGGTGTGTTCACCGGTGGTTATGCCATCAACCCCGTCAACGACGAGAAGATCCCGATTTGGATCGCAGATTACGTCATGATGAGCTATGGCACCGGAGCGATCATGGCCGTGCCCGCGCATGACCAGCGCGACTTTGAGTTTGCCCGCAAATACGATTTACCCATCGTTGTGGTCATCCAACCCCCGGATGAAGAACCACTGGTATCAGAGGTAATGGAGGCCGCCGTCCCCGCAGCGGGTGAGATGGTCAACTCAGGGCCGCTGACCGGTACGCCGGCTGAGGATGCCTTTCAACAGGCAATTGCCCACATTGAAGCCAAAGGCGTGGGCGAATACTCGGTCAATTACCGGCTGCGCGACTGGTTGATCTCACGCCAGCGCTATTGGGGTGCGCCGATCCCGATCGTCCACTGCCCTGAATGCGGCGCCCTGCCCGTCCCGGAAGACCAACTGCCAGTGGAACTGCCGATGGACGTGGAGTGGCTGCCCACCGGCGAAAGCCCGCTCAAGCTGCATCCCACCTGGCGCTTCACCACCTGCCCCCACTGCGGCGGGGAGGCCGAGCGCGAGACCGACACGATGGACACTTTCATGTGTTCCAGCTGGTACCACCTGCGTTACCTGAGCCCATGGCATGACCAGTATCCCTTCGACCCGCAGGAGTATGACTACTGGATGCCGGTGGATACCTACACGGGCGGGATCGAACACGCCACCATGCACCTGATCTACACGCGCTTCTTCCATAAGGCCTGCCGCGACCTGGGCATCACCAAGGGTGATGAACCCATGCTGCAACTGCGCAACCAGGGCATGGTTCTGGGCGAAGACCACGAGAAGATGTCGAAAAGCCGCGGCAACGTCATCTCGCCGGATGACCTGGTAGCCGCTTATGGCGCCGATGCCGTGCGGGCTTACCTGATGTTCTTTGCCCGCTGGGAGCTGGGCGCCCCGTGGAACTCCAGCGGCATCGAAGGCAGCATCCGCTGGCTGCGGAAGGTGTGGTTTACCTTCCTGGAGCCGCCAGCGCAGGCAGGGACCGCCAGCCAGGAAACTTTGCGTAACCTGCGCCGGAAGGTGCACCAAACCCTGCAATCCATCACCTACGATTTTGAGACTTTCAACTTCAACACCATCGTCTCTGGTCTGATGGAACTGGTCAACGAGATGACGGCGGCCAAATCGGCCGGCGCTTACGGGACACAGGCCTGGAAGGAAGCGGAGAGTATCTACCTGCGCATGCTGGCCCCGGTCTGCCCCCACATAGCCGAAGAGCTGTGGTCCCGCACCGGGCATGCCTACGCCATTCACAACCAGCCCTGGCCGGAAGTGGATGAAGAGGCAGCCAAAGAAGACCAGATCACCCTGATCGTGCAGGTGAATGGCAAGCTGCGCGATCGAATGACCGTCCCCGCTTCCATCAGTGAGGAAGAGGCCAAATCCGCTGCTTTGGCAAGCGAAAACGTCCAATCCTACATCGCTGGGGTAAGGCCGAAGAAGGTCATTTATGTTCCGGGCCGCTTGGTGAATATCGTGGTGTAAACGCCACAGCACCTAAATTTATCGTCAACCCATCGTAGAGAGGCGCCCGGCCGGGCGTCTCTTTTTATCATGGCAATAAAAATGGCGACGATCTTAGATGTGATGACGCTTTGGCGCATCCTGATGCTATAATCAGCTCAACATCAAATTGCCTGATAGGAGCAGATAGATGCATTTTGAAAACCACAACTGGATGCAAGTTGAAGACTACCTCAAAGACGAGGACCGGGCAATGCTCGTGCTGGGCGCGTGTGAGCAGCATGGCTACCTGAGCCTGCTGACCGATGTGAAGATCCCGCTCGCCCTGGCGAACGAGGCTGCTCAGCAGAGCGGCGTCTTGGTGGCGCCCCCGGTTAACTTTGGCTGCTCGCCCTATTTCCTGAATTACCCCGGTACCATCAGCCTCAGGGTACACACCTACCTGGACCTGGTCGAGGACATCCTGCGTTCTTTATATGGCGTGGGCTTTCGGCGGGTTTTGATCCTTAACGGGCATGGCGGCAACCTGCCGGTCAAAACCCACCTGGTAGAACTCGTCAACCGGTTACCGGACCTGCACTTGCGTTGGTACGACTGGTGGATGACCCCGGGCGTGGCCCGCATCGCCCAGAAATATGACCTTGTCCCCGAGCATGGCAACTGGCTGGAAGCCTTTCCCTTTACTACGGTCGCCGAGCTGCCTCACAACACCAAACCGATCATACACAGCGGGCCGGCGATCCTCGGTCAAACAGAGACCCGCCAGGCCTATGGCGATGGTGCCTTTGGCGGCGCTTACCAGGCAGCCCCGGAGGTGATGGATGAGCTGTTTGCCGCCTGCCTGGCCGATGTGTTACAGCTGTTGACCTTCAACGAAGAGACATTTAAGGCAGGTGATGCGGGTTAAATTACACACCGATACTGTTGACATCCATCTGCCAGGGTTGTTGCACGCCACCACCAAGCGTTACCAGGATTAGTCTGGGGGTGTTATAATCAAATTGAAAATACCCATCAACAAATCAAAGAAAGGTTGATCATTGATATGACTTGTTGCCATCAAGAAAAGAAAATTGTGACCACTGAAAACGCGCCCAAAGCCCTGGGACCGTATTCGGCTGGTGTTACCACGTGCTGCATGGTGTTTACCGCTGGCCAGGTGGGCATTGACCCCGCCACGGGCAAGATCGTCGAGGGTGGTATCCAGGCACAAACCAAACAAGCCCTCACCAACGTGCGCTCCGTCCTTGAAGCAGCCGGCACCAGCATGGAAAATGTGGTCAAAACAACCGTTTTTTTGCAGGATATGGGTGAATTTGCCTTGATGAACGAGGTGTATGCCACCTTTTTCACCGGCAATTACCCCGCCCGGTCTGCCGTCCAGGTGGCCGCCCTGCCAGCAGGCGCTGCGGTTGAAATTGAGGCGATTGCCCTGCGGCCCTGTGATTGTGACGAACACTAACCTTCAGTAGCCAAAAATCCGCTGAAGGTACTTTGACCGATGCGGCTGGCAAACTGTATCGAAGCCACTAAAAACTGCATTTTTACCTCAACCTCACCCTATTAAACCTTGAGGTTAAAAATTGCTTTGCAAAAAATATACTTGAACCGAAAATGAGCGCCGAAACCTCCATCATCGTGCCCTGTTATAACGAAGCGGGGACCATTCTCCCCCTGCTGGATGCGCTGTATGCGCAAACCTACCCGCGCGCCGATATGGAGGTGATCATTGCGGATGGTGGCTCTACCGATGGCACCCAATCCCTTATCCAGGCATGGGCACAGGACCATCCGGACCTGGCCGTGCGGGTGGTGGAAAATCGTGCCCGCATCATCCCGGCGGCGTTGAATGTGGCCATCAGGGCCTCTGGCGGCACGTACATCGTGCGCCTGGACGCTCATTCCAGGCCGGAATCGAATTATGTCGAACGGGCAGTGGCGGCGATCGTCGAGGGCCGTGGGCAAAATGTGGGCGGCGCCTGGGATATCCAGCCCAGCAGTTCACATTGGATCGCCCGCAGCATTGCGGCTGCTGCCGGTCACCCCATCGGCGTGGGGGATGCCCGCTATCGCTACAGCGACCAGGCGGGCTATGTGGACACGGTGCCCTTCGGCGCTTTCAAACGTGAGCTGATTGACCAGGTCGGTTTTTTTGATGAAACCCTGCTGACCAACGAGGATTATGAGTTCAATACCCGGGTCCGCCAGGCAGGCGGCCAGATCTGGTTTGACCCCCACATCCGTTCGGTTTATTTTGCCCGCGAGAGCCTACCTGAGCTGGCGCGACAATACTGGCGCTATGGCTACTGGAAGGTGCAGATGCTACGGCGTTACCCACGCACAATCCGCTGGCGCCAGGCACTGCCGCCTGTGTTTGTGGGCGGGCTGATCCTGCTGGCCCTGTTGGCACCTTTTCTAGCCGCAGCCCGCTATGTGCTGGCTGTCACCGTGGCCATTTATGCCTTCATCCTGCTGATAACGGGGGTTCAACTGGCTTTGCGGCATAAATCGCTTGGGTTTTGGCTGGGTGTCCCCCTGGCAATCGCCTGTATGCACTTTTCGTGGGGAACAGGCTTCCTGTGGGGACTGTTATCGCCCCAAAAAGAGAAATAAAGGTTAAAATAACGCTTATGAATACCCAACCGAGGCCAAAACGATGGCAGCTACGCGCTTCTGAGCGTGTGGCAATCCTGTTATTTGGCGATTTTTTGGTGGCAGCCCTATCGTTATTTTTAGGACTCTACATTTGGGCTGCTGGCGATGCCTGGATGGAATTCTCCCTCGAATTCATCGCTGACCGGCCGCCTTTCTGGTATTTTCTGCTGCCGTTCTTTTGGATCGTGCTGCTGATTGAGCTTTACGACACCCACCGGGCCAGCAACCCCCGCGAAACCCTGAAGGGTATTGGTTTAGCCACCCTGATCTATGCGCTGGTTTATTTGCTGGTCTACTTCACCTCTGCGCCTAATTCGCTCCCCCGCCGAGGCGTATCCGTCTTTATTGTCTTTGCCGCCCTGTTGACCGTTTTGTGGCGGCTGGCTTATATCCGCATATTCACCGCGCCGCATCTCTTGCGCCGGGTGTTGATCATCGGCGCTGGTAAAGCCGGTAAGACCCTGGTCGACGTGATTGCA